>CAYPEJ010000020.1:0-88682 GCA_964409685.1 uncultured Anaeromicropila sp.
TCTCCAATCCCATCTCATAATTGTAACGGGTACCATGTCCCAGATGTCCCATAATACGACTAGCACTGCACCAGATACGTCGCCATTGCAATGGCAGAGGACCTGGCAATTCAAAATCGATGGTATCATACACCACATTTCCGCTAACCACATCCACTGGATCACCACACAACTTGCAAAAGGAGTCCTTTAGCCATTGAGGCGCTTTTTTCCCATACTTTTCAAATAACTTACCAACACCTCTTCGTACCCCTTCCGCTGCTGCTGGCATAAAGAACCCAATTCCCAAGGAAAGTAATCCTTGTTTCCAATCATAAGAACCATCATTAAAGAGAATATCAATTCCTTGTGAAATCCCATCGGTCAAGAAAGCAACGCCACCACCTGCTAACATTTTTCCAAGAAGTTTTGCTCCTTTTAGCGCTTTGATTCCTAAGACGGCGCCTTCTACCGCGCCTTCTATGGCTCCTTTCACACCAGCTAATACATAATCCTTTACGTCACTTACCTCTCCCCGGACAATATCCGATACTGCCATTACTCCAACAGCCATTGCCCCACTAATCGCAGCCCCCGTAGACACAGAAGCTATCGTAGCTGCAGCGGCACCCAATAATGCACCTCCTGTTGCCACTACTGCAACTACCACTGCTACCGCAGCCAGACCAATCAGGACGTTTTTTGCTAATTTCCCCCAATCAAACTTCTTTTCTTCATAAGCAATTTCTTCATTTAATCGTTCTGTAAAGATTTCCTTTTTTCGACCTTCATAGATTAGATTACTTCCTGCCTTGATGTGGGTATCCCCATCTGGTCCACCAAGCAGGTAAAGGGAGGATTCTTCTTTAGCCCCAACAACAATATTGCCTGTCTTAGCAAATACTTTTATAAGCTCTTTTGCCTCTAAAGAGAGTTTATTTTTCGTAAAGACATTTAAATTCTCATGACTTTGAATCAATACACCGCTGTCATCTTTCATTGTCATAAACAGTTTCTCATGAGCTGTAAAATCAATATCCGTTATCCCTAACTTGAACTCTTTTCCAGCAGGTATCCCCATATATTTCAATTTTGGATTGGATGTCTTGGCACAATTACTTCCATTTCTTCTTACGGCATTCATTGCAATTCCACAGGTTTCGTCACTATTAGAAAAGTATAATGAGATGCTGGTTCCTTTTTCTGGCATACAATAGAATAGATTATTTCCCTGTGAAGCATATGGAAACCAGCAAGCAGTTCCAACTTCCTGCTTTTTATCAATCTCTAGTTCCAATTTTACTTGTTGATTTTTTCTATCCAAAACTTTACCAAGCAGAGAAATTCCTTGTATCTGGTGATTGTTTTTCAGCGGCACCATTAAGGAATCTTCCATCCCCAGTACATAGCTATACTGCAGAATTCCTTTTGCTAAGAAAGCATGACTTTCTTCCACTATCATGGAACGCCCTTCATATTCAACCATGTCCCCTAGTTCCAAGGGTTCTTTACTCTGAATCTGATATTTGACAAAATGTCCTTCTGTCACAGGAAATCCATTGGAAACCGCCTCTTGATACTTTCCTGCATCCCTTCGGGTTACTACATCATCTACATGGGTAAGTGTTCCTTTGTTCTTAGGTAAACCAAAACAAAATCTTGGCGTCTTTCCTAATAGATCTGCTACTAATTGTGTTTGAAAATGAGTTGCCAGACGTTTACAGAATTCCCAATCGGTTTCCCGATACTGAAGAAGAAAACGCCCTACAGGCTGCTCCGTATGGTTCGTACCACTAATATGCATACCGCCTTGATAATCATGTAATATCTGATCCAGCAAAGCATCATAACTCATTTCCTTATTCTGAAAAGAACGACACTTCTCTTCATAGTCCAATAAACAGCTCCATGACAAACCTTTGATTTCTATGTAATAAATACTTCTTTGGAAAAATACCTCAACCTCCGTCACTACACCTGAAAAAAGTAATCGTTCTTCTGAACCATTTTTCCCATAAACAGCAATAGAATCCTGTATTCCTGCTCGATGAATACAATCTGCACCATTCTCTTCCCGCAAAATCCCTTTGATCAATATTTCACCATGCTGATTTAACTTTCTATGAATCTCAAGTTCTTGCACTATCTGGATAGGATAAGGGCATTTCACTTGAATCTGACCATGTGTAAATTCATCCGGGATTCCCTGAAAAGATGTCTGTATCCCTTTTTCGCCCATTTAAACTCCTCCTTTATACGGAAGCTTTCTTTTCATGTTCTAATCAATACACTTCCTGTCCGGCATCCATAAAACCAATGGTTCCACCATAACAGCAAGTAATTGTGCAGTTTGCAGTCAGGGCTGCTTTTCCATCCACCAGAGTATGTTCTTGTGCATCTAACCACTCATTAGCCAATTTGGGTTCACACAGCTTTCCTTCGATTGGCATGGGCATTTCTACTGGATTTCCATTCTCATCTGTAAAAGGAAATAAATCTTTGGTATCTTCAATTACAATGTCAATGCCATCTTTCGTTCCCGACTGACAGGCACCAAAAGGGGGAATATTTTGATCAATCCCCACCTTACAATCCGCTTTATTCATCATTGCCTTATCGCGAATAAAGGAACCATGAGATACTGGCATATCCAGCTTTCTCACATGTGTTCCACAAGTACAGTATATCCTTGCTCCTCTGACCACATAGGGATATTGTGGCTCCTGCTCTTCTGTATTTTTGGTTTCACTTTTTATTTCCTCTGACATTTTATTTATTTCCTCCTCGTATTTTTACCGGTTCAAACCAAATCCCATTGGCATTTCGCCGCAAAATGCTTTCTGCAACATCTAACCTTACTATAATTTGCTCCCTATAATCCTTCGCTAAAAAGATTTTATATTTTTCTGCTTTTTCCAAGTCCAACACAAAGTTTCGTACATTTCCCCCTGCATCATATTGTGTCTCCTTGTTATCCGCACATGTTATTTCTGGTGGCATCATAAGAAAATACGGCTTTTGTAATCCTGCCTCCTTCTCAATCAGCATTACCCTATGAAATAACGCATCTTTCTGGTACTTTTGTAAAATTTTTTTAAACTTATCTGCGATCAAAGGAATTGGCATTTCCAAATAATCTGGATATTCTATGCCTAACCCATAATTTCCTTTGACATAAACAACAGAAGCCACTGTTAATTTACTTATCTTTTCTTTCGTTATCTCTGTCAAGGAGAGTTCTTTTGGCATCTGCATCTGTGGTAGCCTGCATAAACGTTCATCTGTTTTCATTATAAAATAGTCCATAACTCACCTGCTTTCTGGAAGATTACAATCCACAATGCTCGCTCCTTGAAAATTAATTTCTTCTGCCAGTAATGCTTTGGAAAAGTCTACTCGAAAAAGCTTCGCTCCTGCAAAGGAAATATGCTTTAATTTTGATCCTTCAAAACTGACATTTTCTAGTATTGCACCCGAAAAGTCAGTGTCAAAAATCTTCATTCTCTCCATCTTTGTATCTTTAAAGATTGTATTCTGAAAATTGCTAAACAAAAGTCGGCTATTGTTCCATCTACTTTTACTGAAATCACAACCTTCAAAAGAAGAATACTGAAACTCCAGAGCTTCATAATCTCCACTTGATAAATCTAATTTTTTATATATCTCATGGCTAAAAAGTGTCTGTTTTTTAGATTGAAGATAATTCTTTACTTCTTTACTATCCTTCCCTGTATTATCTTCTTTATATAGAATATCAAACCGATCCATAAAGCCTCCGATACAAACCACAAAGCAAGAGGCTCGATTTATTCTTTGATATTCCTCTGTTTTGATTACCCTTCTCATTCCCACTCGAATCAACTCAGCGATAAAGAAAAGATACAAATTACTTTCCTCAAACACCCTTTTCTGCGCTTCAGCCAAACTTACCTTTCCTATGGATTTCATCCGAAACTCTTCTACGGCATCTCCATATTCTTCTAAGTAAGAGTAAACCCTCTCTACTGGATAACTGCCACTACATTCAACTGTATCCAAATACCAATTTTCGTCATAGGCATCTAAACGAATTTCATGCTTTTTCAATAAGATATTTGTTCGCAAAACAGAAAAATGAATATAAGCAATTGCTCCCTTGTTACCCTGTTGCTGCATTTGATAAATTTGGTTACAATAATTTAAAAAACAATCAACAAATTGCATTATCAATTCTTCCATATGCTCTTTCATATAATGATCGAATCTAGTGACTAATTCTTTGCTTTTTTGATGTAAGTCAATCCCTTGCAATCTATTTCCTCCCATACTTAATTGGCTTTTACTTCTTGTCCAATCACTTCTACATTTTCCTTCATTTTAATAGATGCTGTTTCATTACAACTCATATCAATTCCAGTAAGACCAATAATATTTACATCCTCCTCTGCATTCAATATAATACTTTGATCGGACTTAAATTCAATATTCTGATCACTTATAATAGAAACACCACCCTCATCCGTTAATGTAATCGTTGTACCATCGGAAATAATATAAATTCCACCTGGAGTCAAACGTATTTCTTTGCCATTTTGATTACGCAGCGATTTCACACTTGGGTCATCTCTTTTTCCACTGTAAGAGTCATTGGTATTGCCCAAACCAGGCTGTATCGAAGGATCAACTTCTTCGTGTACAGAACTAATAGCATAGCTATGTTCTTCTACAGCATCTGGGAAATAAACACGTACATGATCACCCATTTCAGGCATACAATACCAGCCACTTCCATCTTGCGAAGAATAAATTGTAGAGTATGGGAAAAAACAAGGTTCTCCTGGAGAATGGCCTAAGGCTTCATCTACTTCCAATGAAACTTTCACTTGGTCATTTTGAATTTCAATAACCTTTGCACTCAAAGAACATCCAGCGATACGCTCATGCCACTGGTATGGCTGGGTCATTCCTTTTTTAGTTGTTAAGGTCAAGTAATATAAAAACACCCCTTTTTGCATGCATGCATTTACTCGATAAACATATAGCGTTTTTCCTTGAAACGGTACGATATCTCCAATATTCACAGGTAATTCTGTTCCTACCTGATAATACATAAAGTCCTGTTCCACTAATTCATCAATACCACTCTTGGATAACTTTAAATATTTCCCTAAATCTTTCTTCACACTATAATCATATATATGTAACGTTTGCTCTTTATTGTTTGGGATGCCAAAATAGCATTTAGGCTGGGCAAAATGAATGTCATTTACCAATCCTGTATGAAAATGCGAAGCTAAGCGTTTTAAAAATTCCCAATCTGTTTCTTCATATTGTACAATCAATTGTCCTATGCTTTTCCCTTTTGTGACAACATCACTTACCATAGCACCTTCATAGTCTGAACATACCTGTTGTGCCAATTCGTTATAAGACATTTTCTTATTCTGAAAGGTACGACTTTTTTTCTCTACATCCAAAAGATAGCTATAAGAAATTGCGTATACTTCAATATAATATGTACCTTGTATCACTTTGACCTCAACATCTTGTACCATTCCCTGAAACAAAATATCACTTTTCCCATCTTCTTTTTTTAGGCTCAAAGTCACATTGCTTCCTTGTCTGCTTTTTTTCACATAGCTGTCTTTCTTTTCTTCCGAAAGTATGGCTTTAAAATAGAAAGTGCTATGCTCATTCACTTGGCATTCCATACGTACATCCAATAGCTGCTTAACCTCATAAGGAGAAATTTCCATATTTTGAAAACAAATATTTTCTTCCATGTGCACACCCCTTTCTATGACTCTTCCTCTTTTCCTATGATTTCAATTGATTGTATCATCTCAAAGAATATGTTTCGCCAATATTTCATCTCTTTTGTCTGACAATTAAAACTCCCCATCAATGGTTGACCATTCACTGCCAAATAGAACATTAGGTTATAGAGTTTACCATCGATAGTAGTATTGGAAAACTCTACATAAGCAATTTGTTTCCCTGCAATATGAACAGTTCCTATTTCCCTCTCTTTAATCCCAGGATTTACTCGCTTCATCATGCCAAAAATCTGGTTACGAAAAGATTCAATCGTTGTATTGGTTACTTTTCCATCCATATATTGTAACAATAAATTTTTTGTTCCTGTTTCATCGGTAAGTATGGTTTCTGGTCGATGTTCTGATGGGTACTTTAACCTGGCTTCTTCCAAACTCATTGGTGCAAAGTTTTTCGGCAACATCATGGTAATAGTATCATTTACCAAAAGTCGTTTTTCAAAGTAAATCCATTTGCCTAAAATTTTGACACCAGTGTCAATACCACTTTTTTCTGTTTCCATTTGCATAGTTTCCTCTATCGGTGACTTTGAAACAAAATCTGTAGCATCTTGTTCTGCCTGATTTATCATATCGATAATTTGCTCATCAAAAAAATCTTCTTGTTTCATTCTTTTTTCTTTTTCTCCTTTAACTCGTATAATTCTGTATATTTTACCCAATAAAATTTTATCATAACCATACTATATTTGCAATATGAACGCAGTAGTGCTTTTTACTACAATTGCTTGAATGCGTACAAAAAGAACACCATGCAGATTTTTCTTTGTAAAATTTACTCATTACTCTAAATCGAAAATAGACCTGTAATCTATCTTTGCTTTCACATAGCGCAGATAGATTACAGGTCATATTCAAAAAAGATTCTATTATTCTACGGCGTTTCACATTACCGTCTAACTAGCTACTCCCCAACTAACTCTACTACCACACACGCATGTCCTACCGCTGGTAAGAACTTCTCCACAAACTCTTTCGTTTTCAGCTTTAAACTGCTTGTATTGATACAAGGGTGGCACCCAATAAACTCTCCATCCAAAACATCCTTATCAATCAACAAGGTAACTTCATGCTCCACATCATTCATCAGACCCATCACACTAGCTGACCCTGGTGTTGTATCCAGATACTTCTCCATATCTTCTCCTGACGCAAAGGAAAGTCTTGCACTATTTATCTGGCTAGACAATTCCTTCGTCTTAAATGGCTTATCCCCTGGCATCATCAGCAAATAGAACTTTGTCTTCTGACGATTACATAAAAACAAATTCTTACAAATTACCACATCTAACACCTTACCTATTTCATTGCAGGCTTCCATCGTATCTGTCGCCTCATGATCCAATCGCTCATACCACATGCCTAGCTCATCTAATTTATCATACACACGAATTTCCTTTTCTAATCTTCCCTCTGTATGGGAGGGTCTACCATTTTCAATTTTCATTTGCTCTCTTCCTTTCTGTCAAAATGTTTCAAATCTTTACCATATTGATAACAGTCATTAATTTATCAGATGTTATCATACTTTACAACGATGCAACTATTCTACATTATATCGATCGATATGACAATCTTAGTATAACATCTACCTTTGGTAGTGCAAGTACTAAAAAGTATCTTCCCTATTGCCAACCAATCATTCTATGGTAAAATAGTACCAATAATAAATGAAATGAGGTACAATTACATGAAATATCCAAAATTTTTACCCCAAAACGGCACAATCGGATTTGTTGCACCATCTTTCGGATGCAACATAGAACCATATAAATCAGCATTTGACAACGCACAGAAAAAATTTAAGGAAATGGGTTACAGTTTAGACCTTGGACCAAACTGCTATGAAGGTTCTGGCATTGGAATTAGCAATACACCTGCTGCCTGCGGAAAAGAACTGACTGATTACTACTGTTCTACACAAAATGATGTATTAATCTCCTGTGGTGGCGGGGAACTTATGTGTGAAACTTTGGACTACGTAGATTTTGAAAAAATAAAATCTGCTGTTCCAAAATGGTACATGGGTTACTCTGATAACACAAATATGACGTTTCTATTAACAACAATTTGTGATACGGCTTCTATCTACAGTTCCTGCGCCGCTTCATTTGGGATGGAACCTTGGCATCCTTCCTTACAGGATTCCTTCGATTTATTAACTGGTCAGAAAGATTCTGTAAAAGGATATGAAAAATGGCAGAAAGATTCGCTAAAAGACGATGAAAATCCTCTTGCTCCTTATAATGTAACAGAAGATACGATTTTAAGATGTTATCCAGATGAAACGATTCATATGAGTGGCCGTTTGCTTGGTGGCTGCATGGATTGTTTAGTAAATCTTTTAGGTACAAAATATGACCGCGTAACTGCGTTTTTAGAACAATATAAAGAAGATGGTTTTATCTGGTTTTTAGAATCCTGTGATTTAAATGTTATATCAATTCGTCGTGCTATGTGGCAAATGAAAAATGCTGGCTGGTTCAAGTATGTGAAAGGTTTTGTAATCGGTCGTCCTCTATGCTTCGGTCAAGAGATTATGGGATTGGATCAATACGAAGCCGTTCTTCCTATGGTAAGAGAATATAACGTGCCAGTCATTATGGACGCTGATATCGGACACTTATCTCCTACTATGCCTATGATTACTGGAGCAAAAGTTGACATCCATGCAATAGGAAATGATTTGACGATTCAGTATCATTTTGAATAAGCATTTAAATTGACAGCGTGATAAAATAACCATTTGTTTGATAATTTTCTCTTTAACTTCTCATACTAGATTTGTATTGTGTGATAACACACATAATAATATGGATAGAAATAAGGCATATTGGAAGGAGATTCTTATGAGAAATAAGGAAGAAAATAAACAAAGTCAAGATAATGCTCAAAATAAGATTAATTTGGACTATGATTGGAATTCAGATTATGGAGATGGTGATATTCCTGATGTAGATAAGAATGAGGTATCGAGAGATAACATGTCAAATTCGACTTCTAATGAGTAGTTAAAAAAGACTGACTCAGAAGATTATAATACTTGTCGTTGTAATGATTAGCAAAAGACCTATCAAGAGTAGATAAGTTCTATTTTGATAGGTCTTTTTACATTAAGTATAAATACTATACACCAAAAAAGCACCCCCCAATCTCTCAGGGAATGCCTTTCTGGTTTTACATTATATTTAACATAGTATGAGAAAGAAAAATAGCTAATTTATTTTAGTTTGGTGCTCCGCTAGAAATCACACCATTTTTCACTGTATAAGTACCTGCGGAACCGAAGTTGTAGTTATTTCCACTATTATTATCCCAGCTACCACTACCATTGTTAAAGCAAGCTGTTAAAGAAGATGCTGTTCCAAGGTCAATTGTCGCTACCTTGTATCCAGAGATAGAGGAACTTGACATTTCCACACCTGGTACACTAGTCCATGAACCACTACCGATTTGATAATGAATGTATGCGTTTGACCAACCTGTATAGTAGTAAACTGTAACTGTATTTGTTCCTGAATTTACGATACCATTTACATCATAGTGAGCACCTGCTGTAACTACGAATCCTTCAGAACCAGGAGTTTGGTTGCTTCCGTCTGTGAAGATTACACGGCTGTTAGATGTTACATTGGAATCTAATACATAGCTGTATTCGCCATTGGAGCCTAATGTCATTTGTACTCCAGGCCATGCTGCATTTGTTACTACGCTTGAACTACTCTTTTCATCGTATACATAAGCGTATACTGTACTACTCCAACTAGATGGTTTTGTAAAGTAAATGCTATCACCAGATGGTGTTGTAGAAGCAGATGGTGATGGTGATGGGCTAACGCTTGGTGATACAGATGGTGAAGGTGATGGAGTTACTGTAATCACTTTAACATATCCTGAAGTACTATATAAACCATTATCTACTACATCATAACCCGATTGGTTTGCACCTGGAGTTTGATTTGTACCGTCTGTGAAAATTACTTTTGCGCTGTCGCTATCATCAAATTGATAAGAATATGTGTAATAACCTGTAGAAGAATCATATGTCATAGCTTCACCAGGCCATGTTCCATTTTTTACTACTGTTGAGCCACTATCATCATATACATAAGCATACACTGTACTGCCCCAGCTTGATGGTTTTTGGAAGTAAACGCTTGTGCAAGCATTTGGATCTTTCTTTGTTAATGTATAAGATATAGATGTTGTATCACCGTCGCTGTTGATACCACGAAGTTCAACTGTGTATGTTGTACCGTAATCATCGCCAGCACCGATTGTAATTGTGTCACCGTTATCATATAGATAAGATGTTCCACCATTGATTGCATATGTTGCTTTTGTTGTATTTGTACTATTTAGTGTAAGTGTTACACTGTCTGTTTTAAATGTTGTTGGGCAGTTTGTGATGCTTACAGATGGTGAATTATCATCGTAATCATATAAAACTACAACGGAACGAGATGGTAATGTACCAGAAATCTTACCGTTAGATACTGTAAATACATTGTTGTTATCTGTTTGGTTTTTGTAAGAACCATTTGCAAGGTTTGTTGTAATACTGTTTAAATTATAGTCATAGGAATTTAAGTTGATAATAACTGCACCCTTAGTTCCACGTTCAATCATAAGAACGGTAGAAGAACCATTTGGATTTCTTAAGTATTCATTTTCACCTTCCATTAAGTTACGGAATTTATTAACTGCAGCAACTTCATCATCCATGAATAAAGCACTACCTCTGTCACCAATCTTTGTTTTTTCTGGGAAACGGTTATCCCAAGAATAACCACCACCACCAACTGGACGGCTGAAGAATAATGGTGTACCTTCTGCACGAGCAGCGATTAGAGCCCATGTTAATTTGATTTGTTCGTCATTCATCCATTGAGATGAGCCGTAATCGGATAAGGCATTGGCATAGTTATCATGGGATTCTACCCATGTTACTAATTTATCTGCATTTACAGAGTTTTCATAGTAAGAAATATTGGATGTACTAAAGTTGTTAGCACCGATTGCATTACGAAGTTTAATACCGTATGCAGATGCTGTTACACTGAAATAATTTGCATATGCTGTTTCTCTAGAGATACTATCTTGAAGAATTTCACCATATTGGAATTCAGCACCATTGTTTAATACTGTAGGCCAGAAATCACTACCAAATCCAGAATCATCTGGTAATTCGATATGTTTTGCTGCGTCGTAACGGAAACCGTCAGCACCAAGTTCAACACATCTTAATAAGTAGTTTCTTATGTAATTCTGCAGTGTTTTATTATGTGTATTATTATCATAAAGACCTAACAATGCAAGCTGAGTTACTTGGTATCTGCTATTCCAGTCAGAAATTTCAGTATTTGTATGGAATGGATTGCTGATATTTTTGATGTTGCTAGAAATTAAGTTATAAGAACTTGTACAGTGATTTGCTACAACGTCAACGATGATTTTAACACCGTATTTTTCAGCTTCATCACACATAGCTTTGAATTCTGCTTCAGAACCTAATTGATAGTTACCGATTGTATAATCAGTTGGTTGATAATGATACCACCATTGATCTGTAAATTTTAAATCTCCGTTATTTCCTACTACACAGGCATTTACTGGAGATGTTTGAACGCTTGTATAACCAGCAGCTGCGATATCTGCCATGTTATTTTTAATTGTGTTAAATGACCAACACCAAGCATGAAGAATCGCGCCTTCTTTCATAGAATCGGCATGATAAATATCACCACTTATAGAAGAACTTGAAGAATTTGAATTAAGTGTAATTGTGTAAGGTGTTTTGTTACTTGCTGTAGAGGCAAGTGTCAATTCACTGGTACCCAATACACTAGTAATCACTAAAGCGCAAATTGCAATCCATGATAACAATCTGCTATATAGCTTTTGTTTTGATTGACTTTTTGTTTGTAACATAGTTATACCTCCCATTTTCATTATATAGTTGATAGTATTAGTTAATAATTATTAACTATAAAAGAGAAAAAGGACTGAAAACGCAGTGAGTTTTCTATGACATAAGTGAGGAGTCTATAAATAAATATTAAAAGTATAATGGATGTAATGAAGGGCTAACATTACAGTCGCTTTATGTAGAATGACTCAGTTTCGTTCTGCTCTGGTAATAACATTACTGTTCCGATTACAATCGTTGGTAATCATATATACCATTTCTATGTATGGGAACGTTTTCAGAAAACTTAAAAAATAGTTGGTAACCTGATTCATACGTTTGATTCTCTCTTTCAAATCGTATGGAAACGTTACCAATTGTTTAGTGAGCTAGAACTTTTTCTCTATGCACTAATAATAACTCAAATTGTCCAAAACTTCCATTCACAACTTGAACGTAAAAAGCAAAATTTATTGTGCATTTTAACTAATATTTCAACAAAAAACAGGAATGAACACAATGTTTTTACTATTCTTCATTCCTGTTTCTCTATAAAAATTGGTATTAATATACATTATTTTAATCTATATACTGCTAATTCTATATCATCTCAATCTTTTCAACTCTTACCTATCTAGCATACAATTTCATATATTTCGCAATCTTTTCCGCTAATTCATCGGTAATTTTGCCTTGTTCAGCACGCCATTTCCAGTTGCGTCCTAATGTAGAAGGAATATTCATACGAGCTTCACTTCCTAGATCAAGCAAATCCTGCATTGTAACAACTGCTAGATTCCCAACACTTGCCCAAACTGCACGCATCATTCCCCAGTTATATCCTTCTTCTTCGTCTAAATGAAGATAATCAATGGCAAACTCTGTACTTTCCTTTTCTGCTGTATCGAACCATCCTAAGATAGTGTCATTGTCATGGGTTCCTGTGTAAACGACACAATGTCTTTCATAGTTATGTGGTAAGTAATCTCCATCTTCTCTACTATCAAAAGCAAATTGGATTACTTTCATACCTGGATAGCCAGATGCTTTTACCATGTTGATTACATCATCTGTTAAGAAACCAAGGTCTTCTACAATGATATTTAATTTGCCCAACTTAGTTTGTAAGCGTTCGAATAATTCGATGCCTGGTCCTTTTCTCCACTCACCATTTTTCGCATTGTCATCACCTGCTGGAATCGCATAATAAGACTCGAATCCTCTAAAATGGTCGATACGAACGACATCATATAACTTAGATACATAGGCAACTCTCTTTGTCCACCAAGAATAATCATCTTCCTTCATAGTATCCCAATCGAATAACGGATTGCCCCATAACTGTCCATCTTCTGAAAATGCATCTGGAGGACATCCTGCTACGTCTATCATATTTAAATCTTCATCTAAATAGAATTGACTTGGATTCACCCATACATCGGCACTATCCGCTGCTACATAGATTGGCACATCCCCGATAATTTGAATTCCATTTTCATTTGCATATGCTTTTACATTGTTCCATTGTTGAAAGAAAAGGAACTGTAGCATTTTCCAGAATGCAATCTCTTCTTTATAAGTTTCCATTGCTTTTTCAATTGTTTCTGGATCACGTTTTCTTAATTCATCTTCCCACTTCTGCCATTCTATCCCATCATGAGCATCTTTTAACGCCATAAATAATGCGTAGTCACATAACCAGTCTTTTTCTTCCTCACAAAATGTATGGAATGCTTCTGGAGTATTCATTTGAAAGGAAGAAAATACGGTACGAAGCAGTTTATAGCGATTCTCATACAATAATGCATAATCTACATTTGTTTGATCAGCTCCCCATTCATAAGATAAGCAATCTTCCTTCGTAATATATCCATCCTGACATAATAAATCAAGATCGATGAAATATGGATTACCTGCGAATGCTGAAAATGATTGATATGGGGAATCTCCATAACTAGTTTGATTTATCGGTAATATCTGCCAGTAAGTCTGTCCAGATTTCTTTAAAAAATCAACAAATTTGAATGCTTCTTTTCCTAATGTTCCAATTCCGTAAGGAGACGGAAGTGATGAAATATGCATTAATATAGCACTGCTTCTCATAATTTTTCCTCCTAGTTTAGCGATTTAATACTTTCGCCTGTTACTAATTCATATGGTACCTGTTCATGTACTGCAGGTCCGTCTTCTTCTATCATGTTCATTAATATGTCGACACTCTTCGTTGCCATCATCTTAGTGTGTTGTTTTACGGTTGCAAGCTTCGGATTATAATAGTATGCAAGATTCGTTCCGTCAAATCCAATGACCGATACATCTTCTGGAATATACAAATCACGGTCACGAAGTGCACGAATGGCTCCAATGGCCATTACATCACTCATTGCAAATATAGCAGTTATGTCTTCTGCTTTGTCTAAAAGCTTATTCATAGCATTGTAACCGCTTTCATAAGAATATCTAGCTTTCTCATAATATTTGTTAGAATCAAATTCTAAGTTATGTTCTTGAAAGCTTTCTCTACTTCCTTGAAAACGAAGGTGACTTGTATAAGATTTTCTAGGATCCCCGCCTAAAATACCAATCTTCGTATGTCCTTGGTCAAATAAATAGTTTACAACACATCGTGCCGCTTCCACGTCATCTACTGAAACGCTTGATAAATTGTCAAAATGCAAGTCTTTGCTTGAGTTTGTAACCAATACACATGGTACATTTACACGCTCAAAGCGTTCCTTAAAGAAGTCGGGATTACCACCTAAAAATAAAATTCCTTGTGGTTTCTTTTCGCGACAGAGCATAATCGCATGCTCCACTTCGTTTTCATCTTCATCCAGATAGAATACACCTACCGAATACTTTGTACGTTCAATCTGCTTTTGTATACCCTCCACTATACTAGCAAATAGCATGTTGGAAGTACCTTTTACAATAACAGCAACCAAACAGCTTGCAGATTGCTTAAGCTGTTTGGCGTTGTTATTCAATACAAAATTATGTAATTCTACTACTTCCATAATACGTGTCCTCGCTTCAGGGCTTACATCACGTCGGTTGTTAAGAACTCTTGAAACTGTACTGACAGAATAACCAGATTCTCTAGCGATATCCTTTATCGTCACTATCACATCATTCCCATCCTATAGAGTTTTAACCCTTAACAGCACCTGCAACTACGCCTTCAATAATGTGTTTTTGACAAATAATATAAAATATAATAATAGGTATGATTGCTAATACAAGCATAGCCATCATAGCCCCCCAGTCAATAGAACCATAACCGCCTTTCAAATATTGAATTGCGATAGAAATTGTTTTGTATTTTTTCGTATCTAAAACAAGATAAGGCAATAAGTAATCATTCCATATCCACATAGACTGTAAAATTGCAACGGTGATTGTTGTAGGTTTTAATACTGGAAGTACAATTTTAAAAAATGTCTGTAACGGATTGCAACCATCTATCATAGCAGCTTCCTCTATCTCTATCGGAATACTCTTTACAAATCCACAGAACATAAATACAGATAGCCCGGCTCCAAAGCCTAAATATATAATGATAATTCCAAGAGGGTTACCGAAATGAAGCATATTTGCCACCTTGGAAAGTGTAAACATAACCATCTGGAAAGGTACAATCATAGAAAACAGACACATATAGTAAATTCCAGCCGTAAAATAATTCTTTACTCTAGTAATATACCACGCACACATGGATGTACACAAGATAATTATTACAACAGATCCAATTGTGATAAACAAAGTGTAACCAAATGCGCTAAAAAAGTCAATTTTTTTGATCCCCTCAATATAATTTTCCCAGCCAACAAACATCTTGTCTGTTGCAATTTTAAAAGGATACTTATTTATATATGCTTTCCTTTTAAATGAATTCATTACAACGATAAGGATTGGACAAACATATAAAACAGATAGTAAGGAAAATAAAATACTTAAAATCCATCTGCCTTGTTTCCATTTCATTTTTATATTCATTATTGTTGTACCTCCTTACCTCTTGTAATCTTATTTTGAAGAATGGCAATGACAGCAACCATGATAAAGAATAGAACCGCTTTTGCCTGACCTACACCTTCCCATCCATTTCTACCATAGAACGTATTGTAGATATTTAGGGCAAGCATTTCAGAAGTACTGGATGGTTGACCTGCTGTTAATGCAAGGTTTTGGTCAAATAACTTAAATGAGTTTGTTAATGTTAAAAATGTACAAATTGTAATGGATGGCATACACATTGGAATAATTACTTTTTTGATTAACTGCCATCTAGAAGCACCATCAATCTGCGCTGCTTCGATTAAGTCATGGGAAATGCTCTTAATACCCGCGATGTAGATAATCATCATATAACCAACTTGTTGCCAACACATAAGGATAACAAGTCCCCAGAACCCATACGTAGAACTGTAAGTAAGCGTTCTGTTAAAGTTTAATAAGATACCATTTAAAATAAGTTGCCAGATGTAACCTAATACGATACCACCAATTAAGTTTGGCATGAAGAATACAGTACGGAATAAGTTTGTACCTGGAATGTCTTTTGTTAACAGCATAGCAACGCAAAATGCTAATACGTTAATTACAACTACTGTTACAATGGTAAATAGTACGGTAAACCATAGAGAATGTAAGAACGTAGAATCGGTAAAGATTCTTGTGTAGTTCTTAAATCCAACAAACTTTGCATCATTTACAGTGGTAAATTCACAAAATGATAGGTAGATTCCCATAAAGAAGGGAATGATGAATCCGATAGAAAATGCAACTAGTGTTGGTAGTGCAAAGATCGGAAAATACTTTTTTATTGACTTATTCATGTAAAATGTCCTTTCTCCTTACTAATTCTTAATCTTGTAGATTTTATGCACAATTCATTTGTTGCAGGAAATAGAGCAAAGCGGAATTTCCTATGAATCAAAAAATACGCGTTATGCTTTGAAAGGCACAACGCGTATTTGTAAGGGTATTTATTTTATTCGTGTGCAGCTTCGTATTCAGTTTTCCAACCATCTACAAATGCTGTTTCGACTTTTGCCCAATCTCCTGTGCCTTGTGCATATTCTAATAAAGCATCGCCTACACCATTTTTCCATTGTTCAGATGGAATAGATGAGAAGTTCCAAGAAACAGCAGTTTTACCAGCAGCGATAGATTCGTTAGCAGCTACAATTAGTGGATTTTCAGCAACATAGTCATCCGTAAATGTGGAGAATGGTGTAACAAATCCCATATCATTTGCCATACTGCTTCTACCTGCATCACTTTCAGTAACCCATTGTAAGAAGTCTAAAGTTGCTTGAATGTCTTTTTCATCTGCTTTATTGTTTACGCACCAGTAGTTTTCAGAACCTGTACATAAACCTTGGTTTTCTTCGCCTTCAGCTCCGATATAAATTGGCATCATACCAATATCTTCATCTGCTACTTCGTAACCTTTTACGTCATTATAAGCCCATGTACCATTTTGATAGAATACTGCATTTCCCATAGCGAATTCTGCTGCTGCATCATCACCAGTTTTACTGGATAATAAAGCAGGGTCACATGTGGAGTTTGAAATATATAAATCCCAAATATTTTTGTAGTTATCTAAGTAAGTACCTTCGATTGCATTTGTTTCACTGATTTCTTTATCTTTGTATTCATAGTAAATTGGAAGATTTGCTAAGTGTGTCTTGAATCTCCAGTCAGAACTTGAATCCATACCTGCTGATGTGAATGCACCTTCGATAGATAAACCGAATGTTTCATTCATTTCATCCTTACGAGCTTGGATGTCTTCTGCTACTGCTTTTAATTTGTCAAAGCTGTTGATTTCATCAATGCTTGTTGCAACTGCATTATCCATTGTGAAATAGTTATTTAGAATCGCTTTGTTGTAAATTAATCCGTAAGTTTCAATAACATAAGCAATACCTTTTACACTGCCATCATCACCGATAAGTGCGAAATCATCACTTGTTAAGTTAGCATATAATTTGCTATCTGCTAAATCATAGCAATAATCATCCCAGTTTGCTAAACCAACAGGACCATTTACTTGGAATAATGTTGGAGCTTCCGTTTTTGCCATCTCTGCTTTTAATGTCTCTTCATATGTACCAGACGCTGCAGTTTGAACGATTACATTTACTCCTGTTTCTTCTGTGTAAGCCTTTGCTAGGTTTTGCCAAGCTTCATCTTGTTCTGGTTTGAAGTTAAGGTAGTAAACCTTTCCTTTACTATCATCTACGCTTGCAGTATCACTGCCTTCTTTGGAACCACATCCTGTAAATAATGTAGCTACCATACATGTACCAAGTAACATGGCTAGAAATTTCTTTCTCATAATTGTTTCCTCCCAAAATCAATATTTTCTTTCCTAGATATACGATATCATTAGTTAAATGAATCTTCAATTATGAATATCTTAGATTTATATAAATTTTATGATATTTATAAGCTCTCTTCGTTAAATTGATTTTATGTTGGTAAAATGCTATAATTTTGTTAAATGGTATTTATAGAATTATCACTATTATAGATAATAGTGATAGCAGAAAGGAATAAAAAGATGGATAATATGTCTTATCATAAACAGCTTTCAATTGAAAATACAGAAAAGCTTCGTACCGTGTTGCAAAAATTTCCACCCTTTATAAAAGATTACTTCCGTGCAGCAGAACATACCACTACTACCAAAACGAGATTATCTTATGCATATGATTTAAAGGTATTTTTCTATTTTCTACAACAGAAGAATACTTATTTTTCAAAAAAGAAATTATCGGATATTGTCTTAGGAGATTTAGAATTGCTAGAACCTGTCGATATTGAAGAGTATCTTGATTTCTTAAAAGTGTACCAAGATGCTAACGGCGTAACCCGTACCAATGACGAGCGTGGGATACATCGTAAGCTCTCCTCACTTCGCAGTTTTTATTTGTACTACAGCAAGAGAAAACTCATCAAAAACAATCCTACAATTGTAGTAGACATGCCAAAACTTCATAAAAAGCAGATTATTAGACTTGATCCAGATGAGGTTGCAGAATTGTTGGATATGGTTGAATTTGGTGGGAAGGATCTAACGGGGATGAAGAAAGTTTATTATGAGAAAAATAAACTTCGTAATCTTGCGATTTTTACCCTGCTGCTTGGTACTGGAATTCGTGTCTCGGAATGTGTTGGATTGGATATCGAACATGTGGATTTTAAAAATGGTCGTATTAAAGTAATGCGTAAAGGTATGAAGGAAGATTACGTTTACTTTGGCGATGAGGTTGAGAAGGCGTTGATGGATTATATGGAACAGTCTCGTAAGTTGATCCAGCCATGTGAAGGTCATGAAAGTGCACTGTTTCTTTCCATACAGAGAAAACGTATGTCGGTGAAAGCGGTTGAAAATATGGTTTCGGACAGTGCAAAACAGGTGACGACATTTAAGCACATTACACCGCATAAACTTAGAAGTACGTATGGTACGAATCTGTATAAGGAAACAGGGGATATTTATCTGGTTGCAGAAGTCCTTGGACATAATGATGTGAATACGACGAAGAAGCATTATGCGGCGTTGGATGAGGATAGGAAACGTAGGGCCGCAAAGGTTGTTAGGATGAGGGAAGAAATGTAGTACTCTTCACTTGAAAAACAATATATTACTTTGGCGCAACAAAGTGTATGTTCCTTATTGTAAAAATAGTAAAACATACACTTTGTTTTTATTTTCCATTCTTTTATTAGGCACTTTAATTTATTTTACCTTACTTATTAATCTACTTATAACCTTAGTGTAAACATCTATAAAAAGTTATATAAATTCGTACTAATTCCCCTGTCCATTCCCTTACATGGCAAAAATATATACATTTTAAACAAGTAAAGCAATATTTCATTTACACAATCTATCTAATTATGCTATATTGAACTTAATCATTAGAATAACATTATATAAAATTAAACAATATTTAGTGATACGAAGGGAGAACGATACTATGAGATTAACTAAAAAAATTGCTGCAATTATGCTTAGCTCTATGCTTGCAGTCAGCCCAGTTATTTCACCACTACAAATGCCTGTAAAAGCAGAAAGCACTTCACCTTTATTCTTTTCTGAATGTGAGGATTTAGAATTAACATCTGATCTTCAAGTTGCACAATCCATCTACGGAACAGAAAAACCAGGATTTACAGGAGAAGGTTTCGTTTGGATGCAAAGTGGTGGTACAATCACACTTACGATTGAAGTACCAGAAACAGGAATGTATGAAGTTTCTACACGTTACATGCAAGAATTAAGTCCAGACGGAAGACTTCAATACTTATATGTAAATGGAAAATCTACTGGTTCCTACATGCTTCCTTACACAACAGAATGGTCTGACTTTAGCTTTGGTTTACATAAATTAGTAAAAGGAACTAACACAATCGAAATTAAGAGTGGATGGGGATTCGCATATTTCGATACTGTTACTGTTGATTATGGCAATCTTCCAGAGTTAACAGTTGCTCCTGTTCTTTGCGATTCACAAGCTACAGAAGAAACTCAAATCTTAATGAACTATTTAACAGAAGTTTACGGAAATAACATTATCTCTGGTCAACAAGAAATCTATGGTGGCGGTAATGATGGTGATCCAGAATTAGAATTTGAATGGATTAAAGATTTAACAGGAAAATATCCTGCTATCCGTGGTTTCGACTTTATGAACTACAACCCACTTTATGGATGGGAAGATGGTACAACTGCTCGTACGATTGAATGGGTAAATGAAAGAGGCGGTATCGCTACTGCATGCTGGCACATTAATGTACCAAGAGATTTCGCTAGCTACACATTAGGTGACGCTGTTGATTGGAAAGAAGCTACTTATAAACCAACTGAAACAGACTTCAATACAAGCAATGCAGTTGTGGAAGGTACAAAAGAATACGAATATGTTCAATTAATTATTGAAGACTTAGCAGAACAACTATTAATCTTACAAGAAAATAACGTGCCAGTTATCTTCCGTCCTTTCCATGAAGCAGAAGGAAATGGTGGAGCTAACGGTGAAGGTGCTTGGTTCTGGTGGGCTTCCGGCGGTGCTGAAGTTTACAAACAACTTTGGAAAATGTTATACACAGAACTTACAGAAACATATGGTCTTCACAACTTAATCTGGACATACAACAGCTACACATACAGCACATCTCCACAATGGTATCCAGGTGATGACTATGTAGATATCGTTGGTTATGATAAATACAACGTAGTTTACAACCGTTATGACGGATTATGCAATTGTCCAAATGAAGACGCTATCTCTTCTACTTTCTATGAATTAGTAAAATTAACAGACGGTAACAAGATGGTTGCTATGACTGAAAATGATACAATTCCTAACGTAAGCAACTTAGTAGATGAAAAAGCTGGTTGGTTATACTTCTGCCCATGGTATGGAGAACACCTTCTAAGTGAAACATACAACTATCAAGATACACTTGTTGAATTATATCAAAGTGATTATGTTATTACATTAGATGAACTTCCTGACTTAAAAGGTTCAGGCGTAACACCTACAAATAAACCAGTTGTTTCTGAAACTCCTGTAGTTTCCGAAGAGCCTGTTATTTCAGAGACTCCAGTTGTATCTGAAGATCCTGTTATTTCAGAAACTCCAGTTGTATCTGAAGATCCTGTAGTTTCTGAAGATCCAGTTGTATCCGAAGACCCAGTTGTTTCTGAGACTCCAATTGTATCTGAAGACCCTGTTGTTTCTGAAACTCCTATTGAAACAGAAAAACCTGTAAGTGGTGCTACACCTAAAGTAGCTGTTACAACATCCGTTTCTGGTTCTGTAAATCAACAATATACAATTACAGCAGAAGGAACAGAAAGCATTGACTTATCTAAATTAGCAATTCGCTACTACTATGATAAGAGCAGCACAAAAGCACAAACATTCTGGTGCGATAATGCTGGATTACAATTAAATGTAGCTCCATGGCATGTAAACATCGGTTCTGATGTTACTGGTACATTCTATGATGGTTACTTAGAAATTACATTTGATGCTTCTTATACTCTTGCACCTGGAACAGGAAGCTTAACAATGGGTACACGTTTCGCACAAAACGACTGGTCTGCTTATACTGACTTTGTAGATAATGGTATTGTTGTATACTATGATGGTGCAATTGTTGAGTAGTTCACTAGTACATAAAACCGTATTTATACAGATTCAAAGCCCTGTCTCTCGTAAATGAGAGACAGGGCTTTTTTTAATTCATAGGAAATTACGCTTGCTTGTGAACATAATCTGACCTTATTATTTTATTCCAAAGTGAACATTGTAATACGGTCACTTATTCGTTATAATTACGCTATCTGATTGATACATACAAAGAAATTGTGAATTCGAAAATGAATTAAGGGTAAATACCGAAATTTCGTACCAAATACAGAACAAAATTTCAAACAAAGGAGATATATCAATGAAAAACAATCGATATGAACTAAACAAAGAATTAGCCCAAATGCTAAAAGGTGGCGTTATCATGGATGTTACTACACCAGAACAAGCCAAAATTGCCGAAGAAGCTGGCGCATGTGCAGTTATGGCACTAGAACGTATTCCTGCCGATATTCGAGCAGCAGGTGGTGTTTCCAGAATGAGTGACCCTAAAATGATTAAAGGAATTCAAGAAGCTGTTAGTATCCCTGTTATGGCGAAATGCAGAATCGGACATTTTGCAGAAGCCCAGATTTTACAAGCTATTGAAATTGATTACATAGACGAAAGCGAAGTACTCTCTCCTGCTGACGATAAATATCACATCAACAAAAGAGAATTTGACGTTCCTTTCATATGTGGCGCAAAAGACCTCGGTGAAGCACTAAGAAGAATCAATGAGGGTGCTAGTATGATAAGAACCAAGGGCGAGCCAGGAACAGGCGATATCGTTCAAGCTGTTCGCCATATGCGCATGATGAATAGTGAAATTAGAAAGATTCAATCCATGAGTTCAGATGAACTTTACAATGAAGCAAAAGAATTACAAGTACCATTTGACCTTGTACAATATGTCCATGAAAATGGAAAACTTCCTGTTGTAAACTTCGCAGCTGGTGGTGTCGCTACTCCTGCTGATGCAGCACTTATGATGCAACTTGGTGCAGAAGGAGTATTCGTAGGCTCTGGAATTTTTAAATCAGGTGATCCAAAAAAACGTGCTGCTGCTATCGTAAAAGCCGTTACTAACTTTAATGATTACAAAATGCTTGCCGAACTTTCAGAAGATTTAGGCGAAGCAATGGTTGGTATCAATGAAGATGAAATCAGCTTACTTATGGCGGAAAGAGGAAAATAATGAAAGTCGGTGTACTTGCCCTTCAAGGTGCTTTTATTGAACATGAAAAAATGTTAGCGGAATGTGGCGTAGAATCGTTTGAGATACGTCAACGAAAAGATTTCGATCAATCCTTTGATCGTCTTATTCTTCCTGGTGGTGAAAGTACTACGATTGGAAGACTTTTAAATGATTTGGAGTTAATGGAACCCATTCGTGAACGGATATTAGATGGAATGCCTGTTATGGGTACTTGTGCTGGAATGATACTTTTGGCAGACCATATTTCGAATGACAATAAGGTACATATCGGAACAATGGGTATGACAGTAAAGAGAAATGCTTATGGTAGACAATTAGGCAGTTTTCATACTGTGGCTGAGTTTGACAATATCGGTACTATTCCTATGACCTTTATCCGTGCACCTTACATTGAAAATGTAACAACTGCCACACCACTAGCAAAAGTGGATGGTAAAATTGTAGCTGCGAAGGAAGGAAAGCAACTTGCACTAGCGTTTCATCCAGAGCTTGATGAGGCACTGGAATTGCATGAGTATTTTCTTAAGATGTAATCATAGTTCAATTCATAGAAATATACCGAAGCGAAATTTCCTATGAATTGAAAAAAAGCAACCTATAATCCTACCATTGGACTTAGGTTGCTTTTCTTATTACAAGATTTTATAAGATTATAACATCTTTATAGCATCTGACAATGCTTTTCAAAACTTTCTCAATGATTTACTTAGCGTTCTTTCTAACTTCTGCTAACTTCTTTGTAATCATATCAAGTACTTCTTTCTGGTCTTCCTCATTATGAACAAAATCATACTTATCAATATCGATTTTTAAAACCTCAGATGCTGTATATTTTGTATCAATCCACTCATCGTATCCAGACCAAAGCAAACGATAGTAGTCCACTAGACTTTCGTCTAACTCATAACCGCGTCCTCTTTCTCTGATTCGATAAAGAATCGTTTCAAAGCTACCAGATAGGTAAATCATTAAATCAGGAGATTTCTTTGGTAACTCTTCTAATTCTTCTAACATGTTGTCCAATAAGTCCTCATACATTTTGAACTCTAAATCACTAATTCTTCCAAGTTCTTTATTTACCTTAGCAAAATACCAGTCCTCGTAAATACTACGATCCAACACGTTATCCTCATGTATCAACGCTTGTTTGATGGAACGGAATCTCGTATTTAAAAAATAGAGTTGAAGTAAAAACGGATAGCGGTTCTTCTTAATTTCCTCTTCCGTTGCTGTATAGAATAAAGGCAAAATCGGATTACCCTCAACACTTTCATAGAACACTTCACTCCCAAGATGTTCACCAAGTAGTTTCGCTAAGCTTGATTTCCCTGCACCGATCATTGCGCCAATTGTTATCACCAATTTTTCTCCTTCCATTCTGTCAAATATTTTTTTCGTTATGTTTCGTTTACACTTAAAGATTGGTAGACACAAGGGTTATTGTGTCTGTATGGTCAAAAGATCATTCGTAATTCTTTAAGTTTTGACGAGCGAAAACACATTATATCACAAAATTGAAGGGAATGGAGTGTGGTTTTGGTGGTAGTTTTTGGTACACTAATATAAATTATATAATTCTTCTCCATCCTTAGAACAGTACCAGTTGAATATTTTACCATACTCCATCTTTACACCACTTACAGCAGCACAATAAACAATTTTTGCTTTCTTAATATCAATTATTACTGTATATGAAGTGCTTCGTTTCTTTCTATCAGAAATCGTTCCACATAATAAATTACCACACCTATAGAAGTACTCATCAGTAACTCCCATTTCAGGGGTAATCTTATTATTCATTGTTAAATCTAAGTCAATCGAATTCTGTAACTCCAAATCATCCGTAAAGTAATCCATAAACAACTTGTCAAACTCTGAATGTAGACCAACAATTCCAGTATCTGTTTTTACTAATCTCCATAACAATCCTTGCATCTCGTTGCTTATTAATTCATTATTATTCAAATCATATCTCAATAAAACACTTTTACCTTTATCTCTCTCATATTCTTTAACAGAATCATGAACCCCCTTCTCTCCATCCCACAAATATACATAATTTTGGTCAACGAAAATATAAGTATATTTCAACTGACGCTCTACAAACCCCACTTTCTTACAAGGCACCATATATTTTTCATCAGTTAAGTTCTGGCTCATATTAATTTTGCTTATCCATATATTTTTCTCATCTTTCGCGTACAGATATAGCAAATCATTGTCTAACTGCATACTAGACAACATATCACATGAACCATATTCTGTTTTATCTAGTTCAATTGATTCCACTTTTAAATCTACACGATTAAAAATAATAACTTTCCAGTACCTATTGCTATATCCATTAAGAAGCATAACTTCATATTTTTCATTTTTATCATATAAAAAAACTTGTCCATAGTCTAGAATATCCTCGCGGTTCAAGTCAGAATACTTTTCAATCCTGTCAAACATTTTACAATCATATACATTGTAACAGGTACTCTTGACTTCTACCTTTTCGTCTAAAATTGCGTCCTTTTTATTAGCATTCACCACAACGCATTTCCCACCAATATCTCCTAATGTCTCATAAAAAATAAACTCATTAAAATCCTCTTTTTCAAGTTCATTAATCCATACCTTTACTTTAATTGGATTACTATTTCTAAAAAAATAAGTACAAGTACATAGCAACAAAATAATAATTATTCCGATACTAATGAATACTGCATATCTTCTTTTCATAACTTCTTCCCTTTCCAACTTATGTTCATGCATAATAATTCTCTTTTACAAATACCTTTTTTATGTAAAAAAGTAGTTCCATTTATAGGTATTCCTAACAAATAGAACTACTTCTTTAATAACTATATTTTTCTCATGTAAATATTTACCATATTAATTCCTATTTATTTCGAGCACATTTATACTGTAAATCTTCCCAACGACGATCTACTTCTGCCTGGAACTGCTCTAACAAATGCTCATTTCCTTTCTTGAACAAATGTTTAAAACGTCCTTGTTCTTTCAAGAAATCTTCAATCGGAAGTTTCTTCTTTGGTTCATATGTTAATGACCATTTGCCGTGATCTACCTCGAACATTGGCCAGTAGCATGTATCCATAGCTAACTGACAGATCTTCATAATCTCAGAAGTCTCATATCTCCATCCTCTAGGACATGGAGTCATGATATTTAAGAAACATGCACCTTCTGTATAAATCGCTTTCTCTGCCTTTTCATGTAGGTCTTTAAAGTTGCTTGTAAATGTAGTCTGTGCCACATAAGGAACATCATGATCTGCAATAATACTCGCTAAGTCTTTACGATTCTGCATTTTACCATTGGATTGTTTTCCAACTGGTGTTGTAGTCGTATCAGCATACATAGGTGTAGCCGAGGAACGTTGAATACCTGTGTTCATATAAGCTCCGTTGTCGTAGCAAACGTAAACCATATCGTGTCCACGTTCCATTGCTCCTGACAAGGACTGGAATCCGATATCGTAAGTTCCGCCATCTCCACCAAATGTGATGAATTTATAGGTAACATCTTCTGGAATTCTTCCACGTTTCTTTAATGCTTTGTATGCTGTTTCTACACCACTTAGGGTTGCGCCTGCATTTTCAAATGCATTATGAATATAACTGTCTTCCCAAGCTGTGTATGGGTACATAAAGGATGATACTTCAAGACATCCTGTTGCATTTCCAATTACGGCATGATCGCCTTCATGTAGTGCGCGAAGTACGGCACGCACGCCGATGGTTGCGCCACATCCTGCACACATACGGTGTCCAGGTGTTAAACGCTCTGGTTTATTCATAACTTCTTTTAAATTATAGTTACTCATCTGTATTCTCCAATCTTATGCGTTCTACTTTCTAAGTCCTACGTATTGATACTGTTCGACTGTTTTACCGTTTTCTTCTGCAAATTGTAGTTCTGCGAAGATTTCATTTACATCTTCTACGGTAAAATCTCTTCCTGCTAAGCCGTAAATGTAGTTTACCGCAGTAATCATAACTCGGTTGCGGAATAAACCAGCCATTACTTCACTACCTAGAGGACCGCCGTGACCGTTATAACTTTCGGTACGATCCATAATAGCAACAGCTTTACAATTTCTAAGCGCATGTGCCAGCTCGTCTGCTGGGAATGGACGAAATACTCTAAGTTTGATTACACCGACTTTTTTGCCTGCCGCACGTAAATCATCAACTGCTTGTTTTGCAGTTCCAGCAGCAGAACCAATTAGTAACATAATGTAATCTGCGTCCTCTGTTCTATATTCTTCAAAAAGTCCATAACTTCTACCAGATAGTGCTTCGAACTTTTTCGCTACTTCTAGGATAACTTCTTTGGAATTTTCCAAAGCAATTTCTTGATTTTTCTTTGCTTCCATTGCATAGTTAGATACAGAATATGGTCCAACTGCAATAGGTTTTCCTGGATTTAGTAAGAATTCTTCAGGATTGTATTCTCCTACGAACTCTTTTACTTCTTGATCTTCTAATAATTCGATATTCATTACTGCGTGGCTTGTGATAAAACCATCTTGGCAAATCATAATAGGAAGATGTACTCTTGGGTCTTCTGCAATCGGATACGCTTGTACGAAGTTATCGTATACTTCTTGATTGCTTTCTGCGTAAATCTGAATCCATCCTGTATCTCTTGCACCCATACCATCGGAGTGGTCACAGTTGATATTGATAGGACCAGATAAAGTACGATTTACTAATGCCAATGCACATGGCATACGGTTACTTGCTGCAAGAAGTAATTCTTCCCACATAAGAGCAAGACCTGCGGAACTTGTTGCTGTTAAACTTCTCGCACCTGCCGCTTGTGCGCCGATTGTTGCACTCATTGAGGAGTGTTCACTTTCTACTGCGATGAATTCTGTGTCCATCTCGCCATTTGCTATGTAAGTGGAAACCATTTGTGGAATCTCTGTAGATGGTGTAATAGGGAATGCTGGCATAACGTCTGGATTTATCTGACGAATTGCATAAGAAACTGCCTCATTTCCTGACATACGTTCTTTTTTAGCCATAGTTATTTGCCCTCCTTCATTTCAATTGCGTTGAAAGGACATACTTTGGCGCAGATGCCGCATCCCTTACAATGGTCATAATCAAATTCTTTACGTTTGGAATTCTCTACTGGAATACTTCCATCTGGACAAACTGGTGCGCATAGTAAGCACTGTTTACAAAGTTCTGGATGAAAAATTGGTGTGTTTGTTCTCCACTCTCCTGTATGAAACTCTTTTGCAGTTCCTCCTGCAAACATCATTAAACCTTCTGTTAAATCTTGATGTGGAGTCTGTTCATTAATAGTATGTACGTCTGTTCTCATTTGCTCTCTCTCTTAAACATGTATTTTTTATTATCTCAAATATCTTATCTGACAGTTATGCCATGATATCTAAATTTTTCTATCTTATTTTTCTGACTTACTTTTATATATTTATGTGCAATAACACTCTTTTACGCTGTTTTCTCAGCTTCTATTGCAGGTGCAAGAGCCTCTAGTGTCATTGTTAAAGCTTTCATATTACCCTCAATTACTTCTGGTTTCTTTGCAAATTTATGTTGATAACTTGCATGCATCTCTGAGATAAACTGATTTTGATCCATAACTTCACTTACTGCTACGGCAGCAGCTAACATTGGTGAGTTAGGGAAGTATTTACCTAATGCTTCTACAGAAATCTTTCTAGCATCTACAGTATATACGCGTCCTTGATAGCCATTTAATAATGGAAGAATTTCTTCTTCACTCTTAGATGTGTTAATAATAATTGCTCCATCTTCTTTTAGTCCAGCAGTAACATCAACGGATAACAATAATGTCTCGTCAACTACTACTACCAAATCAGGTGTGTAAATATTGGAATGCACGCGGATTTCATTTCTACTAATTCTGTTGTATGCGGTAATTGGTGCTCCCATACGCTCTGGACCATACTCTGGAAATCCTTGTACGTATGCGCCTGTTTTAAATGCAACATCTGCTAATAATAATGCAGCAGTTTTTGCGCCTTGACCGCCTCTTCCATGCCATCTTATTTCTAATCCATTGTCATTCACGATAATCTCTCCTTTTATTTAAATGAAATTTTTTCATTTTTATCAATAGTTATTTTCATCTACTATAATACCCCCATGTTCATGCAAAGTAAAGTGAAAAAATGAACATTATTCAAGTTTAAGATGAAAAATATTCACTTTTCATAGATCAAAGTGTGTGTTCTACATACTCTCGCGTCTTGTTTACTACTAGGAACACACACTTTTGCCAACGCAAATAAATTTGCTATAGCCGAGGGGGATTCGCTGTACTGTAAGCGAATCTCCTCTCATGAATTATTCATCAAAATTTACTTGGTATTCTCCTTCAGGTGTTTTCATTGTTAAGATTCCAAGGTTGAATTCGTCATCCATAATTGTGATGTTGTATTCAAATACTACATCATCTTCAAACTTAGATAATAAGATATACGTTCCGTTGTCTTTTCCTTCAATTTGATCACAAATATCATTGTATACATCTGCTCCTGAGATGTCTCTTGGATATCCTGAAGATTTAATTTTACTTTCAATTGCTTCGTATAATTCGTTCATAATGATTTGCTCACTTTCTACTTATGTTTTCTTACATACACTTTCACTTGATGTTATGCATCTTGGTATCATACGCATTTTACGTGAAGGCATTTTTCATGAATAATACTAACATTACCTTGGTATTCTCGCAACATCCAATTCATATAATGTCTAAAAAGAATATGATAAAGGGTATTTTCATGGAATATTTTATTGAAGTAGAGGAAGGTGTTCAATTATATGTTTTGGATTTGAACCCTGAAGTTGAAGACCAAGAAACCATCGTTTTTCTTCATGGATGGCCACTAAATCACCTAGCATTCGAGTATCAATACAATGTCCTTCCGTATCGAAATATTCGCTGTATCGGAATTGATATGCGTGGTTTTGGAAGATCTAGCAAACCAATTGATGGCTATACATACGACCAAATGGCAGATGATTTACATGCAGTAATGGTTGCATTAGACCTCGATAACGTTGTATTAGGTGGTCATTCTATGGGGGGCGCAATTGCAGTTCGCTATATGGCACGATACAACCAGGAACGAGTGAAAAAACTCGCCCTTTTTGCTGCCGCTGTTCCGAGCTTAGTACGAAGACCCAATTTTGAATTTGGACTATCAGAAGAATCCATAACCGATTTTATTAGCCAGACCTATAAGAATCGACCTGAAATGCTTGTGAATTTCTCTTCTATGTTCTTCTTTCAATTTATTACGCAGTCTATCACCAATTGGTTTATTGATTTGGGATTAGTTGCAGCTGGACATTCTACTGCTTTAGGTGCTGTCGCATTACGGGATGAGACCACATTTGCCGATTTACCAAGTATAACAGTGCCTACAATTATTATGCATGGTGTACACGATAAAGTGGCTCTTTACTCGCTTGGTGTTTACTGTAGCCAGCATATTCAAAATGCAAGACTTGTGCCGTTTGAACTAAGTGGGCATGAGTTGTTCTATGAAGAGAAAGAAAAATTTAATAACACATTGATTGAATTTATCACGCAAGAAGATGTTGGAAATAAACCTATTAATAATATTACCGCTAGTAATGGGGTACAGGAACTATAGCGAATCGGAATTTCCTATGAATCAAAAAAGTGATTTTGCATATCTTCTACACACGCAAAATCACTTTTTATCTTCATAAATTTTTCATAAACATTCTAACATTTCTATCTCTAGATATTTTTCCCTAAAATCTTTCAATCATCCAATTCATCTTTTGTAACGCTTCTTCTACCACTTCTTTTCTCATATCTTGATAAATGGTATCTTCTTGAGAAATGGTAAGTGCTGACATTGTCATAGCATATTGTACTGCTTCCACTGTTGGAAGATTGTGCATATAACTAAAGCAAAATCCCGCTACACAGGAATCCCCTGCACCTGTTACATTTACCACTTTGAATGGGTCTGTCTTCACAACACCTTCCTCTATTCCATCGTTAAAATAAATTCCATCAGCGTCTAAGCTAATAAATACATTTTGAACACCAAGACTTCGGAAATATCTGCCTGCCTTCTTCACATCGTCATTTGTGCAAATTGGAAAACCACAAAGTACTTCTGCTTCATGACGATTTGGCTTAATTGTATGGAACTTATGAACTAAATGTCTTACTTTTTCCACTTTTGCAGCAGATACTGGATCTAGAATAAAGCGAGTTTTTCCCTCGTATTTTGTTAAAATATATTCCACAATCGCTGGATTATCAATGTCTAATACCATGTATTCTGCATTTTCAATAATCTCAGCTTTTGAGTCGATAAATTCCTCTGTTACAAGGTCTGTTATCTTCATATCGACAATTGCTGACCGCATTTCGCCTTCTTCATCTAATATAGCCATGTAAGTTGGTGTGGATTCCCCTTCTAAGATCAAAGAATCACTCATATCTAAATTTAATGTTTTCGCATGTTGTAAAATGCTTTTTCCCTTTTCATCATCTCCCATAATGGAAATGAATTTTGTATTTACATCCAACCTTGCTAAATTCTCTGCAATGTTTCTACAAACACCACCAAAGGATACCCTAACACTTCCTGGGTTGGAGTCTTTGTCTCTGTATGCTTGATTTGTAAATCCAAAAATGTCATATACAGATACTCCATAAACTAAAATATACGGTCTCTTGTCATTGCTCATCTCTAAAGCTCTCCTAAACAATTTATATAAGGATATAATATAAAGGATCTCTATTCATTTTTCAAGACGGAAATTTTTAGATTTGTGAAATTTTTATAAATTTTTTGTATATTTTCGTTTCAAATGTTACTTTTTCTGTCATAAACGGTAATTTTGCAGGTATTTCATATGGTATAATGATAATGTATATTGTAAATAAAGAGGAGGAAACTGTATGAAAGCAATATTCAAAAAGGGTAATATGAAATCCATAATTTCTATGATTATGGTACTTGCCGTTGCTCTGACATTTTTAATGCCTAATTTTCCATTTACTAAGTTTGTAAAAGCAGACTCAAAGGCAAATAGTGTTGTTACTTTAACGCTAGACGGCAGTTCTTGGAATACTGGTTTCTCACTAAATGTGTATGTAAACAATGTGGGAACCGCAACTGTTGAGGATTGGAAAATTATCATCGACAAAACAGATTTCACCGTTTCTAGCTTTTGGTGCGCACAATCCATTGAAACAGATGATACTTATGTGGTAACTCCATTTGAATGGGGAAAAACCATCAGTGCAAATTCTTCTGTAAACTTTGGCTTTGGTGGTACAGGAAAAATGCCAAAAGAAGCAAAATTTACTGTTCTTTACACAATCAATGGGGTAGAATATTCTACAGCTGATGATGTGACAACTTCTGAGATTCCTAGTGTAGAACCTTCCGAGGAAGTAAGTGAAAGTCCTGTTGTGACAACTATTCCATCTGAAGATGTATCTGAGCAACCAAGTGTAGAACCTTCCACTGCTGTTTCTGAAGAACCTAGCGTAGAACCAAGTCAAGACGTTCCTACTAGCGAACCAGAAGAAACTGCTGGTGTTGCAAAAGAAGGCGACGACTGGTTACACGTAGAAGGTACAAACATTTGTGACAAATACGGTAACAAAGTATGGCTTACTGGTGCAAACTGGTTCGGATTTAACTGTCGCGAAAGAATGTTCTTAGATTCTTATCATAGCAATATCGTTGCGGATATTGAAATCGTTGCGGACAAAGGTATCAATGTAGTTCGTGTTCCAATCGCAACAGATTTACTTTATGACTGGAGCCAAGGAATTTATCCAGAATCTACTGACACAAGCTATAACAATGCTGATTTAGCAGGTTTAAATAGTTTTGAGTTATTTAACTTTATGTTAGAAAACTTCAAACGTGTTGGTATCAAAGTAATCCTTGATGTACATAGTGCAGAAACAGACAACCAAGGCCACAGCTATCCATTATGGTACAAAGACAGTATCACAGAGGAAGTTTTCAAAGAAGCTTGGGTTTGGGTTGCAAATTATTACAAAAATGATGATACCATCATCGGATTCGACTTAAAGAACGAACCTCATACCAATACTGGTGATTCAAAAAACATTTCTCAAAGTGCTATCTGGGATGATTCTGCAAGAGAGAATAACTGGAAACGTGTTGCAGAAGAAACTGCATTAGCCATTTTAAATGTGCATCCAAATGCTCTTATTTTCGTAGAAGGTGTAGAAATCTATCCAATGGACGGAATCTGGGATGACGATGTAGTAAATACAAGTCCTTGGTATGGAACATGCGACTACTACTGCACTTGGTGGGGTGGTAACTTAAGAGGCGTTGCGGATTATCCAATCGATTTAGGAAAATATCAAAGCCAGTTAGTGTATTCTCCACACGATTACGGTCCAATCGTTTACAATCAAACATGGTTCCAAGGTGACTTTGTAGATGCAGACGATGCAGAAGCATTTAACATCTTATATGATCAATGTTGGAGAGACAACTGGGGTTACATCATTGAAGACGGTATCTCACCATTACTAATCGGTGAATGGGGTGGTATCACAGAAGGTAATAACTCCTTACTTGAACTTAACAAGAAATATTTAAGATGTATGAGAGATTATATCATTGAAAATAAATACTCCATGCACCACACATTCTGGTGTATCAACATCGATTCTGCGGATACAAATGGTTTATTTACTCGTGACGAAGGTACTCCATTTGAAGGCGGACGTGATTTAAAATGGAATGATTACAAATACGAAAACTTCTTAAAACCAGCTTTATGGCAAACAGAAGATGGAAAATTTATTGGATTAGATCATGAAGTACCTTTGGGTGATAACGGTATTGCACTTGGTACAACTCAACATTAATGTGTACCACAACGCTAAAATTATTATTTAGTATGTTTCATTAGTAACACTGATAAAGGCAAGGATAGCTTGAATTCTATTTCTCGTTTTCCTTGTCTTTATTTTGCTATCATACCCTATAAAATTCTACGAAATTGAGGAAAGATGTTCGAATTCGCTGTATCATATTTTCACTTATCTATACTTTTTATGAATTACATCCTATATTTCGTCTATATAAAACATATATTTCTTGTAAACATTCTATTTTCTTTTGACACCGTTTATTCTCGGGTTTATAATGAATGCATAACCGCAATATAATTCAAAATCAAAAAAGGAGGAATTTTTTATGAAAAGTAACTTTACTAAAAAAATTGCTGGTTTATTTTTAACTCTTGTGCTGATATGCGCATTACTACCAACAAATCTCTTTTCAGTTGATACGGAAGCAGTTTCTCTTCCTTATAACACTGGTACTAGAGATGAAGTAGCTACTTCTTTAAGCAGTGATGCACTTGCATATTACACAGGAAATTATACCTATTCTACATTATCATCTCTTAGCAGTAGTGCTTTAAAGAGTTCTCTTTATTCTCTTATGAGTAGCACAATGACTAGTTCCGTTACATACAAATCTTTGACTTCTTATTGGCCTTACACAGACGCCGAAGACGGCGATTCAGGTACTTTATTATTCTATAGTGATGAAGAAAGTTCTTCATTCAATCGTGAACATGTCTGGCCAAAAAGCCGTGCCAGCTTCTATCAAAAAAACGGCGGTTCTGACTTACACCATCTTAGACCTACAAACGCAACTGTAAATAGTACTCGTGGCAACCATACAATGGGTGACTTAAATCATTCTGGTACTGCTGTAACATATAATGGAAAAACAGTTGGATGGGTTGACACAAGCTCCGATACATTTGAACCACTTGATAACGTAAAAGGTGACGTTGCTCGTATCTTCTTATATGTATATGTTCGTTGGCAACAACCAAACTTATACCAAGATGTTTCTTCTTCTAATCTTCCTACAATGGATTCTGATGACAGCGTAAATGATGGTCAAGCTGTAATCGAAAGTCTTGATACTTTATTACAATGGATGCTTGAAGACCCTGTAGATACATGGGAAATGCAACGTAATGATATTACACAAGATGTCCAAGGAAATAGAAACGTTTTCATCGACTATCCAGAATTAGCATGGAAACTATTCGGAAAATCCGTTCCATCTAGTCTTGTATCACCTTCACAAGGCGGAAGTTCTTCATCTACACCATCTACAAGCCCTAGTACATCACCTAGTCCAAGTCCTTCTGCAAGTTCAACACCTTCTACTACAAGCGGTGTTTATAAATTAGTAACATCTGTTGATGATATCGCAGATGGCGGTAAATTTGTTCTAGTTGGTGTAAATGGAAACTACACTCGTGCAATGAGCAACACAATCTCCAGTGGAAGAATGACTGGTGCAACTGTTACTATCTCAAATAATACAATTACAAATCCAGATGCTTCTATCGTTTGGACGCTAAAGGAACAATCCACAACAGACAGATATTCTATCTACAATGAAGAATTAGGACAATATCTTGTTATTAACCAAAACTCTACCAGTGGATTTGCTCTTGTAAGTTCACCTACTTATTATTTCAATGCAACTAGTGCTTCTTCTGTAGCAACAAATGCAATTTATCTTTCTACAACTGCAACTGGAAATCGTAAGATTAGTCTATATCAAACAGATTTCCGTCCTTATGCTACAAGCAACTATAAACCATTGTATTTATATAAGTTAGCTGCGTAGGAAGTAATGTAACTGCGTAAAAAATAGATTGTAATTAAGATGCCACAAAAGCTAGATGAAATCCTTAGCTTTTGTGGCATCTTTTGTGTTCTATGGTTCTTTTACTATACTTTTTCTATATATTCAACAACGTTTTCCCTTGTCCATAATATGCATTCGCACCATGTTTTCTTAAATAATGTTTATCTAATAACACTTTCTGCATATCCGTCTGTTCAGGCGATTGATTCAATACATGCCATGCCATAAATGCAACTTCTTCTAACACAACTGCATTATGTACCGCATTGGAAGGACTATCCCCCCATGTAAATGGTCCATGACTATATACAAGTACACCTGGTACATCGTTCGGATTCATACCTTCGAATGTTTCTGTAATCACTTTACCTGTTTCCCATTCATACCGACCATTGATTTCTTCTTCTGTCATCTGTCTAGTACATGGAATCGTTCCATAAAAATAATCCGCATGTGTAGTCCCTAATGCAGGAATTCCTTTTCCCATCTGTGAAAATATCGTAGCCCAACGGCTGTGTGTATGTACAATTCCCTTAATGTCTTTAAAATCACGATATAAGCACACATGCGTATCCGTATCAGAAGATGGATTCAAATCTCCTTCGATTTTTTTCCCTGTCTCAATATCCACTACTACCATATCCGATGGTTTCATTGTTTCATATGATACTCCGCTTGGTTTAATAACCATAGCCCCCATATCACGGTCAATTCCACTAACATTTCCCCATGTAAATGTAACTAAGTTATACTTTGGCAAAAGCATATTTGCTTCGTACACTTCTTGTTTTAATTCTTCGAGCATCGTCTTTCATCTCCTATATTCTGTTGTTTTATTGCCAACTTTATCGGCGTTGATTTTCCTTAATTGTCTTAAGTCGCTTCATCACATCATTTTCACCTCGTCCAAAATAATCATGAAGCACTTTATATTCTTCAAATAGCTTATTATAAATCGCAACATTTTCTGGAATTGGCAAATATACAATATCTTTAATTTTTCCCATGCATTTTGCAGCTTCAAAGATAGACTCATAACCACCTTGTTCTGAGCCAGCCGCTAATGATGCAAAAATAGCACTTCCTAATGCTGGACCTTGTAGGCTTCCAGCAATTTTAATTGGCATATTTAATACATCTGCATAAATCTGCATCATCATAGAGTTTTTTTGACTAATTCCACCTGATGCATAAAATTCCTCTACTGGAACACCATTTCTACGGAAATTTTCTACAATTTCTCTTGTTCCATAAGCTGTTGCTTCTATTAACGCCCGATACATTTCCTCAGGTTTTGTCTGTAATGTCATGCCAATCATCATTCCTGTAAGATCTACATCAACTAACACACTTCGATTTCCATTCCACCAATCCAAGGCTAATAGTCCACTTTCTCCTGGTTTTAGACACTCTGCCTTTTTCTGCAATAAACTATGGATATTCAAGGATTCTTTCTCTGCCTCTTCTTTATAACTCTGTGGCACACAATTATCTACAAACCATGCAAAATGGTCACCAACACAAGATTGTCCCGCTTCATATCCAAAATACCCTGGATATACACCATCTTCTGCTACACCACACATTCCAGGAACTACTTTCTTCTCATCTCCCAATAAAATATGACAAGTAGAAGTACCTATAATAGCAAGCATTGCTCCTGTCTTATGAATACCTACAGCAGGAACACATACATGTGCATCTACATTCCCAGCGCATACTGCCGTTCCTTCCTTTAATCCAGTTAGTTCTGCAATTTTCTTGCTGATACCACCAACTTTAGTTCCAAGAGGCGTAATATCTGTACTCAACTTAGTTCCAATGACACCATCTAATCTAGGATTTAACAATTTGAAAAATTCATTATCTGGATATCCTTTACTTTTATCATAGATTGCCTTATATCCTGCCGTACAGCTATTATGACTTTCCACTCCTGTAAGGACCCAAACAATCCAATCCGCAGCTTCGATAAATTGATCCATTTTATCATAAATATGTGGCGCTTCTTCTACCAACTGCATTAATTTTGGTATTGCCCACTCACTACTAATTTTTCCTCCATAATTTTGTAACCATTCCTGCTTTGTTTCTTCAGCTATGGAATTTAACTTATTTGCTTGTCCTTGTGCCGCATGATGTTTCCATAGTTTTACATATGCATGTGGGTTGTGTTTGTATTCATCTATGAAGCATAATGGTGTACCATCTTCTAACACTGGCAAAATGGTACATGCCGTAAAGTCCGTTCCTACACCAATAATATCTTCTGGATTTACCCCACTCTGCTTAATTACTTCTGGAACTGTATGCAAAATTACTTTTACGTAGTCCATTGGATCTTGTAATGCCCAATCAACACCTAATACTTCACCTGTTGGAAGTTTTTCATCCATAACTGCGTGTGGATATTCCAATACACTCGTAGCTAATTCTTCTCCAGTTTCCACATCCACCAATACTGCACGTCCTGAAAGACTACCAAAGTCAATCCCTATTGTATATTTTTTCATATGCTGTCTCTTCCTCCATCTATCTGCTTTTATATGTTTGTTTGAATGACTTGTTTTGCTCATTCTAATTCAATTTTTTATACTGCTTCTATCAATAACTTCGTATTAATCTCTAGAGTATAAATTTTTTAGTATGCTCTACTCAAAATCATTTCCTCTGTAATTGTCCTACTATCGAATACTTCTTCCTCAACGTACGAATATTTTTCTGGTGTCTCTCCTGCTTCAATCTGTTGAATAATTTTTTCAACTCTTGGTCCATGTAAAGGATTACATTCTACGTTATAGCTAATTTTTCCACTGAGTGTTTCTCTTAATCCTGCATTGGTTGCATCAAACGATATAATCTGGATATCTCCTTCTTTTCCACAGGTTTTTCCAGCAGCTTCAATTGCTTTTATAACACCAAACGCTTCATTATCATTTTCACAGTAGACCAGATCAATATCTTCATACTCTTGTAGAAGAGATTCCATAATTTCTTGGCTTTTTGCCTGTGTAAATTCACCTGTTTCCTGCGCAAGCAGACACCAATTCTTATGGCGTGCTATCCCTGCTTCTAATCCTTCTGTTCGACCAATTTGTGCAGAAGAACCCATAGTTCCTTGTATATGTACGATATTAATTGATTCTTCACCAAATTCTTGTTCCATCCAACGTACCGCTTCATTCCCTTCGTTACGAAAATCAGAACCAACCCATGCTGTAAATAGATTGGAATCTTCCACGTCGATCATTCGATCTACAATGATAACAGGTATTCCAGCTTCACTTGCTTCATCCAAGACCATATCCCACCCTGCTTCTTTCACAGGTGCTATTACAATATAATCTACCTCTTGCTGTATAAAATTCAAGATCGCTCGAACCTGATTTTCTTGCTTTTGCTGTGCATCATTGTAAATTAATTTGTATCCATTTTCCTTGGTAAAAGTCGATTTCATACTTTCTGTATTGGCAATTCGCCAATCACTCTCTGCACCTACTTGAGTGAAACCAATTACAATTTCCTCTTTACATTCCTTTTCCTCACTTTTTTGCTCAACTACATTACCGCTACATCCTACAAGACTTAAACCAACTGAAATAACGGTAATAAGTGAAAATAATCTTCTTTTCATTAGAATATCCTCCTCATCTTCTCTGTATTATTCCTATTAGTCCATCTTTTTTGGAATTCGCACCGTTACGGTAGTTCCTATTCCAATTTCACTATAAAACTCCAGTCCGTAATTAGGTCCACAATAAAGGTGTAATCTATGCTGAACATTTTCGATTCCTAACCCTGTATGTATATCATAAGAATTTTCAGACTGTAGCTTTTCAACTTGTTCTTTTGTCATACCGGCACCATCATCAATTATTTTTAGTAAAATATCATCTTCCTCTTCTATACCAAGAACTTGAATGTGTCCTACTCCACGCTTATTTTTTACACCGTGGTACAGTGCATTTTCCACCAATGGCTGTAAAGTAAGTTTCGGAATGGAAAACTCATATAACTCGTTTGGAATATGAATTGTATATTTCAAAATATCTGAATATCGAATCTTTTGTATCTTTAGATAACTTTCAATCTGTTTCATTTCATTTTCTATCGTAATAATATCCTTACCATTACTTAGTGAGGTACGAAAAAAAGTAGACAAACTAGATGTCATCTGAATCACTTCTTTATCTTGATGTGCTTCCGCTAACCAAATAATAGAGTCCAATGTATTGTATAAAAAATGAGGATTTATCTGTGCTTGCAAAAGTTCAAACTCTGCTTTTCGCAATGCATTCTGATTATCTTTTACTCTCTGTAATAAACCATTTATCTGCCCTATCATTTTATTGAATCCCTCATCTAATGTATTAATCTCAACATTATTGGTCTCAACTGGAACAACGGTAAAATCACCTTCACCAAGATGTTCTACTTTCTGACAAAGATGCTTTATAGGTCCTGTAATCTTGGTAGATAATGCAATGGAATACCAAAGTACAATTACAATAATCAAGACGCTAGCTAGAGCTGTCATGCCGATAGTTACCTTTACTTTCCGCTGAATATCATCTTGTAAAGAACTTAATTCCTTCACCTCATAATATATGTACTCTTGCACATAAGTTTGTACTAATTGTGTCAACACATAGATGTCTTGGTCCAACATTTTCATTCTACTATCGTAGTTCTCCATCTGTTCAATTTTCACCATAGCATCTGACAATTTGTCACATAATCGAAGTAAACTATCCACTCTCCACTGATTCTCAGCATTGGTTGTAGTTTCTTGCAAACGCTGAATTACATTCTTAGCATTTGCTACTTCATCTAACGGTAGTTGCTCCATATTAGAACTACCAATGACAAAATAGTACATATCCAAATCCAGTTTTTCCTTAAAATTAAAGTTAAATTCACTTGCCGTCGTTGCATTAACCAACGTAGCTCTATACTCAAGGTTAAAAGAATATAAAAAATTCAAAATAATTACAATCATAATAACAAATGGAATCCCAATTGCAATGATCAATTTTGTAAATTGACTTCTTAGTGTTTTTCGCTTTTCTGTACAAATTTTATACCTCATTTTACAGCCTTACCCCCAGAACGATAATCTCTTGGCGAACAACCATTGATTTTTTTGAATAAGGAACTAAAATAATGTGGATCATTGTATCCCACTTCCACTGCAATAGCTCCTGTGTTTTTATCTGTACATCGTAATAATTCTTTGGCTCTAGTCATTCTAAGTTCCGTCAGATATTCAACAAATGTCTTTCCCATCTGTTGACGAAAAACCCCACTAAAATATGTATTCGTTACGTTAGCAACTTGTGCCACACGAGTTAGGTCTATATCGTGATCTGAAAAATGATTTTTCATATACTGAATAACTTTGTCCATCATCCCACTATATTTGCACTTTGCTATCTGATCTCGTATTAAAATTGCATTTGTTATCAAATGTTCTATATAATACTTTGCTTGCTTTACAGATGAAATTGCATCCACAAACTCCATTTGATGTTCACTTTGTGATTTCATTAGTTCCTCGGCAACACTAACTTTCTCCATAAATGCCTGCACTGTGAATTGAATATGCATCACTACGTATTGTCGAAATATAATGCTTTTCAGTGCTTTCTCACCTATCGAGTTAAAATACTCATCCACAAAAGTTTTAACATCCTCAATTAAGCCATGAGCTAAAAATGTTTCAACGATTCGCTGATCAATTTTTTTTACATCCAATGTACCAAAATCTTTATCTGATACATCCAATACATTTTGAATCTTATTATCTTCTAATACCCTCTTATCTCGCTTTTCTTTCACTTTACAAAGAACATCTATCAATTGTTCTTTAGAAAGTGGCTTTAATAAATATTCATCTACCCCAATGCCGATAGCCTCTTTTGCATACCTAAACTCATCAAACCCACTTAAAATAATAACGGATGTGCTAGGTAACTCCTGCTTTATTAATCGACTTAATGTAAGCCCATCCATAAAAGGCATCTTAATATCTGTTATAACAATGTCTGGCTTTTCTTGCTGGATTAACGGCCACGCAAGTTCCCCATCTTGCGCTTCCCCAACAAAAGCAAAACCATACTCATTCCATGATACTAACTTTTTTATGCCTTGACGTATTAGGCTTTCATCCTCTACTAAAAAGACTCGGTACATAATATACTTCCTCTCTCCTCATATGTTAAAAACCTAACTTAACTTTATCGTAAAATAGGTTTAATGTAAAGAGTGTTTTCATAGATATTTACACTCTTATTACAATATAGTATTCAATATGACACCCCTTATATAATACTTATACAAGAGATGTCACAATCTACTATAAGATATAATCTAAATCACAATCCACGCCAATAACTTTATCAATAATTCCTTTTTCTTTTGCCTCTGCCGCAAATAAATACGTTTCACGGTCCTTAATAGATTCTAAGTATTCAGCTGTCATAGTGGTGTATTTACACATAAATTCCATTACTCGTTTATCTAAACTATCATAAAACTTTTGTATATCCTTTCCTTTATTTCCAGAAGACATATAACCAGTCTGACCATCATGAATGAGCACTACTGTTGAAGGGAAGCAAATCCTCTCATGCCCTGCAGCTAAAATGTAACTAGCCATACTTGCACACTTGGCAAAACCAACTGTTACAACAGGTGTTTTACTACAGATGATTGTATCAAGAATTGCATTACCGAGTATCAAATCACCACCATCTGAGTTAATATACAAGAAAATCTTTTTTCGTTTTTCCACTGGAATATCCATATCTTGTTTATTCCACAATAAAATGTATAATATTAAATTCTCTAGTAAATCATCATTAACATCACAGTTAATAATAATTTTACGATCATTTATATTTTCTTTTATTATTCGGTCATATATATCATCTTTTTCCTCTAATGCAAGTTTGATCGCTTCATCCATATATTTTCCACTCCTGATGATATCTATAATCTTATACATTATCTTATGAAACAATAAGATTTAATTGCCTAGTTCTGGACTTATTTACTATTTTTTTGTGTTTACTAATATTACATAATATGCTAAAATACGTATACGTTTATCTGATTCAGTCCATTCATTAACTCGAATGGAGGAATTCTATGTCACATTTCAATTCTTTGAAACATATTAATCATGTAAAACATTTAAGAAAAGCACTTATCTGTTTTCTATTTTGTATTATCCTTTTAGTAGATAACACAGTCTATGCACGTTCATCTATTCCTTACATTGTATTATCTGTCTATGATGGTACCCTTCGTATTGGTGGTGAATTTTATATTGTAGCATTGACCTCAACAGGCAAAAAACCATCATGGAAATCTAGTGATTCTAAAATTGCATCCGTGAATACATATGGTAAAGTAACTGCTAAAAGAGCAGGGACTGCAACTATCACAGCGAAAATTAAAGATGCTGAAGCTAGTTGCAAAGTTACAGTACTAAAAACTGAAATCACACTTAGCAAAAAGTCTATCTCTATTGAACACGGAGAACAAATACAACTCTCAGCTGAGACATCCAACAAATCCACTGTTACTTGGAAATCAGCTAAAAAGAGCATTGCTACCGTGTCCGAAGATGGCATTGTAACAGGGGTTAAACCTGGTGAAACTCAGATATCTGCCAAAGCTGACCAAACAACTGTCACTTGTAAAGTAACCGTAAAAAAACCAACTGTACGTGTCTCAAGAGCCTCTCTAACACTCTATCGCAAGCAGCAAGAGCGCCTAACTGCATCCGTTTCTTCTGGAATAAAACCAATTTGGAAATCAAACAAGAAAAGTGTTGCTACTGTAAATGAAAATGGTGTTGTTACAGCTGTTAAACATGGAACTGCTGTAATTACCGCCACTGTAGATGGAGTCACATCAAAATGTACTGTTACTGTAAAACAACCGACTATTAAACTTAGTACATCTGAAATTGTCCTCAAAGTAGGGGAAACACATAAAATCACAGCCAAAGTATCTTCTGGGATATCTCCTGAATGGTCTGTCAGCAACACATCTATCGCAACCGTAAAAAACGGAATGGTTACTGCTCTTAGTAAAGGAAAGACATATGTATATGCTTCAGAGGACGGTATCAAACAACGTTGTGCTGTAACTGTAATAGAATAACAAAAGAACAGTACAACAAAATATGAAAATATCATTTAAATTAGACTAATATAAGACTATAAACTATGGATTGAACAGATAAACTGAAAGAATCCTTTGGAACACATAATTGATTCAGAGGATTCTTTCGTAAATACTATAAACTTCAAAATACAGATTACAGAATGGATAGCAAATTATCTATCTCTGATTTTGCTTTGGTAGAACACATATTGTCATATCGATAAAACATAAACCCATCAATAGAACTTGTTTTTCTTCCTAATTGTACCTGTCGTTTTAGATTGGTATCTGAAGTATACCATTCTAAGTCTGCTGATGATAATGCATTTGCTTCTTTTTTTGTAATTCCCGCTTTATAAACTGCTAGTGAAAGGTATAATTTAACGTCATTACTTTTTCTTAAATTAATCCATTGTTTTACCACGGTTTCATAAGGCGATACCGAATTGGTAGTGCTCCAGTAAATCTGTGGCGAAACAAAGTCAACATAACACGAAGAATTTAACCATGTAGTGATATCACAATAATTTGCGCTTGTAGATGTCAAATTTGAAATATTTCCTTGTGGGCTGACTCCAAATTCAACCGTCTTGTCAAGAGATTTAATTGCAGACTTTACGCGCTTTAATAATGCGTTCACATTACTTCTTCGCCACTCCACAATACTTTTTGGTGTCATTTGCTTTTCTTCACACTCTAATTTATAAGCTTTGTATTCGGTATAGTCAAAATTACTTGCATACTTACTTCCTAGACTTGGATAAAAATAGTCATCAAAAACAATTCCTTCTACATCATACTTTTTCACAATTTCTTTTACACCATTCACAATGAGTGTACGTACTTCACTTTTAGCTGGATTATAATAAAGCTGTCCATTGTAAGTTAATACATTTCTCTTTACATTTGAATCCGATGAAGAACGCCATATCCTAGCTTGATTATCTTCACTTAAAGTCTGAATGGAAGTACTTGATGCAGATACTCTATAAGGATTAATCCATGCATAGAAGGACAATCCACGCTTATGCGCCTCTGTTATCATACATGCCATTGGATCATATCCTGGATGCTTACCTTGTGTACCTGTCAAATACTGAGACCACGGAAAATAACTGGATGGATATAATGCATCTCCACTTGGTCGAACCTGCACAATTACTGTATTTAAATTCATATTCTTACAATTCTCAAATACCGTACTTATATAAGATTTGAATTGTGCTTCCGTCATATCTTGAACACCTGCAGATGCATATTCTAGATACGAAATCCAGACAGCTTTTAGTTCTAACGTGACATTTATCTTTTTCACGATTTTATTACCAGCCTTATCTACAAGTAAAATGCTATAGTTTCCAGCAGATGTAACTTGAAACGACTTTGTATCTGTCATCTTCTTGGCCTTTGTATTCCACTTTGTAGATGCTGTATCGAGCAATGTTCCTTTTATGTACCTAGCATAAGATAGTCCGCTTAATTTATCTGACCCATTTAATGTAACGGTTGCTTTTTGATTGAAAACTTTATAAGTCGGATTCATCTTTGGTGCTGTTTTATCTATATTAGAAATCGTTACTCGCTTTGTCTTTACCACACCATCGCCAAATACATAGTAAAATGTATATGTTCCATTGGTAGATACTGTTACACGCGCCGTTTGACTAGATATAGATAACTTGGTTCCTTTCTTATTCACATAAGCTTTGCTATGACTTCCTTTCACGTATTTCACTGTTTTTACCTTATCACTTTTTGAAAAAGTTAAGCTAATAGTGACATTTTTATTGGTATAAGCTGTTTTACTTAACTTAACCGTAGGTGTATTATGTGCTTCAATAAACGAAGTTTTACTATTCCATAAAATCATTGAAAATATAACGAGAGTGATTATTTTTACAACTCTATATTTTTTACTCATTTATACATCTCCTAGCGTCCTGTTGGATATTTCTCAAAGAATTCACAAACTGTGTTATAAAAGGTCTTCGCAGCTGTCTTTTGTGTAGTGTTCGCTCCGATAATATTAATATCCTTAGTTCCTGTCATAAATCCAAGCTCAATTAATATAGCTGGAACTGTATTTTTCTTAATTACAACGTAATTCGCAGACTTTACACCTCTCGATGTGCTAATACCAAGTTGAGAAGGCCAATTGGTTTGAAAATAATTAGCTAACATCTTACTTGTGACTCCGAATGAATTCTTACTGTTATTCGATGTACAGTAATAAGTTTCCGCTCCGTTAACAGATGTAGATGACGCAGAATTCATATGTAAACTTATAAAGATATCTGCTTCTACTGTCTTGGCAAAAGCTGCTCTATCTGCTAATTCAATCTTTGTATCTGTTGTTCTAGTCCAGTATGCTTTTACTGGCGATGAATTAGTAAAATAACTCTTACCATACTTGTACAAAATATTATAATTAATGTCTTTTTCATTCAAGCCATGACTAACACATCCTGGATCCGTTCCACCATGACCTGCATCTAATAGTACGATACTAGAATAAATATCACTTGGATTACCTACTGTAATCGTAAAGTTTTCACCTTCTTGTGATAACCGATAGCCTAAAATCTTAGTTGTTGTAAAAGTTAATACCGTATTGCCAGATGAACTTAATGTACACTGAGCCTTAGATATTCCCTCTGGTAATGTAGACGAAAGGTTCTGATAATATGATACATAGTCACCAGGGATTGTTATCCTAAATTGCTTATTATAATAGAGATCTTCATCCTGTATATCTGAGAAACTAACATTCTCAGGAATAGGCAATGTAATGGTATCATCGGTCACAACACTTCTTGTAGTACAAAAATGTATGGTATAATCATTCCCTACTATTGATTCATAATAAGATGTTTCATCATATAACTGCAAGGTAATGGTTAATACACCTTCTACGCAACTAGAGATTGTAATTTCTTGGACGTTTGCAGAGTTGGTAATTGTCTCTTGTAATATATCATTCATGTTACTTAAATTAGAAATGGTTAATGTTAGTAGGTTATTTTCTTCATCAAATGATGATTGTACACCTAGAGAAGAGGAACCTGTCAAAGTAATATGCTCTTCGGAATCTTTTTCTTCCAACTCAATTGCATCTAAGTGATTATTGTATATTTCATTGATGCCAGAATCATCAATCCAGGACCATATTGACTTTGTAGTCATTGTAATCTGACTAGTTTTTGTTGTAGAATTCCATGTGTAATCATATCCTAAAGATTCCGCAGTTAATTTAGCTGGAATCATAACACAGCTCTTATTAGTAACATTATCTTTTATAAGCTTTGGTGCTGTCTTTAAAGTAGCTTTTACATTATTAATATATGCGGTTGTACTATTTAATTTATAAACAATAGTTGCTGTATCGTTGCTTATAGTGATTGTTTTATTGGATGAATTATATGCATATGTCGTATCTAATTGACTATTTGAAAATACTTTACGTGCTTGTACAAATGCACTATTACTAAAAATAACTGTAGGCATATTACTTACATCAATACTTGTATCATTAATCTTAACGCTACCTTTTGAACCTTTGTATATGTGCCACGCACTATCATAATAAAGTGCATAAGGAGTTGTCATCATAACAGTTGATGTACTACTTACCCAATGATATGTATAACCTAATGCCTCTGCAACAAAACGTGATGGCACCATCACTTTGGTAGTTTTACTTTTATAGTAGTAAATCTTTCTAGGTGCAACAGATACGTTTTTCTTTGTTCCATTGACATAAGCAATTTTACTTCCAATCGTTAATTTCACAGTATTATTGTATTTCTTAATCGTAATCGCACCTGTCGTTGCATTATAACTGCAAGTCGCACCTAGCCCTTTTTTAAACACATCTTGATACGGCAACAATGCAATTCCATTCACAATAATGCCTGGTGTATTGGAAATGTTTATACTAGAATTATCAAGCTTGACTTTCACTTGTGCACCCTTGTAATTTGTAACACTACCATTCATCTTGAGCTTAAGATAAGAGGCAGCCTTACCGGTCGCACAAGGAGTCATCAAAAGTACTATAAATAAGAAAAGTACTATAATAGAATATTTTTTCTTCATGAAATCACCTTTTCCCTACATAATTAGTTATTCTCATAGTAGGAATAAAAAGTGTTAAAAATGTGTCATATTTATACAATAACTTTGTCATAATTTTACACAAAAGTGATAAGAATTATCGAATCACTTCATAATAAGGTACAATCAAATATTGCCCCTTCTTTATCTCGTTACTAGATAAATGATTGCATTCTTTAATCTCTTCAATATACTCCTTCATAGATATGTTCTTCTCAGTAAAATACTGCTCTGCTATAGACCACAAAGAATCACCATCTTCTATGTATACTGATGTAACATATTTCTCACCAATTAATGGCTCTTTTGAAGCTGTGATAGTCATGGTTATCATGCTTGATATAATCCCAATTCCAATTCCAATCATAAAACAAATTACAAGTTTATTATATATGTGTCTCATAAAAATCCTCCATTCGAACATTTGTTTACTTGATTATATCGAACACATATTCGTTTGTCAATAACTTTTCGACCATATGTTCGAAAAAATACTCAAATTTCCGTTCGAATATTGTACTAATTATGCCACATCCAATAATCAAACATTTGTACGGAACATTTGTTTGACAATTATTTTCATTTCGGTTATAATAGAGAAAATTGAAACTTGGAGGTTCCCCTATGGCCTACGGAAAAATTAGTGCAAAACAAAGAGAGATTTTAGATTACATAAAATCTGAAATTTTACAAAAAGGCTATCCGCCTGCTGTTCGTGAAATCTGCGAAGCTGTTCAATTAAAATCTACATCTTCAGTACATTCTCATTTAGAAACACTAGAAAAGAACGGATATATTCGCCGCGACCCTACAAAGCCACGTGCAATTGAGATTGTGGATGATTCTTTTAATCTTTCTAGACATGATATCGTTAACGTTCCAATTATCGGAACAGTTACAGCCGGTCAACCAATTCTAGCTGTTGAGAATATTGAAGGATATTTCCCATTATTATCAGAAGATTTACCAAAGTCCGATACTTTTATGTTAAAAGTAAAAGGTGAAAGTATGATTAATGCTGGTATCTTTAATGGAGACTTAATCTTAGTAGAGAAACAATCTACTGCTGAGAATGGTGAAATTGTAGTTGCTTTGATTGAGGATTCCGCTACTGTAAAAACTTTTTATAAAGAAGATAATCACTTTAGACTACAACCCGAAAATGACACTATGGAACCTATCATAGTGGATAGTGTTGAGATCTTAGGAAAAGTACGCGGTTTATATCGTAGATTTCATTAGTATTATGATTCAAAATACAAACAGATAAAACACCCTATATACATTGATTATGAGACACTCTTTTTCGTTAGATTTGTCTAGCAATAAAAGAGTAGATATACCTTGTATAGGGTGTTTTTAATTTCGATTCTTACATAGATAATTCTTATATAGACTATATACGTTTTATAATTTAGTAGCAGTCTAAAAAACTGTGGTCCATAACTTGATTACAGACCACAGTTTAATATCAAACTTAAGTATTCCTATTTCTATCTTTAGCTAAATACACAATTTGTAGGTGCACTCTTATCTGTTCCATTTGCTATAAAGCATACTGTTACAGAAGCTCCTGGTGCTAAAGATGCACTCCAATCTGGGTTTTTAATCGTTACTTTTGTACCAGATTGTCCAGCTAAGGTTGCTCCCCATAGGGAAGTAATTGTACAATTGTAATCACATGTTAATGTCCAACCATTATAAGTTGTGTTTGAATTATTTGTTATTACAATTTCACCTTGGAATGTAGAACCCCAATCACTTACTACTTTGTAATCTACTGACACATCAGATGTTGATGGTGTACTGGATGTTGATGGTGTACTAGATGCAGATGGACTTGGTGATGGGCTAGGTGATGTTGTTACAGTTTGTGATGGTGAAGGACTTGGTGATGTTGTTGTGGATGTTGTTGTTGGGTAAATTGTTTTGATTGCATCAATGATACCTTGTTGTGTAACTGTGCAAGAACTACGATTGAATAAACCAAATCCATAGTTTCCATTATAACCATTATCCCAAATTACTGGAACCATACCCCATTGTTTTGAATAATAGCAAACACGTTCTGCATAGTTTGCACGGCAAGCTGCATTTGTAGAATCAGCTTGTGTTTTATCAATGGAACCATATTCACCAATTACAACTGGATAACCTGCTTGAACAAATTTTGTATACATTTTGTTAAATTGTGACTTCATGAAAGATTCGTCACCCCAAGATGCTACTTTGGAACTGTTTGTTGCCTTACTTCCCCATTGTGTTACATCGTTAGATTCATTTCCACAGAATTCCCAAGGACTGTAGTAGTGAACAGAAATCATAATTCTTTTACCAGAAGCGGTACAATAGTTATCACTTGGTAATGCGAATCCATAATCATCTGCTGTATATGTAATATCTGTATTCCATCCAGGAATTAATAGCCAACGTTTCGCATTGTTTCCACCTGTTTGTCTTACTGTGTCAACAAAGATTTGGTTGTAATCATTGATATTGTTGTAATATGTCTTATTAGGTGTTCCCCATGTTCCATCGAATTCTTCGTTCATAGATTCGAAGATAAGATGTTCATCATAATCTTTAAATTTGTTTGCAATTTGTTTCCATACAGCTTTGTATTTTGCTTTGATTGTTGTTTGGTCTGAGCTTCCACATAGTAGCCAACCACCATCAATTGATGTGTATCCATCGCCATGCATATTAATGATAACGAATAAATCATTATTGATACACATATCTACTACTTCTTGTACACGATTTAACCAACTTGCATTTACAGTATAATTAGAATCGCTTCCAATGTAGTTTATGTATGATACTGGAACACGGATTGTCGAAAATCCAGCATTCTTAACTGCTTTTATCAAACTCTCTGTAATTACTGGATTCCCCCAATTTGTCTCCCCTGGAGTTCCATTGATTACAGCTTCTAATTGATTTCCTAGATTCCATCCTGCTGCCATGGCATCCACCATGTCATTTTGTCCTAAATCATCAAATACAGCAGTACTATTCGCAGCTTTTACCTCCACTGGCTGTTTTACTGTAGCACCAGTTAATACCGTCGTTGCAACTAATGCGGCAGCTAAAACAGCTGAACATAATTTTTTTCTTAAATTCATACGCCTCTCCTTCCTATCGCTTAACAAAGAATATGTAGAATACAACTTGTCCATTCGGCAATTCTGTGCAATAAACGATGAAAAAATTAAGTTTTTTATATATTATATATATGTGTGTTTTGTGTATGTCTTAATGGTACATTATTTTTACACAAATAACAATAGGAATATAGACTATTATTTATGTATATTTTACACAATAGTAATAGTAAGCACTTTCATTTTTTTAATATCTGAAGGATTTTTCTCCCCTCTACCTCTTGATTTCACAAGGTTTTTGGATTCTACTATTACTTTTACTATTAGCCATACTGCTACCCTTATTTACTTTTCGTTTATCTCTTCTGCGTATTTCCTTACTTCATACCTATAGAGCATAAAAAAACGACCATCACAATTTTCATTGTCACAGCCGTTTTTTTTACATTTATTCTTCTAGTTTAAAATGAGCTATCTGCTCTTCTAATTGACTAACTGTATTTAGAACTTGTTTCGAAACATCTTTCACAGCATGACTTGTTGTACCGAAGTCTTCTGTCGTTGCAGCAATTTCTTCTGTACCTGCTGCTAACTCTTCTGAAACTGCACTTACATTTGTTATTAAAACAGAAATAGAATCTTTTTGATTTCTATTTTCATTGGCTGCTCGAGAAATTTCTTCTGTCATTGGTAAAATACTACTAATCGCTTCGGAAGCTTTCTTGAATTCTTGCATAGTTGTTTCTACATTTTTTTGCTGTACTTGCATTTTTTGATTCATGCTTTCTGTGGAAGAAACAATTTGCCCACTTCCTGCAAGAACACGTCCAATAATAATTCCAATATCTTGAACACTACGTTCACTTGCTTCTGCTAAATGACGAATCTCATCTGCAACAACCGCAAATCCTTTTCCTGCTTCTCCTGCACGAGCAGATTCAATAGCAGCATTTAAAGCAAGTAAATTGGTTTGAGATGCAATTTCTTGAATAGTTCCTGTGATTTTTCCGATTTCAGAAATTTGAGTTGTGATATCTGTGACATCACGATAGAAGCCATTAAATGAATCGGTGAATTCTTGAAGAGAAACATGTAATTCTTCTAGTATTTCACTACTTGCAATCATGTCTTTATCTGTTTTTCTAGCTACATCAACAATTCCTGAAACTGCTTCTGTAACTTGGTTAATGCTTTCACCCAGTTTTTCCATTGTACGACTAATTTCTTGAATTGATTCTGCTTGATCACTATTACCTAATGCGGATTCATTTGTAGATAATGAAATGGCATCTGCGTTAGAAATCATACTTTCCGATGCTTGATCTAAGTCATTAGACATGTTTACTAACAATGTCACATTTTCTTTTACAGATAAAATTGCACTACCAATGTCACTCGCACTCTTTTTCATAGCTTGGTAGACATCACCAAATTCATTTTCAGAATTTAGATCTTTATCATCAATATCAAGACGTAGATCTCCTGTTGCAAGTTGAGCTATAAAATCTCTGATTTTATTGATTTGGTTAAATAGAAATTTGTTTACACAAATGATAAAGAATCCTAAGAAAATTAGACAAATGACAGACGCAATAATAGTACGAGTGATAAGTGCATCTACTTCTTTTGTTATCTCCTTCTCACCTATTTCTAGGGCAATAGACCAACCATTTGTGTTATCAATTGGAGCATACACAACAATATAATCTCCATTATCCTTTTGGTCTAAATAGATTCCTTTTTCACCTGCTAACATTTTTTTCATGATTACATCTGAAAATTCTTGTTGTGCATCTGCATGCACTTGGTGAGAATCCTCGTCATGTGAATGTTCTCCCGTTTGAACCATATTTCCATTATAGTCAAACACATGGGCATCTCCCATACCTAGATAAGTAGTATTTGCTATAATTGATTGCATAAAATCTGCTTCGAACGTACATAAAAGAGCACCAATTATATCTCCGTCTTCACTATTTAATGGGCTACCAAATGAAATTAGCTGTTCACCTGTCTGTGCCTCTTTATGAATTCCCCCAACATAATTGTTATCGCTCATAAGAATTGAGAAATAGTCTTGATTTGTAACATCTTGTTTTTGACCATCAGTGGATGTCATTTCACCTTTTTTATTAATAATTGACATTGTTGCAATTTTATATGTCTCTTTTGAGCCTTCAAATAATACCTTCATAATCTCAACTTTTTCAGACCATTTAATAGACTTATTTGTTAAATCTCCATTGTTTGATAAGACATCTGTTATTGCCATCATTTTATTCATTTCAGCCTCAATAATCTTTGCTGAATTATCGATGACTGCCTGCATTGTCTGAGTACTAGTTGCACTTGTTGATTTCTTAATAGAATTGCTCATATATGCAATTAGACATCCGTATGCTAAAGTAATTGATACTACTAATATGATAAAAACTTTCTTTTGTATTGATTTGTAGCCTTTTTTCTTCATATTTCCTCCATAATAAATAGTTTGTATTTATTACTTCGGCACAATATTACATTTCTTTACTGGGAATTTTATCCTCTATTTCACTATAATTGAGTGTTTCCCTCTTTCTGATTGATTTCTCTTATGCTCCCCCATACTTGCGATACGTGTTCACAAGCCACGCACCTGTCGCACCTAAGTCCTTATTAGTCCATCCATTTACCTTTGTTGAAGTCGGAGAAATCATAGAAGCAGATTCATCCTTGTTACACAAACTCCAACAAGTATAACTAATATTATTTTTCTCAAAAAATGAAATCCATGTATTTGCCTCATCTACACTGATATTTCCATTTCCAGAAGCATCACAGATTCCAAATTCAGTACAGTAAATAGGCACTCCTGCTTTCAATGCCTTACGAACCTTATCACGAAGACTCTTCCCGTGACTCCCTGCGTAGAAATGAACGCTATACATAACATTTTTATCCTTTAACATTCCGCCATTTGTAGCAACTTCGTCAACATCTTGTGACCATGTATTGGTACCAACAATAATGATAGCATCGGGATCATTTGCACGAATAATCTTAACAATCTGCTGTGCATACTTTTTAATCTGTGGCCAAGGTGTATTGGTTGGCTCGTTGCAAATTTCGTAGATTACGTTATCGTAATTAGCGTATTTTTTAGAATATTTTCTAAAAAATTTCTTAGCATCTGCGATTGTGGTATTTGGATCTTCGGCGTGAATGTGCCAGTCTATCATGGCGTACATGCCAAGTTCTTTGGCGTATTTGACACCTCGCTGTATCGTTTTATCGAGCAACTCCTTACTTCCTTGTGTGTATCCACCCTGGGTTACATAGCTGGTAAGTCGAATTAGATTGACGCCCCATTCATCTCTCAGATTTTGAAATGCAGTCTTATTTACAAATGGTGTCATCTCGCCCCAATGTAATCCGTGGGTGCTTACGCCTCGTAAGATCACTTTTTTCCCTTTTTTATCTACTAGATTTGTACCTTTGACTTTTAAAGCACCATGCTTTCCAACGGGAGTTTTGCTATATGCAACGGACTTTGTCTTTCCTGTTAGCGTGTATTTACATGTATAATTGGATAAAAATGTGTTCCCCGAACCAACGCTTTTGGATGTTCCAAAGGAATACTTTTTTCCCGTACTTTCTCCTGCAGAAACGGTTGTTGCTAATGAACTGATTGGTGAAATGATAAATAGAAATGCTAACATAATTGCAAGAATGGACTGATAACACTTTCTTTTCATAAATACTACCTCCTTTTCCATTTTATGTATCGACATAATGAACAAAAATTATAGTACTCTTTTATGCGATTGACATAATACTTGTTCACAATGTAAAATTTTAATAGATATATTGAATCACACAACATAGAAAACGAAATACATAGCATTATCCATTTGAATGTATATAGTTGAGGAGGATTATTATGAAAATAATCGTAGTTTACAAAAGTGTTACTGGTTTTACCAAACAATATGCTGAGTGGATTAAAAAAGCATTAAACTGTGACATTCTTGATTTCAAACAGCTCCAAACATCGGTTCTTAACCAATACGATACTATTATCTTCGGAAGTCGTATTCACGCAGAACGTATTGATAGTCTTGATAAAATGAAGGCAATAATGAAAGGGGTGCAAGGGAAAAACTTTGCGGTTTATGCGACGGGTGCGATGCCTATGGAAGCTACTGAGTTGCTCGAGAAAATGTGGATAAATAATCTGGGTAATGAAAATGTAGAAAAGATTCCGCATTTTTATATGCAGTCGGGGTTGAGATATAATATGATGGGCTTAGGAGATCGCCTTTTGATGAAGGGATTTTCTAAGATTATGAGTACAAAGAAAAATAAGAATTCCGTGGAAGAAGGGGTTACAAGAGCGTTGACTGAATCGTTCGATGCGAGTTCGGAAGAATATATTAAACCACTGGTTGAGTGGGTCGAGAGGAACGGGAAGTGATGTGTCACTTCCCTTTTCATTTTCATATATTTATGTTCTATCAGACAAACTATATCTTTTTCCATAAATAACTAATGATTTTCGCAATCAACTTGTAATATTATACCATTTTTGTTATCATAATATCTTGTGTGATGAAGAATTTAACTATTGTTTCATTTTTCAACCAACTACTATAACATAATAAACACAAACATTTTAAAAGGGAGGTTTTTACGTGAAATGTAAATTTAGTTTGAGACTTAAGTTATTGATAACCACCTTTATTTTAAGTCTTCAAATGTGTACATGTTTAGGCTATACTTGTTACTCTTACACACAAGAAAAGTACTATTCTACTGCAAAAGATCACGCATTAACGTTGTGTAAAACATTCACTAAAACAATTGATGGAGATATTTTTGAACAAATTGAGTTAGGTGATGATGAATCACAAGAGTATGAAACCATACTTAAGGATATGAAAACATTTAAAGATGAAGCAAAAATCGATTACGTTTATTCCTTAGGTTACATAGATGATGAAATATGCTATATCGTTGATGAGGATCCCAGTGAAACCCATAATGCGATTGGAGTTCCTATCTTTGATTATGATATGAATGAAAGTATCGAACTGGCTTTTCAAGGAGTATGTAAAGTAAATGATTTTGATTACAATAGTCAATTTGGTAATACGATTTCTGCCTATGCTCCGATTTTGAATTCCAAAGACCAAGTAGTTGGGATTATGTGTATTGATTACAGCGCAAGTAATATTATTCAGATTTTAGATGCATTAAGGGCAAAAATAACTTTGTTCTGTATTGGTGCTTTGCTTTTTAACTTAATTATTATTTACTTATTGCTTTGTCGAATATTAAAACCTTTGACCTGTGTAAATAATAAAATTGATGAACTAGTAGACAATCGTGGTGATTTGACACAGCAGATTTCGATCCAAACCAATGATGAAGTTGGTGTAATTGTTTTTGGTGTAAATAAATTTATACGACATATACATAAAATTATTAAAAATGTTGCTGATTCCACTAACGATCTAACCAGTTCCATTTCCAAAGCACAGCATAATATTGAAGCGAGCTCGAAAGAATTTATTGCATTTTCCAATACTTTAGACGAGATGACTGCACAGTTAGAGGAGTCTACTTCCAGTATTGCACACATAAATGAAGCGACTTCTTCTATGACGAATTCCATTGCAACTATATACCAAAATATTACTTCTGGAGCTGATATTGTTGAGACAATTCATTCCACTTCATCGGCACATAAGAAAGATGCAACATGGGAATCCGAACAGATTAAAGAAGTTACAGAACAAATTGCCGTAATGATGCTTGAAAAAATCGAAGAATCCAAATCTGTTTCTCGTATTGATGATTTAGCTCATGACATCTTAGATATCGCTTCTCAGACTAATTTATTAGCTCTAAATGCAAATATCGAAGCTGCTCGAGCGGGTGATGCTGGAAAAGGATTTGCTGTAGTTGCAGATGAAATATCCAAACTTGCAACACAATCTGCAAATACTGCTAGCCAAATTCAAAGTATCAGTCAACAAGTAATCACTGCTGTTACTGATTTGGCGTCCACAAGTCAAAACACCATTCAATACCTTAGTGAGAAAACTGTCCTTGGCTACGACAAGTTAATCCAAACAAGTGAAGACTACAAAAAAGATGCCGTTCAGATCGAAAAAATGGTTCAAAATTTCCAAGAGAAAGCTTCCACCATTGAACAAGAAATGAATGCCATCAAAGAATCCATCAACACAGTTTATCAAACTGTTGAACAAAATACACTCGGAATCTATGACCTTAGCTCAACAGCTTCCAATTTAACACAGTTACTAGAGAACACGAAACAAATAACCAATCAAAACCAAGTCATTGCTAATCAATTAGAGAACGAAATACATAGATTTCAATTTTAATCCGATAACTTAATCCTACTGAACCATGGATAGATATCCCTCATATCAATTCATGGTTTTTGTTTTTTTAATTCTTTTTTCAAAAACACACAAAATTTCTTCCATTAGTGATACATATATAATATACTTTTCCATAAATTCGCTTGCAGAATTTTCTCATTTCCTGTAGGATTATGTACATACATCTTAGTACAATTTGCTAAATACATTAGTTAAGATAAGCATGTATCTGTCAAAACTGTAGTAAAATGTATAGACAAAAAGGAGGATATATTATGCTAAAAAAATATTATGATCTAATTATCGTAGGTGCAGGTCCTGCTGGACTTATGGCATCTAAAACTGCGGCAGAACTAGGTCTTGATGTCTGCGTAGTTGAAATGAAAAAGAACTTTGATAATTTGGTACGCGCCTGTTCCATGCAATTTATCTTGGATGACGGATATGAGGGTGAATGGCTAAAGTGCGAAAGTAATAAAATACTATTCCAAAAACAAAACTTTGAAGTTACATATAACGGTGACTATGTGCCCGTTAAAAACAAATATTATCACTCACCAAAAGATCATGTGATTCATTTTGCATTACCAGATGAACAACCACTTGCACTAAAGTTTGACAAAAGAAAACTCCTAGCTGATTTATATGAAGAATGTAAGAATGCGGGTGTAACATTTATCATGGGAACTTCTGCTACTGGTGGTGAAGATCTTGGAGAATCCGTTCGTTTAGAATTAATTTCAGGAACAACGAAATCTAACATTGAAGGGAAAAAATTAATTATTGCAGAAGGTGTGAATGCACATCTAAGCGAGCGCTTTGGTTTAAACGAAGGTAGAATGCATTTTGCAACTGCCTATGTAGTAAAATATTTCCTAGAAGGCATTAAAAATATAGAACCAAACAGTTGGAATCTATACTATGGACGTGCTTTTCACTGCAACTCACCTGCTATTATCGGCCCAAGTTTATTAGGTGATTCTATATTTGAAATGACATTAACTGGAGATTCTCGTCTACGTCCAACTACTATCTTTGAAAACTTAAAGAATGATAGCCCACTAACACCACAATTAAAAGATGCAAAACTCTTAAAGAAAGGCGGTTGTACTTGTAAAGCACTATCTTCCTTAAAAACACCATATAAAGGAAATGTAATTGCCATTGGTGATACCGCTGCATTCGTAGAAGTTGAAGTACAAGGTGCATTTATGTGTGGTTATCATGCTGCTTATGCTGTCAAAGATGAACTACAAGGAATCCCTGGCTTCGAAAAATACACAGAATGGTGGAAAAATGCATTTGAATTCAATAGTGACGAATACCTAAAAGTATCACAAGGTTATGCACTCGTTCCAACCTACACTGACGACGAATTAGACTACTTATTTGGACTAATTGAAGATCAAGTTCTAGAAGGAACTTATAGCCAATATCGTACACCAAAATTAATCTGGGATGCTATCTTAGAACATACCGAGCGTATTCAAGCGGAAGCTCCTGCTATTTATGGCAAAATGCAAAAAATGAATGAAATGAGTTTAACTGATTCATTAGGTAAATAATTCTTGTAAATATCTTGTTTGTTTACTGTACATACTTACAAACACAATTTATATTTTAATAACATAATAAGTTAAATACAAATAAAATGTCTTTTCCAGAATAACTAGAAAAGACATTTTATTTTTTTGGCATTTTTACAGATGACAAATATTATATATATAGATGTCTTATGATTTACCGCAATATGCAATAGGGAGGCTTTTTTTATGAAATGCAAATTTAGTATGAAAATCAAACTGTTACTGACTACATTTCTCTTAGTCTTTTTGATTTGTACTGTCCTAGGTTACACCTGTTATGCCTTCACAAAAGCAAAATATTTCGAAACAGCAAAAGACAATGCACTGACGTTATGCAAAGTTGCAAGCAAATCCATCGACGGTGATATATTTCAAACCCTTAAAATAGGTGATGATGGAACAAAGAATTATAACACTATTCTCGAATCCCTAAAAACGATAAAAGAAGAAGCAAATTTAAAATACATTTATACCTTCGCATATATCAACAACCAAATCTGCTACATCGTAGACGAAGACACCTCCAACACATCAAATAAAATCGGAGAACTCATCTCTGAATACGATATGAACCCTAGTATAAACCGAGCATTCCAAGGCGAATCCATCGTCAACAACTTTGAAACATCCAAACAATTTGGTCACCTCTGCTCCGCATACACCCCAATCTACAATTCGCAAAACAAGATTGTCGGCATCCTATGCATCGACTACAGTGCCACTGGTATCGTCAACATTCTCGAAACACTGAGAAGCAAAATATTCTATCTCTGTATTAACTCACAAGTAGTTGCCATCATCCTAATCCTCCTTCTAATAAACGGCATTCTGAAACCATTAGCCTCCGTAAATAACAAAATTAGCGACCTAATCGACAACCAAGGCGACCTCACTCAACAGATTCCAATTACCACCCATGACGAAGTTGGCACCATGGTTTTCGGTTTCAACAAATTCATCACACACATACATAACATAATCACCAACGTAGCCACCTCCACTGAAACCCTCTTCCACTCCGTCACCAGCACCCAACAAAACATGGAAGAAAGTGCCAAAGAATTTATCACCTTTACTAACACCCTCGAAGCGATGAGTGCCCAACTCGAAGAATCTACATCTAGCATTGCCTACATCAACGAATCCACCTCCTCCGTGTCCGATTCCATCACATCCATGAACCAAAACATCGTCTCTGGCACCAACATCGTACATAATATCAACCTAACCTCAATCGAATACAGAGACAACGCACTCACCGAATCCGAACGCGTAAAAAACCAAACCCGCCAACTCGCCCTAGCACTCCGCGACAAAATCGACCAATCCAAGTCCATCCAACTAATCGACAACCTAGCCCACGACATCCTCGACATTGCATCGCAAACCAACCTATTATCACTTAACGCCAATATTGAAGCCGCCCGCGCTGGCGAAGCAGGAAAAGGATTCACCATCGTAGCCAATGAAATCTCTAAACTAGCGACCATATCCGCTAATATAGCCAATGAAATCGAACAAATCAGCAAACAAGTAACTACAGCCATAAATGACCTTTCTACATCCAGCAATGAAATCATACAATTTCTAATCGAAAATAACATGGCAGCTTACGACAAATTAACAGAAACCAGTAACCGCTATAAAGACGATGCACTACAAATCGAACAGATGTTAACAAACTTCCAAGACAAATCATCTACCATCGAACAAGAGATTGCTTCCATCAAAGATTCCATCAACACGGTATATTTAAGTATTGAGGAAAATGCAATTAACATCAATGACCTTACATCAACAGCTTCAAAATTGAATCAACTAATAGAGAGTACGAAACAATTAAGTAATGAGAATCAAACTATCGCAAATGTACTGAAGGGTGAGATTTGTAAGTTTACCATTTGAGGATGAAAATTGAGGATGAAAAAAAGTCAACATCTAACGATTCGCGCCTTTGTAGTCCCCCTGCCTTCCGTCTTACATAACCAAAAGGCAGGGACTACAATGAAGCAGTGAGTTAGATGTTGACTTTCCTGTCTATTTTACAAGTTTATCATCGTAGTAGATATTTACATTTCCGTCTAGAAGTTCTTCCATGGAGGTCCAATCGTTGCTGTTTAGTCGAGTTTCCACGGTAATAATTCCGTTTGGTGCTACTGTGATAGCTTCGTTTAGTGAAATTTCTACGTAGTAACCTGCGTAGGTTTTTACGAATTCGCTGGTTACTGCAGAGTTAAATGAGGTGTACCATGGGGCGTCTGTCGTATTAACTGCGGCGTGGTCGCACCAGAATTGTAGGTCTTCTGCATCTTTCTCTGTGAAGTAGTAGCGGATCTTTATCTTGGAGGTGTCGATTGATTGGTCACCATCTACGGTTAGGTTGAAGGTTTGTTTTAGACTGCCACCATCGATTGTAGTTGCTACGTTTGTTTTGATGCTCGCATCTGAGATTTCGTCAGAGTTGTCAACGAATTTCATTTCAGCTAATGCTCGTACTAATGTGGAGTTCCAGTAGATGTCTACTTCATTGGTGGAGTAGGATTCTACGTGATCCATATAGCATTTTGCTGGGGCTTTGCCTGATAAGTAAGCCTTAGCGTAGTTGTCTTCTAGGTTTTTGTTTGGTCCACCTACTAGTGCACCTTTGATGGCTTCGCCAGCCACTACGGATGGTCTGTGGTGTGGGTTTTGTGGTGTAATGTCACCGTAGCCTGTTACATAAGACATACCTTTGGCATTTTTACCTAGGACATAGTTTACGTGTTCTTTGGCGTATGTTAGGTATTCTTCGTTGCCTGTTACGTTGTAGGCGTCTACTAGGATGCTGGCGTTATTTAAAGTTGACATATTGCTACCCCAGTAGTAGTTTAGACCGTTAGCGATTTCGTATCCGTCGGTTTTGGCTAATGCTACAAAACTATCAGCTTGCTCGATGATGGAATCTTGGATGGCTTGGGCTGTGGCTTCGTCTTGGTTCGCGGATGTTAGGTAGATGCTGTTACCGTAGCTGCCTACTGTTTGCCAACCGTATTCGGTTTTTACGCCTTCTGCTACCATAGCTTTGAAGTCATCATGATATTTGCTGTCACCTGTGGCTTTGTATAGGGATGCGGCTGCCCAGTAGCGTTCATCACTGTCGTTGTTGTCGCCGTATTCACCTGTAGCAATGCCTTCTGGATTTTTTACTGGTGTGTTTGGTTGGTCTGCTAAGTAATCATATGCTTTTTCACCGGCTGCTAGACAGGTTTCTGCGAAGTCTTTGTCAATGTCTTTAAATGCTTCATAGCCCATTCCCATGATAGCAGCGAAGTCGCCTGTTGCAGTTGTCGTAATTGGACAAATGATTAATTCGCCTGTTTCTTCGTCAGCTGCGATATTGCCTGGGAAGTTGGCTGTAGTTACTTTATGGTATACACCACCGTTTTCTTTGTTTTGCATTTTCATAAGCCATTCTAATTGTCCACGGATTTCGTCGAGCATATCGGATTGTCCATTTCCGCTTTCTGGAATGTTGTAGCTATCTGTAAATGCGTATGGATTTGCTTGGTAGGCGATCATTAGGTCGGCTACTGCTTTGGCTGTTGCAACTACGTAACGACCATAGTCACCAGCGTCGTGCCATCCACCTGATACATCCATGTATTCTTCTGTTCCGTAGATTCTTGCTAGTTCTTGGTGACAATCACCGTGCGCAAAGTTACCTGCTAGGTCTTCTGTTAGTGCATCGCCACATCTTTGTAAATAGAAGAATCTTAGGGAGTCTTGTAATAGGTTTTCAAAGATTTCATCGCCGATTTCGAACTCATAGGATGTGCCTAAGCCTTCGATTTCTACATAATAGTTGCCTGGTTCGGTGACGGACGAGAAGTCTGCTAGATAGTTCGTTTCTTCTGCTGCTTCTGTATAGATAGCTTCGCTTAGTTGTCCTTCGTATACAACACTGCCGTCTTCTACTTTAATTACTTTGAATGTGGAGCCTACATTTTCACCACGTACTACGGCAACTTTTCTGGCATCGGTTTTATAGCCTACTTGATTGATATTTATAGTATTTTCTACTTCACTGTCGTCTTCATATACGATGTCGCTTCCGTCTACTAATTGTAAGTCTACATTATCTATTGTAACAATGTGTGGTGCTAGATCTTCGTCGTTGTAAATACCCATATTGAAGAATAGTGCTGGGGCTTTATCTGTGTCTTCTACCATGGTGAAATCAATTGTAATAGTTTGAACGTCTTCCGATACGCTGATTTTGTCGCTGATATATGCGTGGTAGTCGCCACCATTCATTTGAATACCGTATTCTAATTCACGGGCTACTGTGGAGCTAATGTCGAAGGATAGACGATATTTTCCGTTTTGATATAGGGTAAATCCTGAGCCACAACTTGCTTGTACACTGTAGTTTAGAGTTCCTACGCTTTCAATATCACAGATTAAGGCGCCGTCTTTTGGTCCGATTACGGCTTTACCGCCATCTGTTGTGTAGCTTCCCCAGTTACTTGCATCGCCTTCAAAATCACCACTTGGGATTAAGTTTACGTTTTCTTCTTGTTTTTCTACAGTTGTCTTAATATCGCTTCCATCTGTTAGTTGCAAATCTACATTATCAATGGTTACAACATGTGCTGCTAAATCTTCATCATTGTAAATACCCATGTTGAAGAATAGGGCTGGGGCACGGTCTGTATCGTCTGTCATGGTGAATTCGATTGTAATTCTTTGTGTTTCTTCGTTTACTGCGATATGATCGCTTACGTATGCATGGTAGTCTCCACCATTTAGTTGGATACCGTATTCTAATTCACGAGCTACTGTGGAACTGATATCAAAGGATAAACGGTATTTTCCGTTTTGATATAGCATGAATCCTGAACCACAACTTGCTTGTACGCTGTAATTTAATGTCCCTACGCTTGCGATATCACATACTAGGGCACCATCCTTTTGTTCGATAGTTGCTTTACCACCATCTGTTGTGTAGCTTCCCCAGCAGTCGGATACTTCGTCAAATGTTCCGTTTGGAATGATGTTGACATTTTCTTCAATACCGTTACTAGAACCTTTAATATCACTGCCATCGATTAGTTCTAGGTTAGCATTGTCGATGGTTACGGTATGCGCTGCAAGGTCTACTCCATGTGTACCCATGTTAAAGAAAAGGGCTGGGGCTAGATCTGTTTCACTTGTCATAGTAAATTCAACGCTTACTGTTTGTGTTTCTGAATCAACACTGATTTGTTTGCTTACGTATGAGCGATAATCGCCACCGTTCATTTGGATTCCATATGTAAGATCGCGTGCTTCTGTTGAATTGATATCGAATGTTAAGCGGTATTTTCCACCTTCGTATAAACCAAATCCAGAGTTACAGCAAGCTTGTACGCTCCATGCTACTGTTCCGACATTTGCAATGTCACATACTAAGGCACCGTCTTTTTGTTCAAATGTAGCTTCGCCACCATCTGCTGCCCATCCTCCCCAACTATCGGATACGGATTCAAAGTCTCCGTTTGGTAATAAATTCACATTTTCCTCTTGAACAGCTGCTGTTACAGATACTGTTTTTGTAAATGGTGTTGCTGTAATCATTCCTGCAACCATTACCCCTGCTAATAAAAATGCAATTTTTCGTCTAATGTTATGCATGTAAAAATCCTCCTCATTGTTCTCTAAATGATGACGATTGAAATCGCCTTCTGCTATTTTTATATAACGTTCGAACTAAAATTAAAAGGGATTTTGTGCAATGTGTTGTATTCTTTGATATGAATTGTAAAGTGAATCTATAATAATAAATTTCAACCTATTTTATAATAAAAATGCGCTCTACTTCCGCAACTTCTCCATCTTCTAAGCTTAAATGTGGATTGAATTCGATCTGTTCTTCTCCATATTGAATAGTAACCTTAGAAGAAGAAATGATATCACTGATGTTACAGCATAATAATATTGGTTTTTCTGTGGTTGTGATTTTATTGGTTGGTACTAATTCACCATCGTCGGTCATTTCAACGTGTTCCACAGTGATTTTTGTTCCTATGTATTTCGGAATAATTGCATACCATTCACAATTGTCTTGTTCTGCAACAACTTCGAAAATATCTTGTTCTAATTCGTATTTTTGAAGAAATGATGATAAATTTGTGTTCATCTCTTGATTGCCGCCACCTAAGAAAAACATAGCTGCTAGATTTTGGTCGTTGGAATCATCGAATTTATAGTACATGGATACTGTTTGTTCATCTGATATTTGACCAAAAACATCTTGAGAAACAGCTGGTTCGTTACTTGTTGTTGCATTACTGTTGTTTGAACCACAAGCAGTTAAGCCTAGCATACAAGCGATTCCTAGTGTAAATAAATGCTTTTTCAGTTGTTGTTTTTGTCTCATTCTCCTACTCCCATCTATATTTATTATACACAAACATTATATCATGAATGTCAAATGTTAATTCGTGCGATATTTGCGGTAGTAAAAATAACTATCACTTTCCATGTTTGGCTGTGCGTGTCCTATCGGTGTTCTTTTCTCGAATAATTCAAACCCTGCTTTCTCTGCCACTTTACAGGACGCAGTGTTGGCACAGTCGATTGTAAGAATGAAATATGGTAAATCAGATACTGATATACACCACTCAAATAATGCTTGTAGTGCTTCCGTTGCATAACCATTTCCTTGATAATCTTCGTCGATAAAGTATGCCATTTCTACCTCATTTACGGTTTCTTCTAAACCCATTCCTACCATGCCAATTAGTAAATCATTTTCTTTTAGAACTACGGCATATCGCTTATTTTTATAGACATCTTTGGAATCTTTCTGAGTTTGATGCCAATCAATATAGCCGTGAAATGCTTCAGGAGATGGGCTATTTTCAGACCAGTCTTTCATAAATCGTACTACGTTAGTCTGCCATACAATTTTAAATAATTGTGGTTCGTCCTTTCGTTCTAAATCACGAATGATGAGTCTTTCTGTTTCGATGTACATGTAATTTCCTCCTACTATTCTTTCTAAGATTTTTTTCAAAAACTTTGTATAAATCAAATATAAATGATTACAAATCCCTCTCTATTTTCTTTCAATATTTAATAAATACTGCTTTACTTCTAGTCCTGCATTATATCCGCCTAACGTTCCATCAGCACTAATTACTCGGTGACATGGAATGATTATCATAATCGGATTTTTACTATTTGCTTGTCCGACGGATTGACATGCTCTTGGATTATTAATTTTTGTAGCGATGTCTTTATAGCAGCAAGTTGTTCCATATGGAATCGTACATAATGCATTCCATACTTGCTTTTGAAATGGAGTTCCTTTTGGGTCTAAAGGTAATTCAAATGTTGTTCGCTTCTTATCAAAATACTCTTTAAGTTGTCTTTTTGCTTCTTGTAATACAGGGCTTGTCGATTCCTGTTCGCTATGATTCATGGATAAGTAAACTCTTGTGATGTGCTCATTTTCTTCTTCGATACAAAGGATTCCAATTGGGGAATCTAAGTAACAAATATGTTTCATATTAAATCTCCTTTTAATCTGTTAGCCCAAATTGTTTTACTACGATATCATCATCTACTTTGAAATAGTGTAAATAGAAACTGCTCCCTGTTACCCAAACAAGAAGCAGTTTCTCACATAGCTATATCAATTCTCTCCTACAACTTCTCCGCTAACTCATGTAACTTTTCAATAATCCCTTTTACTTCCTCCATCGTCGACGTCAACGTCTTCACAACTTCCGCCTGTTTCTCTGACACTCCATTAATCTTATCCAACCCCGTATCTATCTCCGTAATATTCGTGGAAATATCCTTGATAATGCCATCAATCTGTGTAATTGACTCCTTGGATGTAACAGACAACTTCTGTATCTCTTTCGCAACAACGCCAAACCCTCTTCCTGCCTCACCAGTTCTTGCAGCCTCGATTGACGCATTTAATCCAAGTAAATTGGTTTTATTGGAAATACCTTGAATAATCCCGACAATCGCATCTGTGTCCTTTGCCTTATGCGTCATTTCATTTGTTTTATGTAATAATTCTTGATTCATGGACAGCATATCGTTCACTCCTGTAGAAACATTATCTACTACCTCCGACAAACCCAATGATGCCTTCTCTAAAATTCCAACAATCTGATTCAATTCAAAACGATTGTTCAAATGAATTGCAATGGCTAGTACACCAACGGCTTCTTTTTCATCATTATCCAAAATTGGGAAGAAATAGCATTTCGCACCATTGGCGCTGGACTTTTCCATAATATTGAGAGGAATTTCCGCCACAATATACTGTTTTTGTCGCATAACTTGTTCGAAATTCTTATTAATTGGATCTCCTATTTTATAAGGTAATTTAAATTCCTCTCCCATTTTTAAAAAAATAAAATGTTCTTTATCTGTGACGGCAATACAAACTTCGTCATTGTATATTGTACTAATACAGGGAATCAAGTTGCAAGCTGTTCTTAATACTGGATGTTCAATATTACTTTCTAACATGTTCTATCACTCCTAATGCGTATTTGTAACCCTTCTTACAGGATATTCTTTGACAAAATCTTGCATTCATATTCCAAATCTTTATCCTGTACTCGTTACATTATTTAGTATACCATATATAGATTGCAAATGCTACATTTTACAAAACATTACAATTACTACAAAATACATAATACAACATATCCATAACTCCATCCACTTCAATCAGAACCCAATTTCCATCTTCCCTAACTTCACAATTTGAGTTAAAATCAAAATAGTACTGTATAAAACAACGTAAGAAAGCAGGATTGATGATTCATGACTAGGAAATGCAAAACCAATGACACCATGCCAAAACTAAACATTAAAAAACAGCTTCTCTACATATTTTTGCTGGTTATTTTCTTGCCTCTATTTACAATTGGCATCTACTCCATCCACGTTGCAAAAGGTCAAATGACCGCCAATTATGAGGGACAGGTCTCTTCGGAAACTATCCGTATCAAATCTGTTCTATTCGATATCACTACCCTAATTTACAATTTTTCCGATAATATCACCAACTCTAGGCGCTATACCTCCCTATTTAGCACCCAGAATTTTATGGAAAATAAAAACGATTACAATGCCATCACAGATTTTGTGGAAAATTACTGTAGCAATACAACGTCCATTACCTCTGTTAACATTTATACAACCAATCAGAATCTTCCGGAAAATTCCGTAATCAAGCCACTTGTTAACTACGAAAATGAATCATGGTACGAAGATTCTCTGAAATCCGAATGGGATACTTGGGAAACCGTTTACGTCAAAGATACCTTTGGAAATGAAACGCCAACCCTTACCCTTGTGCGTCGCTTAGTTCTTACTAAAAGCCAATATTCCGCCTATTTGGTTATCTGTGTTAACATGAATTACATCAAAAATCGTTTGTCCATTACCGATTATCAGGTCTTTTGTAGCGTAAATGATTCTGCTCCATTTATCAGCCCCAATCGGTCATGGATGCACCAGCCTATGCCATTTCCAGGGAGTAATCCAGCTCAGGGCTACTTTTCCTACACTGGTGCAATTTTGTTACATGGTGCAAAGACTCTTACCAATATTTCAACCTTTCACCCATACAAAACAAATGATTATTTCTACATCATTACAGGAGACGGCACAGCGTATCATGATATTAATCGAATTTTAGTCACATACATATTCATTTTGATTGCCTCAGTATTCTTCCCAGGCATTATTATCTACTGTTTTTCCTCACGATTTGATAAGAGACTTACGATACTTAAAAATGCCATGCATCAAGTTCGTTTAGGTGACTACAATATCATTCAAAATTTTCGTGGGGATGATGAGTTAAAAGAAATATTTGTAGATTTGCAATCTACCGTTAAACATATTTACGAAACAGAAGCACAATTTTACCAATCTCAAATTACGAGACAACAACTAATCAACAATCAACAGAAAATGGAGTTTCAACTTCTAGCAAGCCAGATTAACCCTCATTTTCTCTATAACACTTTGGAAATGATTCGCATGCAGGCGCTTTCTTGTGGCAATCGAGATGTAGCCCACTCAGTTGAACTACTCGGTAACTCCATGCATTATGTATTAGAAAATACAGGCACAAACTCCATTAGCCTTGAAACCGAGATAGAATACTTGAACACCTATCTTTCCATACAGAAACTGCGATTTGGTAATCGAATCGACTATGACATTATCTGTGAACCAGATATTGACCCGAAAACCCAGAAAATCATACCTTTTCTACTCCAACCCATTGTAGAAAATTCCATAAGCCATGGACTAGATAAACGGGCAAATGGTGGATATATATCCGTTTACATTTTTACAGAAGAAGACATTTTAACGATTCAGATTGCCGACAATGGCTGCGGTATGCCGTCTGAAAAACTTGCAGAGGTAATGACTTCTATTCAAACAAAGACAATGGAAGAAAGATCTGGAAGCATCGGTTTATTTAATATTTATCAAAGAATTTCTCTTTTGTATGGTCCACCTTACAAAATGTCGTTGGAAAGTACACTTAACGAAGGAACTACTGTTACCATTACTTTACCTACACATTCTGTAAATACCAATACAGACAGCAACGAATCACTTGGGGGGGTTTAGCATGAACACAACGAATCACACAACTTATTTTAATGTCCTAATCGCAGACGATGAGGCATTTGTACGAGGGGGATTAAAATATATCATAGATTGGGAAGACTTCGGTTTCTGCATCTGTGGAGAAGCTGAAAATGGACAAGAAGCCCTAGATAAAATCCGTTCCGTCCACCCAGATTTAATTTTATTAGACATTCGTATGCCAGTCCTTACTGGGATGGAATTGATTGAAAAAGCTCGTGAAAGCGGGTATACTGGTGAATTTATTATTTTAAGCGGTTACTCCGACTTTCAATACGCGCAAACTGCTTTAAAATATGGGGTTTCCTACTATTTAACGAAACCAATTAATGAAGAAAAGTTAAAAGAGGCCGTAACTTCCGTAAGAGAAAAAATACAAACTCGAATGGAACAGGAAACATCCATGCACCAATATTTTAAGAAAGCAAAATCTTCTATTTTATACGAACTGGTGAATTCACCTACATTTGATGCAACCGTGCCTTATCACGAATTTGGTCTGGATGCACCTATTTATCAAGTGATTCTTTACGAAGACTATACACCATTTTATAGTTCTTACAATTTTGCAGAAATGCTACGAGGAACCAATCCTCAGAACGATTATTTCGAACAATTTACCCATAATAATCGGAAAATTATCTTGCTCAAAGGATTTCAAGCATTGGACCATTTTAAATCCTGCTTGGAACATTATAGACAAGGAACGCAAAAAGGATCACCGTTAGATTCTGTTTTCTTAGCTGTTGGTCGAACCGTACGGAAACTTTCTGATATTTACGAGTCTTATCAAGAATGTCAAAACATGATGGAGCGACGTTTCTTTTGCGAAGAGAACCAACATGTAATTTCACATGACGATTTGCCTGAAAATGTAGAGACAACACCATTTTCCACTTCTGAAAATGCTGAAAAATATGGATTACTTTTGACGGAATCTATTAAAAGCTACAATAAACGAATGATTCTTCAAACCATTAGTGAACTAAAAGAACAGATGCTTACATGCCCAGATCATGTTGTTAGTTTGAAACATTTTTTAACTGACATTTTTATACAGGTAAAACAGAATATCACCCTTTCCTACAGTCATGTGAAGATACCGCTGCAACCAACTGCCTTGATTATTCGAACCATTGAAAATAAATATTATCTGTATGAAATTTTATCGTATTTTTCAGAACAATTTGAGATGTTTATCAATGCAATCGGTGGAAATTCCAGTGATAGTGTGTTAGATGACATATTATATTACATCGATCATAATTATGCAGATTCCCTAAAATTAGAGACTATTGCACCAATGTTCGGCTACAATAGCTCTTATCTTGGGAAATTATTTACCCAGCGTATGGGGAAACCATTTAATAACTATTTGGATGAAATTCGAATTCAACATTCTATGGACTATTTGGTGTCTAGTCAGCGAAAAATTTACGAAATTGCTGCCCTTTGCGGGTATAAAAATGTAAATTATTTTCACCAGAAATTTAAGAAGGTTACAGGACTAAGTCCCGCAGAATATCGAAAACTTCATAGTTAATTTATGGATACGTTCATTTTCTAATACAAGGCATCAATCTGGGTAAATGTAAGGGTATCTTCTGGTTCAAAATCAGGAGAACCTGCATAAGAAAGAAGGCTGTGATATAGCCATTTTTCTTCCAGGCTGGTGCCTTCTTTTATATTCGCTTGACAGAAAAGGACTTTACCATTTTCAACATGAGCTTCAAAGATTACACCAAGCTTATGATTGCGGTCGAAATTATCAATCATCATGGCAATTGGAGAAATGTCCGTCTCATCAAGCATTACAAGTGGCGCATCGGTAATAATCTTCCACCATTGAGGCGTTGTGTATGAGTCCGTTGGAAAACATGCAAACGCCTTATGTTCATTTCTCAAATACATTCCCATTGTCCCGATTGGTTTTGGTTTATTTACACTTTCAGAAATGGATGCAAACATTGGATAACACCAGAAGTCGGTACAATAAGTTCCTGAAATTGTCTTATCTGGGCGGACATTTGTACCAAAGAATAAAACGGTCTTTCCATCCTTAACTGCATTTTTTAAGACTTCCTTATCGTCCGTTATCACAACATCAGATACGTTTGTTCCATTGTCTTCTTGTTGTAACTCATTTTGTTGCAATGTATCGTTTCGTAATGCACTACTGCTTTCATCGTTGCATTTTGGCAAACACTCTGGATAGACATAAATTTCATATTGATTCTGAATATCCATACCTTCAACTTTCACTATTACTTCCATTTTCTGTGGCATCGTACACATTGGTAATTCAATCTCACCCTTGCCACAATGCATCAATCTAGCTTTTTCTGTAATGTGTACTTCACTATTCTGCTCTAATTGCTCATTCGTTTCCACATTACGAACTGTCACCCTAACATGCTCTATAGATAACGGCTGAGGATTCATATTACTAAACAAAATTTCATAAGAAAACAGCTCTCCCGCCTGATACACAAACTTCGGAAATGCTAGCATCAACACACGATCCGAGCAAAATCTTCTCCAGTCCTTGGCTTCTATTAACCCCTTATTCTCCATAAACGCATTCAAGATTCCAACCAATGCTGTTCCCTGTCCCGAAAAATCTTGCAAATCCAGCAATTGAAATCCCGAGAGTTCCTGACTTCGAAATGCCGTCTCCAATTCCCTCTTATAACACTGAACCGCCAACTTTCCAGACGCTTCAAAAAACATCTTCGCATACGAAAGCATTCCCTTTTCTTCTAAGCGACTTCGAAACAACTTAAAATTCTCCGCTTTCAATACACCCGTATACTTCTCAATTTCATCAAAATCAGGAAATGTCTCATACTGTCCAACCTCATGAGAAATCACAGGAATCTCCGAAATCAACTCCTCCGCTTCCTCTGCCTTAACCGTCTTTACACCAGTTTGGTACTGAATTTGAATTTCACCTGCTTGCGCTTTTGCACCAGTTTGTTTCTTAGGCACGATTATTTCATCATAATTATGACACATCTCTGGTTCACTCACCTGCACATGCCCTTGCGGTGCATCACACATCGCATATGACCCACGAATCAATCGCTCCCTCGAGAAACGCACCCCACAAAAAAAGTCATCATGTTCCAAAATCACAGGAACAAATTGAAAATTACTAGACCCCTCTGTATACCAATGGCGATCGTCCATTTCCTTGTACTTCTTAAGTATTCCATCAATCACCTTATGACTTCCCCATAATTCATTTCCAAGAGAAAACATCAAAAACGATGGATGATTCCCAAATTCCTTTAATATACGAACCCCTTCCTCTTCCAAAAACTCCTGCCTTTCCGCATCATAATCCTCCTCATCAGGTGCATACACTGTCCCCCAAAATGGACGTTCTGGTTCAAGATACATTCCTATTTCATCTGCTGCTTCGAATGCCGCCTTCGGTGGACAACAAGTGTGAAAACGATAATGGTTTATTCCATACTCTTTAGCAATGCGAAACGTCTTCAACCATTCATCTTTATTCATCGGCGCGTAACCCGTTAACGGAAATATCATTCCATCATGTTTTCCACGGAACATAACTTCTAAATCATTTAAATAGAAACGTCTGCCCTTTGTATGTAAATCGCGGAAACCAATGGTAACCGTTTTTGAATCTATTAGCTTATTCTGTGCTGTCCTTACCGTAACGGAAACTTCATATAAAACTGGTGAGTATTCATTCCATCCTTCTATAATCTGTGCTTCATCTAAATGAAAAGAAAATTGAAACGTATCCCTACCACTTTCTACACTTTTTACCTCATGAAACTCAATAATCTTTTGCTCACAATTCCTTCTCTTGCAAACAATCTCAAACTCAACATTCTCATAATCATTGTCCGCCACAAGTTCTGTGTCAACTTTTAACCATCTATTCTCAAAACTCGAATAACACTGCACATCCTCAATTCGAATTCCCTCATAAAACGATAACGACAATTCTCCTAAAATCCCATTCCAATTCGTCTGCGTATCTCTTGAAGTCATATGACCACCACTCGTTTTATAATCTACATTACTAACCATAATAGAGATACTATTCTTTCCCTCCACAAGAAATTTTCCGATTTCATACCTATGAAAACCACAAAATGTATCTAAACTCCCAACAAACTTACCATTCACCCATACATGTGAAATACGCGTTCTTTCTAATAACAAAACTGCCATCATACCAACATAATCTGATGGTACCTCAATCTCTTTTCGAAACCAAGCATAACCTTCAAATGCAAAAGGTTCCGTCAAACAACCAGCTTCCACTTCCTCAGGAATAAGCATCTCACCCTTCTGTTGCTCCGATGTAGTTCCTGGCAATACAATAGAATCCTCAAACCTATCCTGATCTCCATAAAATCCCCGCTTCAAGCCGACCTTCTCACAATCTAACCGTAACTCCCATTCACCACTCAAATTCATCCTTACCATAACACTACTCCTTTCCAATCAAGACTTCCTCCAAAAACTATACTAACACAAAAGGACATGAATAAAAACTATCCATGCCCTCCATAACACTTAATTATCATAAAAATTGCATAGGAACAAATTAATACCATTCCAAATCATGAATTGTAATCCCAAGACCACAAAACAAATACCCAATCCCTTCCCAAACGAACTCCTAAAAAGTCCCACAAAACTACAAAAGAAGTTGTAGAACTTAACGATTCGCGCATTTGCAGTCCCCAAATCTAAAGGCATAGACAACCATCAACAAGGGACTGCAACTAAGCAGGGAGTTGAGTTCTACAACTTCTCACTACTGCGCTAGTTTTGCACGTTCAGCCTGTTTCATTTGCGCTGTTGCCAAATCAGATTGATAAACATCTTCATAACCTAGACCGTTTACAGCCTCTTGCATTTCTTTTAATAAGGAGTTAAATTCCGCTTCATCTTTTGCATAAACCATTTGCCATGATTTTTCAACGACAATAGATTTACATTGATTACGGATTGTAGAAATTGCAGAATCTTCTTGTGGATTAATCATTGTGATACCTGGTGCTACTAACGCCTGGTTTGTGTCAATTAAGTATTCCTTTGTTGTATCGTAACCAATGAAGTTCTTCCAGTCTTTTTCGATTTCTGTATTAGATAACTCCTTCACACAATCCCATTCTGTCTTATCATATGTGTATCCAGTATTCGGATTTTTCTCTGTTGGAGCTACCATTTTATAATTTAACCAGTTTTGTCCATCATAATAAGAACCTGTGCCCCATTCTTCAGATACCATTGCATTTTTAGGGTCACCTAGTAGTGCTTCTTCGCCGAATTCTGTCATAACAGGTTTGCCATCTTTGATTTCCCATGTCATGCCTTCTGGACCTGTTGTGGTAGTTGCGATACCTTCTGGTGAGTATAACCAGTCAATGAAGTCTACGATTTTTTGAGGGTCTTTTGCTTGGCTTCCGATTAACATTACTGTGGATGTATTTCCTTCTGGATAACAACCGTAAGAGTAAATTTGTTCGTCTTTTACAGGTACGAATGCCATAGCTTTTCCTGCTTCTTTATGTTCTGTTGTGTTGTAAGCAGATTTTCCTAACCAAGCCCATGGTGCGTATAGTACTTGACCATCTTGATATTTGCTATATAGTGTGTCGTAGTTTTGTGTTGTGGATTCTGGGTCAATTAAACCTAATTGATTTGCTTCGTAGAACATTTTTAGAGTTCTAACGTATGGTGAATTTTCATCAATGGCACTAATATAGTCGCTTCCATCTGCTTTATATAAACAGAAGTTTTCCATGCCGTATCCATAGTAGCTGAATCCTTGACGGGCTGCTTCCATTAAAGAACCGTCCCAGTCTTTGAAGAAGGAAAATGCGTATACTTTTTTACCAGAGTCACTTTCTGTGCACATGTCTTGCATGTCTTTCAAAACGTCTAACATGTCTTCCATTGTGTTCATTTCTGGATAGCCTAATTCTTTGTATAGATCCCAACGTAGGTAAACGCCTGTGTTTAGCTCACCACCAGACTCACAAGGAGTTGTACCGCTTTGTTCCGTTACTTCGGATGGGATTAAATATGTTCCGCCATCCGTTACACATTCTGCGTTAGATGCATCGATTGCAGTTTGATATTTTGCTAGGTTTTCTTTTCCATCTAAGTATTTAGAAATGTCCATAACTAGACCTGCATCTACTAAATCTTGTACATTTCCACCATCCGTGATGATTAGGTCACCTAGATTACCTGCTGCAGAACGAGTTTGATATAAGGAATCACCACCACCAGAAATAATAGGTGATATAATGTTCAGTTCTAAGCCGAACTTGTCTGCTACAATTTTACCAAACCAACCTGATTGTGTTCCTTGGAAATTGGCTTGGTTGTCGAATACGTCGATTGTCATAACGCCGTCTGCTGTCTCTTTGCTTGTTTCTGTTCCGCTGTCGCTAGAACAGCCTGTGAACATTCCGATAGATAGCGTCGCACATAGAACTGCACTAACTAACTTTTTTGAAAATTTTCTTCTCATTACTCTCTCCCTTTCTCATTTCAAATCATTTTTAAGCTTTCCATCATATGAAAGCATTTTGCAAGAGCATGATAGATATACTAATACTACTCGCTCCATGCCCTTTGTTTGAGGCATTACCCCTTAACTGCGCCAATCATAATTCCTTTGACAAAGAATCTCTGGAAAAATGGATAGACACATAATATTGGAAGCACTACGATTACAGAAACCGTCATACGAATAGATGTAGCGGTCTGCATCGTTGCCATGCTTGCTACGACACTTGCATCTCCTGAAGCTTTAACCATACTTGCAAGGGAACTTGCTTGGTTTAGGTAGGTGTACAAAAGATACTGTAATGAATATAATTTTTGATTGGTTATGTAAATCAATGTGTCACTAAATGAATTCCATTGCCCAACTGCTGAGAATATCGCAATTGTTGCTAGAATTGGTGTGCTAGTTGGCAATATAATTTTTGCAAATCGTTTTAGAACGCCTGCTCCATCAATCATTGCCGCTTCTTCTAGTGACGCTGGAATGGATTCCACATAGGTCTTTACTAAAATGATGTTGTATGGTTGTACGATTGCTGGGATAACATACACCCAGAAACTATTTACTAAGTGTAACATTTTCATGGTCATAAAGACTGGAATTAATCCTGCGTTGAAATACATGGTGATAACTAAAAATCGATACCAAAATTTGCGTTTCCACATTTTTTGTTGGGTAAACATATATCCCAAAAATGCAGATGCTAATACGGTACAGGAAGTTCCGATTACGGTTCTTCCTACTGACACCAAAAGTGCACTGGATAAGCCATCGAGCTTAAATACTTCTTGATAATTTTTCAAATGAAATCCTTTTGGAATCAGGGTAATCAATCCGTTGGCACTAAGTTGATTGGAACTAATGGTATTGATAATCAAATAGTAAAACGGATATGCGCAAATTAGGGTAAATAGCAGAAAGATTCCATAGTTACAGATGTTAAATGCTATGTCTTTGGATGTCAGCTTCTTTTTCTTAGATTTGATTGCTGGCATCTTTCCTTTTTTGCTTGTGGTAGTTCCACTCATCTTGCCTTCTCCTCTCCTACTCTTCTATAAGATACTTTCACCTCTGGTTTTCTTAGAAACCACATTTACCGTGAACAAGAGCACAATACTTACAAAGGTTTTCATCATACCGATTGCCGTTGCAAGTGAAAAACTATTTCCATCTAGACCGATATTGTAAACATAAAGATCTAAAACCTGAATGTATTGTCGGTTAAATGCGTTTTGGAATACAAAGTATTGTTCCATTCCATTGGAAAGGAAGTTTGCAATAGATAACATCAAAAGGACAAAATATGTTGGCATCAATGCTGGAATTGTAATATTTTTGATGAGCTGCATTCTGCCTGCACCATCTACCCTTGCTGCCTCGTACATCTCTTGGTCGATTCCAGATATGGCTGCAATGTACATAATCGCGCCCCATCCAAGTCCCTTCCATGTACCCAGCAACAACATGAAAAGCCATACATGTTTGCTACTATCTAAAATTTTAAGTGGTTGATCAATCACTCCTAGATTCTGTAGCAAGGTATTTACCATTCCTGTGTTGGATAATAGGTAAAATGCGATGGAATACACTAACGTCCAACTGATAAAGTTTGGTAGTGTCGTTAACGTCTGTACTGCACTTTTAAATTTCGTGCATTTGATTTCATTTAAAAATACAGCAAATAGTACTGGTAAAAAGGATGTTAACACGCCAAGTAAACTCATTGCAAATGTATTTTTTAAGACCTGAATTAACTGGTTTAACTGAGCACGGTTACCAAATAGCATTTTGAACCACTTAAGCCCCACAAAGTCACATTGGGATAATTTTAGTGGGGAACGGTAGTCATAAAATGCGTAAACCCATCCATGTAGTGGAAAATAGGAAAATAGGAAACATAAAATTAAAAATGGAAGGATGAGCAGGAACATCTTCATTCCTTCTTTGCTATTGGATCTCCGATTGGATTTTGCCTTTGCCACCTTTTGTTTCGGTTGCCCCATATGTAATTCACCCCCTTCTTTTCTTCGTGTCAATCTTATCATTTATAAGGGAAGGTTTCTATATCGTGAATTGGAGGTAAAACAGTATAATTTCTAGTTATCTTGTGAACTGTTCGCTGAAATGTCTAATTGTCTGATAAGAAATGTCTGATTTTTGATATAGATTTTGTGAATAGGTTGGTTGATAATGCTGGTAAAGACTTACTTGTGGGCTATGTGCTATAAAGTGTATGCATTGCCACTACTTATTGTTATTTTGTTATTACTTAATTAAATATTAAGTTAAATAAAAGGGAGCTGATTGTATGAAATCTAAATTTGCTACATCTTTAGTGGATTATGTCGATACATTTATTCACTTTGTCATATTAAATCTTGTGTTTCTTGTGAGCTGTGTTCCCATTGTTACGATTGGGCCTGCGATTGCGGCACTTTATCAAGTGACAATGCGGGAAGCAAGAAATGAGAATGGATATCTTGTACGGTATTATTGGAAATGTTTTAAGGAAATGCTGATACAAGGAAGTGTTACATTTTTGTTTTTAGGCGGGATTATTATGGCGTTTTTGTTTTCCGCTGCATTTTGGTTGAAAGCAGATTCGGATATTGCTGTTGGGGCACTTGCTTTGTGTTATATTGGGCTTTTGTTAGCGGTGATTACGTTTATTTATGTATTTCCTTTGATGGCGAGATTTTCGAATGGGATTTGGCAGACGATAAAAAATGGATTTTTGATTGGACTTTCTAACGGGAAGTTTACATTTTGTATGGTAGTGTTACATTTGTTTGAGATGAGTTTGGTGTATTTGTTTGCACCAGTTAGAGTGTTTATGGTGATTGTGGGATTTTCGTTTTTTGGATATTGTAATGCGATATTCTTTGGGAAGTTTTTGAAGAAGTTCGAAGGCAAAGAAATATAAAAACACTTATAATCTATAGTACAAAACAAAAAACATAGACTTGGATGATGAAATCTCCAATCTATGTTTTTTTCGTAACAAAAGTAATATAGGACTATTATCCTTACTTATAGACCACATATTACTTAATTCTTTATAAATTTTGCAAGCGATATTGCACATTTATTAGATGTGTAGTATATTCAAACAAAGCAAGTTTTCCAATATATCTATATATTCTATTCTTCATATCTAAGAATTCTATCCGAAAATCTTTGCTTTAATTTCTTAAACATAGTTATAAGCAGGGATTTTTATGATAATGATTCCTGCATGTCAGGAGGTACTAAATATGAAAAATACAATGGAGCAACCAATAATTCGTAACTTTAAAGACACCTTATTTCGCAAGCTTTTTAGTAACAAAGTAAATCTGTTATGCTTGTACAATTTTATGAGTGGTAAGAACTATACTGACCCAAATTTATTAGAAATCGTAACACTAGAAAATGCTATTTACATGAATATGAAAAATGACTTAGCATTTTTGATTGATAGTTCCATCTATTTGTATGAACACCAGTCCACACTTTCGCCAAACTTAGCATTGCGGAATCTCTTTTATGTTTCTAGAGAATACGAAAAGGTTACCAATATGAGAACCCTGTATTCCTCAAAACGTGTTACATTACCTGCTCCGCATTTTGTAGTGTTCTACAATGGAACAGATGGCGACTGGAGTATTCGAACCACAAAACTTTCCGATGCATTTGAGCCGTCGCAGAATCCACCAAACCTGGAGCTTATTGTGAAGGAAATTAATATTAATCTTGGTGTAAATGATGAGGTATTATCACAGTGTAAACCATTGTTTGAATATATACAGTATATTGAAAAAGTTCGTACATATGCAACTACTATGAATACTACTCTTGCTGTTGAAAAAGCGGTGAATGAGAGTATTCAAGAGGGAATTCTTAAGGAATTTTTATTACAAAATAAATCGGAGGCGATTCAGATGAGTATCTTTGAATTTGATGAAGAAAGGGAAATGAAATTAATTCGTGAAGATGAACGTGAGATTGGACGTGAGGAAGGATTAAAAAAGGGAATTAAACAAGGTCTAGAAGAAGGTGTCAAAAAAGGAATCGATTCAAGTATTAATTTGCTCATAAAGTATGATTTAGCTCATAATGTTGCAGAGGAAGTAATTATACAAAAAGTGATCGATATATTTGGTATTAGCCACAACGATGTAGTTAGTATATTACAAAATGTAGCGTGCAATTAACTTGCTAATCCTTACTCAATTGGACTGAAAGGGAAAGCAAAATATCAGCTTTTAATGCTATAAAAGAACTTCTATAATACTCCCTTTCTGTCTCTTCCATATCAATTTCATTCAAGAAAACGTTGGTTAAAAAAGCAATTCCTTCTAACTTGTATAATTTATAGGAAATACATTCAAAATCAATTTGATGCAGATTAGACTTCTCCAAATAGCCCTCTATCAAACTTTGATTCAATATCTTATAAGCATCCAGCCTGGCTAATTCAAAATATAGATCGCCCCACTCTGAGTTTTCTGCATCTAAAACAGCAGATATCCCATCATTCCATAAAAAATTATTCAATCTTACATCCAAATGCAAAAAGGATAAATCTCGTTCCTCTCCTACCAGTAACCTCGCTTTTAAGCAGATGTACGTGACCTCTTCCATGGAAATTAGATTATTTTTCACTAATGGAATAATCCTCTCTCTAAGTCGATTGGAAAAATAATCATTCCAGTTTCCACGTTGTTTGATAAATTTATGTTCTGGATTTATCTTCAGATTATTCATCTGTGCCGTTAAACGACCTATTTCTTTATACACTTCATCCTGTTCTTTCGCTTCTAATTCTTCGAATATTTCATTTAAAGGTACTCCATTTAAGTAAGTGTATAGCTCAAATGTAGTCGAACTGTATTTATGCTTATCATCAATTACAACTACCTGTGGACAATCAATATCTATTGCATTTGAAACCGTATCATAGAAAAATTTTTCACGTTCAAAAACATCTCGAATAATGATTGGGCGATTCCCACTATTGACATAATCATTTCCTTCTCGAAACACGATTTGTCGTTTATCCTCTAAATCAATTCGTTTGGTCTCAAATGAGATGCCCCCGCTTAAAGAAACGATTTTTTCAATCTTTGTTCCGAAGTATTCACGAATTATTGTGTCCAAATTACTTAATTCCATCTCTTTACATCCTTTCATAGAATTAGAGAAAAAAACACCACAATAGTCAACTAGAATTATAAGTAAATTTGGCTGTGAATTAGTCTTGTTGTAACGTTGTTTTCTGAATATAAGCTTGTTTAAATCCAATATCAGCAACAATGTTGTCAGTACGGTTCTTCATTTTTCCAGTTCCATCGGAAAAGTACATAAACTGAGAACCATTGCATACCGAACATGTTTCCCACTTAGGAAGTCCACATCCATTTGGGTTTCCAGTCTTAACAAAGTTTGCTATATAAGAGGACATTATTTCACTAAGCTGATAGTCTGCATCCGTCCATTCTTTCTGACCTTCTCTTAAAGAATTCAGACTATACCAAGTCTCGCATCCATGGTAAGCACCAAAATCTTTGAACCCTTCACCTAGAGGTGGCTGATGATCGAAACTGTACACATATACATTTCCAGAAGATGCATTGGAAAGCTGATTCAGGTGATTGGCAGAAACAATATATTTCATCAAAATTGATTCACTATACGCTTTCTGAAAAGCAGGAAATGCCTGCTCATCTGAAGTAACCTGATAAGAATCGGCAACCATTGTATTCGTGTATGTATTTCCTAAGATTGTAATAGTTTCCCCACCAGCACCAAAAGCATCCCTCAGGGAATTTGCAAAGGTGTCCGCAGTGATTGGATAAAATACTCCTAGTGTAAATGGAAGTATAGTTCCCCATGCAGTTGCTTCATTTGTAGTCCCGCCAATTATAAGTTGAATCCCATCCAATGCACCTTTTCTTGTTAAATCAACGGATTCTTTTGTGAAAAGATACCCATCCAGTACAATATTGTGGTTTATGCCGTAAATTGTAAATAAGTCTCCATTTGTCGTATCCGTCGGTGTAGCTTTGTAATCAAAAAATTCATTACTGTTAAGTGAGCGTAAATTGGTAACAGTGGCATTGGAGTCACCAAACATATCCTGAAGTCTTGTGGCATTTTCACATTCCGCATCCTGTAATGTCTGATATGGCAAAACCATTTCTCCATTAGAATATTCTGTTAAAAGGCCGTCTAATCCGTTCTGAAGAATTGCCCCTTGAAACAAACCGTCTCGTATCGCAGGATTTAATTTTAACAAAGCACGGCAGATCATGGCACCTGCAGAACCTCCGGCAATGGTAATCTGTTCTGGATTGCCGCCAAAACCTTGAATATAGTCATGAACCCATTGCAACCCTTTGATACAATCTAAAATGGCATAATTTCCTGATGTTTTTACAGGATTGCCGTTATCATCAAGAACAGGATTACCATTAAAATCTACTAAGCCTTCTTCCGTCAATTCAGGTAGAGACAACCATCCAAATGCACCTAGACGGTATTGGATTTCAACTACGATAATTCCTTTTTTTGCAATTCGGGAGGCATTGAAGGAGGCATGAGAAGCGTTGCCACCTGTAAAGCCACCACCATGAAGATAGAATAGGACTGGCAAATTATCAGAAGTAGTTTTCGCTGGTGTGTACAGGTTTAAGCATAAGGCGTTTTCACTCATTTCTGGTATGCCTTCTGTACCATAGACAAGAGGAAAGCAGTTTTCTGCATAGTCAAAAGTACCTGGTGTATATACACTTTCTCTCTGCATAAACCTGTTGCCCCAATGGTCGCATAGTTTGACACCATCCCATGGTTTGACACGTTGTGGAGCTTTGAAACGATTCTCACCTGATGTATCATCCGCATAAGGAATTCCTTTGAATATCTGCACACCTTCTGTGTCAGAGGCTGTGCCTTTTACAAGTCCGCCTTCCACTGGAACAATGTTAATTTCGGAGACTTGTTCAGCATATGTATCAATGTTGTTTGGGAACAGTGGCAATATGAGCAGAATTGCTAAAATGACAGCAATATGCTGTTTTTTAATCCATTTCATTGTATGACCTCCATTTATAGATTTTTTCGTTGACAAAATAGTGTCTTTTTCTCCTTGTTTTATTATAGCAAAAACGTAACCGTCAACTCAAGCACGCCTCTTAAAAAGCCATCACCCCCAGTATAATAAATTCACTGGCTGGATAATGGCTTTTGATTTTTACAGCATTCTGGTATTTTTTCTGGCGAATCTGAATGAATAAGTTTACTTTTCAGCTCTGTTTCTAGAATACCATCATTGATATCTCAAAATAAATATAGTATAATGTTGTTATTAGTTGTAAGAATTTATAGCATTTACTCACATTTTCAATGCAAAACTTCTAACAATTAATGTACATTTCATTCTAAAACTTAACATTCTCTAGTTCTTTTTTCATCATGTTTCTTGTTATGTTTTTGATAATCATAATTAAAAGCAGGAGGAAGATTCTAACATGGAAGATAAGCGTATTAAGTTAATCAACAAAAAATTATTTCTATGTCTCATTTTAGCATCAGTGTTCTACATAATAGGTGTTGTTCATACTATCACTAATTTTGACTATAGTCCTACACTATTTTGGGCGTTCGTCATCTCATTTATTATTCTTTGTGTCAGTTTTATTGCAGGTAATTTTACTAAGGGCTATCTACCTGCTTATATCATGTCAACGTGCTTTGTTTTCACTACGATAACATGTGCACTTCTGTATAATAGTTGTATTATCTTATTATACTTAACAGTATTACTTGCTATTATATCTATTTATCAGAAATTAAGCTTGCTGATTTATATTTTTATAGTATCATTTGTTGGTATTTATATGGGCGAATCATTAGGTGTAAAAATACTTGGTTGGGATCATAATCAATCTGGTCTTGTTTCTTTTATTCTATTTACGAATATCGTTGGTGTATTCCTATCTTACCAACAAATTAAGAAAGATAACCAAAGTAAGTGCGATGAACTGATAGAGAAACAGAAGGAAATTGAAACTACATATCAAAATGTAATTGACTTAAGTAAAGTTGTATCCGAAAGTGCAACTCAATTAGTTGATAAAGCTACAAGTAATCGAAATGATAGCCAACTTGTACTTGAAAGTATCAATGAAATTGTGAATGCTCTTTCCAATCAAAATGATTCTATTTGTACACAAGCAGATAGTTCAGGTCAAATTCAAGATAAGTTAAAAGATGTTCAAAACTGTATTCATGCAATGAATTCACAAGTTGATTCTGTTGTGAATATCACATCTGAAAGCGAAGCTTACATGAATAGCTTAATTGCGAATACCGTTGATGTAAATAATATTGCTCAAAATTCACAGCTTAGTATCGCAGAGCTTTATAAGCAAGTTACCGAAGTACAAAGTGTTGTTGATATTATCACATCCGTAGCAGAACAAACGAGCTTACTTTCTTTAAATGCAAACATTGAAGCTGCAAAAGCTGGAACCTTTGGTGCAGGCTTTACTGTTGTTGCTAGTGAGATTAAAAAGTTAGCTGATAATACTACAGATTCTGTTCAAAGAATTAATACAATGTTAATTTCTTTGAATAATAAAACGGAAAAAGTGAATTCTGAAATTGAATCTATGAACAGTGCTTTTACAAAGCAAAAATTGGAAATACAACAAACAAGTGAAAATATGAATAAATTACTTAACTCCATGGACAACCTTCGTTCTGAACTACAAGATGTTATCGTAGCTACAGACGATGTTGTTGCTAGTAATAATACGGTTACAGAAAGTATTACTAACTTATCTTCTATTTCAGAAGAAATTAGTGCAACTATTGATACAGTTGGTACTGCATGTGAAGGTGTACTTGAATTATCAAATGATACATTGACCATTGCCAAAGACGTTGATGCAAAAGCTAAGGAATTATCACTATAGGTCATTAGTATAATTGTACAAAGAGCTTACTAAATAAATATTAGTAAGCTCTTTTTTTATTGTCCATAAATATACTTTATTATATTTTTCTTTGTAAAAACATTAATTAATTAAAAAAAACATAAGTTATTTCTCATTATTTTCCATTTTGTTGTCTAATCATCCATTTTAGGATATACTTAACTCATAAGAAAAAACAAAATAGTCTCGGATAAAGAAGGAGTTTAGTCATTCCCTACTTAGTTTACTCATTAAACAAATACCCCTAAATTGATCTAATGAGCATTTACATAATGACTAATCCAGTACAAAGGAACAAATTAATTTATATTATTTTTAAGGAGGAATTTATTCAAATGAAAGAATTATTAAGAGAAAGAGCATCTAGCTCAATAACGGTTGATGAAACAGGAATGAAAATTAAAACTATCCCTAATACTACACCTTTTACTGAAATGAAAAATCAATTTTATGCTCTTATGGGTCTTTGGTCAAAAGTAGTTGCTGAAAATCCTAGAGATTATAGCGAAGGACAAGTACGTAAATCAGAATGGAACCCACCAGCTGGATATACTTTTTCAAGATTCTGTGAGAACGGTATCAATTTTGAAATACTTCAACCTAAAAATAATCAAAGTGAAAATGTTATCTTTATGGTACATGGTGGTTCGTTTGTTTACCGTATGCATGATGGTTTTATCTCTTTAATGCCTGCTTATGCAAAAGCAGCAAATGCAACTGTTGTCTCTGTTGATTACAGATGCGCTCCTGAATATACATATGAAGATATGATTCATGATGTAGTAGGTGCATATAACTGGTTACTTACACATGGTTATAAACCTTCCAATATCATTGCATGTGGCGATTCTTCTGGTGGTGGTACTCTTTTAGCTTCTATGCTTTACTTACGCGATCATGGATATGAATTACCTGCTGGAATCATTACAATGTCCGCAGTTACAAATATGAATTGTAATACTCCTTCTTGGACAACTCATAGAGATGAGGATATTACATTTGGTGGAGATACTCCTCTACTTGGCAATATCGCTCAACTAGTAAAAGATAATGACCCTTATAATCCTTATCTTTCCCCTTACTACGGAGACTTTTACAATTTCCCTCCTATGTTAATCCAAGCAGCAAGCGGTGAAGTACTACTTGATGACTCCACACACATCGCATATAAAGCTTCTACTCAAGGCGTAGATGTAACACTTGAAATCTATGAAAAAATGTTTCATGACTTCCAAAACATGCATGGTACTCTAGCAGAAGCAGATATCGCATGGGAAAATGTTGCTGCATTCACAAGTAGAATCTTCAATGCTAGTGCTGGTAATCAATATAGTGAATCTGATAGCTTCTTAGTATCCTAATATGTACATAGTAAAATAATGAATTTCTGAACTGACCTCAAAAGAGTTGGAATTAAACATCCAACTTTTTTGAGGTCAATTTAAAATTTTGGTTTAAAAGGTTGAGGAATACCTTATGTGTGTTTCCCTTTCGGTATTCTAGTTTCTTTCTTCTGGTAACAGAGCGAAGTCCAAGTTCCTTCATATATTTATGAATTGTTGTATTACTATAATCATAGTGGTATCCTTTCAGTAAATCACGCATCATGCGGTATCCTGGTGTACCGTTTGCTTTATGGTTGTATTTGTTTGGCATTCTTTACGTCGCTGTTGTATCCAGTAAGTGATTGTGCCTTGTCCAAGATGGTATTCTTCTGTAAGGCTCTTTTTTGTACGCCCCTCTTCCAGATAGAGACGTAAAACTTTTTCCTTTAATTCAGGATCATATTTATTATAGTTAGCCATATTGTTACTCCTTGATTGAATTATTATAATCATATCAGAATTCTATACCAAGGTGTTACAACTTTATTATACCAGCTCAACTGATTATAATACGTGTATTTATACAAGGTAAAGAATTTATTATACATGACTTACAAAACCTAAGGAGTAGCATAACAACTATTCTAACCCTACATCACTTCTTTCCACTTTATAGAGCCATTCTTTTGCTTCAGCCTCTTCAATTCGAAATAACTTCATAAGCTTCTGCAAAATTCTTACTTCTGATTCTCCATCCTCAAGATAACCAAGTACTAATGCTCGAATTCCTTCTGCAAGACCTTCTAAACGCCCCTCCAAACGCCCTTCTTCTCGGCCAAGTTCCCTCTCGTCTCTTCTAATTAACTTCAATTCTTTCTCTTCATCATATTCGAATATACTCATCTGAATCGCCTCCGCTCTATACTTCGTCAAAAACTCTTCTAGTATCCCTTCTTGAATACTTTCTTCCACTGCACGTTGTACTGCTTTAGAAATGTCCATCTCCTTTGCATAACTGCGTACCTTTTCTACATACTTTGTGTATTCCAATAGCGTCTGACACTTTTTTAATAACTCCATATTCTCACTGTGATTAAGATTTATCATTGTAACTACCAATTCCAACTCTGGAGCTTGCATCGGCTTCTTATACGCATCCGACAATCTCAGCTGCTTTCTTGACCACTCTTTCTCTGTTCCATTATAAAACACAAGAAACTTCGGTGTTGGAATCTCTACTAATTTGGATGAATATAAACTTTGTTTTGTCACAAACTTTTCAAATTCTCTTGATATATAAAACAAATCCCTCACAGGTAAGTTCGGTGAGTAAGTAGATTGATGTTCATATAAATTTATTGAACTATCAATTACAAATGCTAAATCATTTTTCATATTCATGTAAATCGCATTCTGCAATGTTTCTATCTGTAACTCTTCTGGATTCGCATAATTCGTTCCATTTAAAGCGTTATATAAACTTAGCAAGCACACTTTATCCTGGAATATCATTCGAAATAATGTATCCTTATAGTTACGTTGAATAGGTATGTACATCGGATCTTTCGTCTTCGTTTCCTCCTGTCTTTCGCAGGCATTTCATCCAAAATCCCTGCTTAATTATCGTTGATATAAAGCATAGATTTTCTGAAATGATACTTATTAACTGCATATTTAACATAATAAGTATTAAGAAATGAATTAGACTTTCTAAAGATAATTTTGAAAATATGCTTTTATTGATTATATCATGTGAATTTATGCATGACAAGTGATTTATTATATTAAAATTTCTTTCAAACGCTTTTATATCCTTTCCATAAGAGAAAGTGTTTCATTTATTGTTCAATATCCAGTTATTGTTATGGCTGACCGTGGATATGAGAACTCTATAAGCGACAATTCAACAACGCATTCAAAAAAGACATGTCAACCAGTATAATAAGCTTACTGGTTTG
>CAYPEJ010000021.1:0-87816 GCA_964409685.1 uncultured Anaeromicropila sp.
CAAAGTGGTCTTAGGATTTTCAAATCCTAAGACCACTTTGTCAACAGTCTGAGAGGAGTAGAATTACTCCTCTATTTAAGAATAAATGGAGAATGTACGGCATAATTTGCCATGGAAATATAGAGAAATTACGCAAGTATATTAATATTTCTTGTAGACAAAGTTTTTTTTAATGTATATAATGTCATTATCTGTGAGTATAATGTTTCGAAACTGTAAAGTTTTGTGAATTTAAAGGAGTATGAATGAAAAAAGATAATCGAAATGTAATGAAAGCATTTGCAATGGTATCTCAGATTGGAATTAGTTTTCTTACGCCGATTGGGCTGTGTGTGGTTATTGGATATTATTTAGATAATCATTTTCACAAAAATTATTGGTTTATCATTCTTTTTTTCTTAGGTGTATTAGCCGCCTTTCGTAATGTATATCTTTTGACGAGAAGTTTTTATGAGAAGGACTTAAAAAAAGAAAATGAGGAGCTTGAATATTGGAGACACTTAAACACAAAAGAGAAATCTTTTAAGAAAGACAGTGTAAGCAACAATGATACGGATAAGGAGTAATATATTGGAAGAATCAAAAAAAACATTAAATCGATTGCTTTTGGGCATTCTGTTATATGCAGTTCCATTTATTATATTTGGAATTTTTGTTTTGGATAGTGGATTTTCCTACTTCATTGGTCTGATTTTAGGGTGTATCATTGCGGTAGCCATGGCGATTCATTTATATAGGAGTCTAGATTATTGTCTTGAACTTGATCCCGAATCTGCTGAAAAAGCAATGAAAAAGAAAACAATGCTACGTTTTATTATTATGTTATTAGCTGTAGGCTTATCCTTTTGCTTTCCAAGGGTAATTAATCCTATAGGACTTTTTTTGGGTATGATGGGTTTAAAAGCATCTGCTTATATAGAACCTTTCATTCATAGATAGTATTAAGATAGTAATACCATGTTGGTATATCTTTATGGGGATTACCACATGATATGAATATACTAAAAATAAAAAAAAGGAAGGTGAGTTTGTGAATGGTTGTATGGCTTTAACGCCGATGTTTTTAGCGGCGCAGACAACAGAAGCTGCGGAAGCTAGTCAAGAGTTGGACCTTGGTATTAATGGTTTTCACCAATATCAATTATTTGGTCAAGACCTTTACATTACAAATACGCACATAGCCATATTTTTAGTTATGCTAACTTTGATTATTTTTGCATTAATTGCAAATCGCGTAATCAAGAAGGCAGATCCGTATAAGGCTCCAGGGGCATTTCTAAACGTAATTGAGCTGTTAGTAGAATCCGTAGACAACTTGACCAATACCAATATGGGTGAAAAACATGGTTACAAGTTTGCTAACTATATTGGTACATTGTTTGCATTTATCTTTTTGTCAAACATATCTGGTCTATTTGGATTAAGACCGCCAACAGCAGACTATAGTACAACATTGTGTCTTGGTCTCATAACGTTTGTTTTGATCTGGTACAACGGATTTAAGTATCAGAAGTTTGGACAAATTACAAAATTATTCGATCCAGTTATATTAACACCAATTAACATTATTGGGGAAATAGCAACACCAATCTCAATTTCATTACGTTTATTCGGTAATGTTATGTCTGGTACACTTATGCTAGCGTTAATTTATGGACTTATTCCAAAAGTATTAACATTAGTATGGCCAGCATTTTTACATGCATATTTTGACTTGTTCTCAGGAGCAATCCAAAGTTATGTATTCTGTATGTTAACAATGGTATATATTTCTGACACCTTTGGTGAAGAATAATAACAAAAAATCATTAATCTTATTTAATTAAGGAGGAATTATCAATGGGTAATATAACAAATGAAGGTTTAGTTTTAGCATTTTCTGCTTTAGGAGCAGGTGTAGCAATGATCGCTGGTGTAGGTCCTGGTATTGGACAGGGTATCGCAGCTGGTCAAGGTGCAGCAGCAGTAGGTCGTAACCCAGGCGCTAAAGGTACAATCATGTCAACAATGCTTTTAGGACAAGCGGTTGCCGAAACAACAGGTCTTTATGGTCTTCTTATCGCGTTCTTATTATTATACGCTAACCCACTTCTTGGCAAACTTTAATTATTTGCAAATTAAGATAAAAGCCGTTTGAAGGGAGGCAAGAAAGTGAACTTTATTCTGTTAAGTGCAGACTGGATGAACAATCGTATCTTTGACTTAGATTTACAACTTATCGTGGATGCTGGTATTATGGCCATTTCCGTATTCGTTCTATTTTTCGCATTGTCAAATTTACTGTTCAACCCAGCAAGAGAATTTTTGAAAAAACGTCAACAACATGTTCAAGAACAACTTGATAATGCTGAACGTGATGAGAAACAAGCAAAAGAATTCAAAGCGGAATATGATAGTAAGTTAAAAGAAGTTGATAAAGAAGCAGAAGCGATTATCAGCGACGCTCGTAAACAAGCTAAGAGACAGGAAACTGTTATTATTAGCGAAGCGAAAGACGAAGCTGTTAAAATCATTGAACGTGCAAATAAGGATATTGAGTTAGAAAAGTCTAAAGTTCAAGATGAGATGAAACAGGAGATTATCCAAGTTGCATCCGTTATGGCTGGAAAGATTGTGAAATCTTCTATAGATGAAGCAACTCAAAGCAAATTATTTGATGAAACATTAAGAGAGATGGGTGATGAAACATGGCAAAGTTAGTTTCTAAAACATACGGTCAAGCTCTATTTGACCTTGCCCTAGAAGAAAATGCTTTAGAAAAGATATTAGAGGAAGAGGCTTTTATAAAAGAAGTTTTTGCCGAAAATGAAGAACTAGTTACTTTGTTAAATCATCCGAAGATTAGTAAAGATGAAAAAGTTAAGGTAGTAGAAAATATCTTTAAAGGAAACATTAGTGATACAATGTTAGGTTTCTTAGTTATCGTTCTTAACAAAGAGCGTTATAACGAATTAAATGGTATTTTTGCTTATCTTGAAGATAAAGTTAGAGAATATAAAAATATCGGAGTTGTTAGTGTAACGACTGCAGTTCCATTAAGCGATGTTCAAAAAGAAGAACTTACAAAGAGATTGTTAGAAACGACTTCTTTCAAATCATTTGAGTTTGAGTATACAGTAGATCCTGAGATTATCGGTGGTATGATTTTACGTATCGGTGATAGAATCGTGGATAGCAGTATCAGAACAGAACTTAATGAAATGGCTAAGAGTCTAACAAAAATACAACTCTCTTAATCACAAATAGAAAGAAGGTGCATAGGTATCATGAATTTGAGGCCGGAAGAAATCAGTTCTGTAATTAAAGAACAGATTAAGAATTATAGCACACAACTTCAAGTATCTGATGTGGGTACAGTAATCCAGGTTGCTGATGGTATTGCACGTATTCACGGGTTAGAAAATGCCATGTCTGGAGAATTATTAGAATTCCCTAACGAGATTTATGGTATGGTTCTTAACTTAGAAGAAGACAACGTTGGTGCAGTTTTACTTGGTGATGCCAAAAATATTAATGAAGGCGATATCGTTAAAACAACAGGTAGAGTAGTAGAAGTTCCTGTTGGTGACGCGTTATTAGGCCGTGTTGTAAATGCATTAGGACAACCTATCGACGGAAAAGGACCTATTGCGTCTACTAAATATAGAAAAATTGAAAGAGTAGCATCTGGTGTTATTTGTAGAAAATCCGTTGATACTCCATTACAAACAGGTATTAAAGCGATTGACTCCATGGTTCCTATCGGACGTGGACAACGTGAGTTAATTATCGGTGATAGACAAACTGGTAAAACAGCTATCGCGATTGATACAATTATTAACCAAAAAGGACAAGGCGTAAAATGTATCTACGTTGCTATCGGTCAGAAAGCATCTACAGTTGCGTCTATCGTGAAAACATTAAGTGATCATGGTGCAATGGATTATACAACAATCGTTGCAGCTACAGCTAGTGAATTAGCTCCACTTCAATATATTGCTCCTTACTCAGGTTGTGCCATCGGTGAAGAATGGATGGAAGATGGTCAAGACGTATTAGTTGTTTATGATGATTTATCAAAACATGCTGCGGCTTACCGTACACTTTCCTTACTTCTTAAGAGACCACCTGGACGTGAGGCTTATCCTGGAGACGTATTCTACTTACACTCCAAGTTGTTAGAAAGAGCAGCTAGACTATCTGATGAATTAGGTGGCGGTTCCTTAACAGCTTTACCTATCATTGAAACACAAGCAGGTGACGTATCTGCTTACATCCCTACTAACGTAATTTCCATCACAGATGGTCAGATTTACCTTGAAACAGAAATGTTCAACTCAGGTTTCAGACCTGCGGTAAATGCTGGTTTATCCGTTTCTCGTGTTGGTGGTTCTGCTCAGATCAAAGCTATGAAGAAGATTGCTGGTCCTATCCGTATCGAGTTAGCTCAATACAGAGAACTTGCAGCTTTCGCACAGTTTGGTTCTGACTTAGATGCTGATACAAAGGAAAAGTTAGAGCAAGGTGAAAGAATCAAAGAAATTTTAAAACAGCCTCAATATAACCCAATGCCAGTTGAGTATCAAGTTATTATTATTTATGCTGCTACAAAGAAATATCTTTTAGATGTTGCTGTAGATAGAATTCTTGATTTTGAAAAAGGCTTATTCGAATTTATTGATACAAAATATTCTGATGTTCCACAAAGCATTCGTGAAACAAAAGAAATTACAGATGAAAATGAAAAACGTCTAATTGAAGCTATTACTGAATTCAAGAAAGAGTTTAAATAGAGGAGGTAGTTGACTATGGCCTCTATGAGAGATATAAAAAGGCGAAAAGAAAGTATACAAAGTACTGGTCAGATTACAAAAGCTATGAAGCTTGTTGCAACTGTAAAGTTACAAAAGGCAAAATCTAGAGCGGAAGAATCAAAACCATACTTTGATCAAATGTACGATACAGTTACTTCTATGTTAGAGAAGTCAGGCAATATATCTCATCCATTTTTACAAGCAGGCGAGTCCAAGAAGAAGGCAGTTATCGTAATTACTTCTAACCGTGGACTTGCAGGCGGGTATAATTCAAATATTATCAAACTAATTACAAAGGGCGACTTTAAAAAAGAAGATTGCGTGATTTATGCAGTGGGAACAAAAGGTCGTGACGCTTTCGAGCGTTTAGGCTATGAAGTGAAAGCTGATTATTCTGAAGCAATCAATGAACCTTTATATAAAGATGCTCAAGAAATTGGTAGAGATGTATTAAATGCTTTTAGCAATAATGAGATTGGTGAAATCTATTTAGTTTACACAGTATTCAAGAGCACAGTATCTCAAGAACCAACATGCATTAAACTTCTTCCTATCTCTAGAGATGAGATGAAGAAAGATGCAGATAATTCAGAAGCAAAATCAACGGATGAATTAACACTTATGAATTATGAGCCAGAAGATGAAGAATCAGAAGTATTAGATGTTATCATTCCTAAGTATGTTAACAGCTTAATCTATGGGGCTTTAGTTGAGGCGGTTGCAAGTGAAAATGGTGCGAGAATGCAAGCTATGGATTCTGCGACAAGCAATGCAGAAGATATGATTTCCGATTTATCATTAAAATACAATCGTGCAAGACAAGGTTCGATTACACAAGAACTTACAGAAATTGTTGCAGGTGCATCTGCAATTGAATAATAAAGGAGTGAAAAAGCAAGTATGGCGAAATCTAATGTAGGTAAAATCACTCAGATTATCGGTGCGGTATTAGATATTAAGTTCACAGCTGGAAACCTTCCAGAAATCTATGATGCGATTAATATCACAACAAAAGAAGGAGAACTTCTTGTAGTTGAAGTAGCGCAACATCTTGGTGATGATACGGTGCGTTGTATTGCCATGGGACCTACAGAAGGTTTGGTTCGTGGAATGGAAGCAATCGGTACAGGTGCTCCTATCTCCGTTCCAGTAGGGGAAGAAACTTTAGGACGTATGTTCAACGTTCTTGGTCAACCTATTGATAACAAAGCCAACCCAGACGTACAATCTCATGACCCAATTCATAGAAAAGCACCAAGCTTTGATCAACAGTCTACAGAGACTGAAATGTTAGAAACAGGTATTAAAGTCGTTGACTTATTATGCCCTTACCAAAAAGGTGGTAAAATCGGTCTATTTGGTGGTGCCGGTGTAGGTAAGACCGTATTAATTCAGGAGTTAATCACAAACATTGCTACTGAGCATGGTGGATACTCTGTATTCACAGGTGTAGGTGAAAGAACTCGTGAAGGTAACGATTTATACTACGAAATGATCGAATCTGGTGTTATTAACAAAACAACAATGGTGTTCGGACAGATGAACGAGCCACCTGGTGCCAGAATGCGTGTTGCGTTAACTGGTCTTACAATGGCTGAATACTTCCGTGATAAAGGTGGAAAAGACGTTCTTTTATTCATTGATAACATTTTCCGTTTTACACAGGCTGGTTCAGAGGTTTCTGCCTTACTTGGACGTATGCCAAGTGCCGTTGGTTACCAACCAACACTTCAAACAGAAATGGGTGCTCTTCAAGAGCGTATCACTTCAACAAAAAATGGTTCTATCACATCCGTACAGGCTGTATACGTTCCTGCCGATGACTTAACTGACCCTGCTCCAGCGACAACTTTCGCTCACTTGGATGCAACAACAGTATTGTCTCGTTCTATCGTTGAGTTAGGTATTTACCCAGCTGTAGATCCATTAGAGTCTACATCACGTATTCTTGATCCACACATCGTTGGTGAAGAACATTACCAAGTTGCTCGTGGAGTTCAAGAGATTCTTCAAAAATATAAAGAATTACAAGATATCATTGCAATTCTTGGTATGGACGAACTTTCAGAAAGCGATAAGATGTTAGTTGCTCGTGCAAGAAAGGTACAAAGATTCTTATCACAGCCATTTAACGTTGCTGAACAGTTTACTGGTTTAAAAGGTAAGTACGTTCCAATCGCTGAAACAATTCAAGGATTTAAAGAAATCTTGGAAGGTAAGCACGACGATATTCCAGAAGGTTATTTCTTAAATGCTGGTAATATTGACGACGTTCTTGCTCGAGTAAAGTAGGAACGGAGGGAGTCCATGGCGGATAATAAATATTTCAAAGTAAAAGTAATTACTCCAGATAGAATTTTCTATGAAGGAGAAGCTGATTTACTTGAATTAAAAACAAGTGAAGGCGATATTGGTATCCTTGCAGGTCACATTCCTCTTACTGCAATCATCGCACCTGGGGTGTTAAAAATAACAAAAGACGGTGAAACAAAGGAAGCTGCTTTATTAGAAGGTTTCGTTGAGATTCTACAAGATCGTGTTACTGTATTAGCAGAAGCATGTGAATGGCCAGATGAAATTGATGAAAACCGTGCGAAAGAAGCAAAGATCCGTGCAGAAAGAAGATTATCGGAAGGCGATGGAGACCTTGCCAGAGCTGAACTAGCGTTACGTAAAGCTTTAATTCGTATTGATTTAGCTGGACGTGGCAATATTTAGTATAGATTGAATAGATCTCTAATAAATGGTAACACTCTTAATGAGTAAACCATTTATTGGAGGTTTTTTTATGAATAAGATTTTAGAAAATAAAAAAATAAGAACGATTCTATATGTAGTCTGTGTATTATGGATTGCAGTTATTACACAAATCGTAGTAAATAGATTCTATCAAGATGATACAAGAATTATGGACGTATTTATTGGGACAGGTACAAACATAGAAGAAAGCAAATTAAACCTAGTTGTAGACTATGGGAATGAATATATGATAAGCAGTGAGAAAGAACGAATTGTGAATGAACTTGCCACAGAAGTTGGATTAACTGACTGGGAAATGAATATAGAAAGTACAGATAGGACATCAACCTTAAAAGTAGAAGATACATCAAAAGAACAAGATACATCTATTGAATTCATAACGGTTACGCAAAAAGAAGATGAAAAGAATAAGATATATAATCATTTTATTTTGATGGAACTTGTAGTGAAGGAAAACTTTAAAGAGAATTTTGAAAGTCTTCTTCAGTATAAAAAGGATATTGAATCTTATATCAATAAGATTGGAAACAATGATTATCAATGTACCATAAAATTTGCAGGAAGCTATAACGGAAAGCTCACGACAAAAGAAAGAGATGCAAAAGTAAATGAAATACTAAAAGGGCTAGAAGCAAAGAAGGTAGATTTTATTGATTCAGATTCTTACTACACAGCGTATGCATATACAGGATTGGTAAAAGACTACATTGAAGTAACAGGAAATCGAATTAATATCAATATTGTTGTATCTTACAATGAGCAAGAAGATAAAACAGAACTTTACCTTGCGACACCAATTTTGAATGAAGAGTATTAGTTAGTGCATAAGGCTATTTATATAAAACGTATTGTCTGTATAAATAGCCTTTTTTGTATTGTAAGTATCTTACATAATTCATATAAATAGCTATTATATACAATGTGTGATATAATTGAGAGAACGAATTTAGGACAATTATGGAGGGATATAGAATTGAAAATTAGAGATATTGAGCTCTATAACTTTAGAAATTTTAGGAAAAAGAAAATTAGCTTTGCAAATAGAACAACTGGTTTTGCAAAGTCTTTTGTAGTATTAATAGGAGATAATGGTGCTGGTAAGACTTCAATTCTAGAAGCGATTACAAAATGTTTTGTACCACTTATTAGAGGAGTTAATAAAGAAGCGGTTACAGGATGTGATTTGACCAATAATGATATTCGATATCAGTGTGCGTGGACAGGGGTAAGTGCTCATATAGAATTAAAGGGAACGATTCATACAATTTCAAATAAAAGAAGAATCAGTAAAGATATCAAGGAAGAGAGTAAAGAGTATGCTAATTTTTTTGAACATAGTGGGAATAAAGAAAGACTTTTATATGTAAAAGAGCAGTTAATGGAGGAGGGAAAAGAGAAAAGTATTCCGATAATATTGTATTATGGGACAAATCGGGTATTTAATGAAGTTCCTAAAAGAGGACATATAAGAGAATATAATATTAATGATGCACTAAAAAGCTGTTTTGATAATTCAAATAATTTTAGAGAATTTTATGAGTGGTTTAAGACAGAAGAAGATATTGAATTAAGAGAGAAAAGGGATGGGGCTAATTATAAAAATTGTGCTCTTGATGCCGTAAGAAGCGCCATTTCAAATATGATATTAGGATATAGTGATCTTAGAATTAAGCTGAATCCCTCAAGAATGGTAATTACGAATAGCAAACGGGAAGAACTTAGGATTGAGCAGTTAAGTGATGGGTATAAAGCGGTGTTAGCAGTAGTATCAGATATAGCAAAAAGATTAGCGATGGCAAATCCAGAATTGGAAAACCCACTTCATGGAGAAGCTATTATATTAATAGATGAAATAGATTTACATTTGCATCCAAAATGGCAAAAAACAATTGTTGGTGATTTAAAAAGAACTTTTCCAAATTGTCAATTTATCGTGACTACACATTCCCCCTTTATTATTCAATCATTAAGAAAAGATGAATTGATTAATCTTGAGTCAGATGAATTAGGTGGAAATAGTAATGGTTCATTTGAAGGTTGGAGTATCGAAGAAATACAAGAACACGAAATGAAGGTTGATATAAGAACAGATAAATATAATACACTAATAGATAATTTTACCAAAGCGGTTGATAATGAAAATATAGAAGAAGTAGAGAAGTTATATAATGAATTATCTATGATGTTGAGGAAAGATAGTGTAGAAAAGAAAATAATTGATATGGATATGAGGATGGTGGGCAAAGATGATTAAACTTGAAAGAGGAGAATGCCCAAAAGAACTTACCCAAGAAGTTGTTGAGGAATTGACTAAAATATATATCAAAGATAAGGAGGAAGATGTTTGGAATAATGCGAAGATAAAGGTTCCGTTGAAGAAAGCACTCATGGATATGAGTAACAGCAAGTGTGCATATTGTGAGTGTGAATTAAATATTGAATCAAAGGATGTTACAATCGATCATTTTAAGCCTAAAGTAACAAATAAGGATATTGTTGTGAAATGGGACAATTTACTTCCTTCTTGCCTAAGGTGTAATAGAACCAAGAATAGAAAGGAAGAGGATATAATTAATCCATGTACAATGGAACCCAAAGAGCATATTGGAGTAAGACAAGAAAATAGGTATCGAATGAAATCAAAGGATATTTTGGGCGAACAAACTATTGATGTACTTGCATTAAATGATATAAATAGAATGCTGGTACCGAGAATGAAAGTTTGTGAGAAAATTATTGAGGAGTTAAAAGATTTACGAAAAAACATTGAGGATATGGGAATAAAACCTCGTTTTATTAGAAAATTAGAAGGAAACTTAATTGAATGTCAAAAAGATAAAGAATATTCAGCAATAAAGGCAACGAATATTTTAAATCATGAACACTATATTTGGATAAGAGAGAAACTAAAAAAAGAAAATAAGTGGACGATTCAATTAAGAAAGTTGGAAGAAGAATTATCAAATTTAAAACTGGATATTATTTAACATATCTACATATAAAGAAATGAACCAAGAGATGAACAAAGTAAGAATGCCCTGTTCATCTCTTTTTTTTCTAAATCTTCCTACTCCTAAATCTATTTCTCCTAAACATCATTTCATTGATCAACATATTTTCCACTAAGTGTCTAGGCCAGTTTGGATTACCATTTTGATCAAAGTCTGCAAATGGCGTTGGAGGACAGAATCTGCCATTACCACAAGGGCGATTGATAATCGGACAAAGTAATCCCCTACATGGTCTAGGAGGTGGTGGTGGTCCCCAAGGACCAGGCCCCCAACCGCCATGACCACCAGGGCCCCAACCAGGTCCCCATGGGTTAGGTCCCCAACTGCCATGCCCCCAGCCACCGCGACTAAATCCAACTTTAGGTGCATCTTGTTTAATCGAAGTTGCTTCAATAGATATTTCTTCAGATATTTCTTCATCAAAGTCATCTTCACAATCTGCTAACGCATCGTCTTCACAATAAGAACGAGTTGTAGTAGAAGAGGTATCTAATGAGGCACCTTGCACTTCGCCGTTTTCATTTTCATCTTCACTTTGCGGAGGAAAGAGACGGAGTAAAATACTATCTACAAGCATTCCAATATAATTCTTATCTGGATATTCATCGAACATGACGCTTCCACTATATTCAAGTTTATCGCATTCTTCTTCAATTTCCACTTGAATCCTTTTCAACGTACTCGGCAATAATTGTTTCATGTATTCAAAGTCTTTTTGGTAAGCTAAAGAATTGGCAACTTGTTTGTGAGCTGCTTCTTGTTGAAGAAAGCTTTGAGCTTCCATTTCTTGATCTAAATCATTATAGCACATAAGTACTCCTTAAATGTTGTTAATACTAATATATGAAAAAGATTGCGAACTGTGAAATATATAATATGTTGCACTTTGGCAAAAAAATAGTTACAATGAAACAGAAAGGAACGGTACAGAAAATGGAAAACAAGGAAATAGAGAAATTAGAGAAATATATAGACGAAAATCTTGTAGACATTGTAATAAGTAATTCTTCTAATAGTGAAGCAATCAAGAAAGTAAAGGTTCGACCAATCCATTTAAAAGAACAAATTAAATTACAGGTAACAAGTTATCAAGGGACAAAAGTGTTCCATAGAAATTATGATAGAGAACAGTTTATAGAGCTTTTAGAACAATATATAACAGGATATAAAATAGATGAAGACACAGAAGCATTGGTAAAATTCAAACAAATGGTGCTTCGTACGACAAAAGAACAAGTAACTGCCCTATTTAGCAAAAAAGGCAAGATGACAGTTAAGGTAACCAAGTTAAAACAAGAGTTGCCAAAGCCGATGATTGAACATAATCGTACCAAAAAATACATTTTAGAAGAAGGTATCTCCGTACCATTCTTAGTAGATCTAGGTGTTATGACGAAAGAGGGAAAGATTGTACAATCCAAGTATGATAAGTACAGACAAATCAATCGTTTCCTTGAATTCGTAGATGACGTAATCGAAGAACTTCCAAAAGACCAAGAACTTACGATTCTAGACTTTGGATGCGGAAAATCCTATTTAACATTTGCACTTTATTATTATTTTAAGAACTTAAAAGGTTATAATATTAATATTATTGGATTAGACTTAAAGGATGACGTAATCCGTACATGCAATGGATTAGCCAAGAAATATCAATATGATAAGTTAAAGTTCTTACATGGTAATATCGCAGATTATGATGAACTTAAGAAAGTAGACATGGTGGTAACCCTACACGCTTGCGATACTGCAACAGATTATGCATTAGAAAAAGCGATTCAGTGGGATGCTAAGGTAATCTTATCTGTTCCATGTTGCCAACATGAGATTAACCAACAGATTCGATGTAATGAATTACAAACAATTTTAAAATACGGTTTACTAAAAGAACGTATCTCCGCTTTATTAACAGATGGGTTACGTGCAGAATTACTTGAATGTAATGGATATAAAACACAGATACTAGAATTTATTGATATGGAGCACACTCCAAAAAATATCTTAATTCGTGCTGTCAAACAGAAAAATGGTAAGAAAAAAGATACAAGTGACTATGAAAAGTTGGTTCGCTTCTTAAAAGTGCAACCAACATTAGGTGAATTATTGGAGGCAAATCCGCAAGGGAAAGATAAGCAGATAGGAATGAAGTATCATGAAACACATGTATAGAGGTGTAGTTTTAATTGTAGTTTTTATTTTATCAATGATGTTTATGCAACGTTACATGAAAGATGTAACTATAAGTTTTAATACAACGGTTTCCTTAGAAGAACCAACATTTCCATTATTATATGTAGAAACGGATAATTATATCGTCAATGAGATGCACGGATATAGCAGTAGTTTAGATGCTGTTACTGTAAGAGAATCCATGACTTACATGGATGCTACTAAGAAGTTAAAGATTCGTATTGAGGATGAGGAAAATGAGATTCGTAAAGTCAAATACGAAGTACGTTACGTTGCTACAAATGAATGTGTAGAAAGCAACGCCACAAGCGACATTTTAACCGATGACACTGGAAAATATATAGAGATCGATTTAGTAGAAAGTTATTTACAAGGAAAAGAATACGCTATGAAATTGACAGCGATTACAAGCGAAGGGCGTAAAATCCATTATTATACCAGATTAAAATACTATTCCGATGAATCCTATTTTGATAAAAAGATTGCATTTGTACAAGAGTTTCACAATGCAACATTTGATAAAGAGGCGATCAACGAATATAGCTCCTACTTAGAATATGGAGATACAGATAACAGTACACTTGCATATGTAGACATTCGTTCCAGCATTGAAAATATTGGCTGGGGAAATATGAAACCAAAGGTTGTTTCCGAAGTAATACCGATGTTTACGGAATATACAAGAGAAACCGCTTCTGTAGTATTTAACTACTATGTAAAAGCGAAAAATGGAAATGAAAAAGCAGATTTATATTTAGTAAATGAATTTATTCGAATTCGCTATGCCAATAATCGTATGTATTTACTTGGTTATCAGCGAACGATGGAAGAAGTGTTTAACAGTGATTTAACAGATATCGAAGATAGTGCTTTAAAAATCGGTATCACCAATCATGAAAATTTAAAACTTTATACTTCTTCTGAACAGACAAAGTTATGCTTTGTACAACAAGGTGCGTTATGGTATTACGATACTGTTGAAAATAGAGCAGTCAGAGTATTTAGTTTCTTTGACACGAAAAATAAGGATTACGAAAGAAGTGGATACGACCATTACGATATTAATGTCATCAATATGACAGAAGAGGGAAATATTGATTTTATGGTGTACGGTTATTTTAATCGTGGCGATTATGAAGGTCGTGTCGGTATTTTACTTTACACATTCCATGCTTCAGAAAACCGAATTGAGGAGTTAGTTTATATTCCAATGGAAACAACTTACGAGATGTTAAAAGAGGATTTAAATGACTATGGATATCTAAGTACCAATGGAGTATTTTACTTTGCAATGAATAATCAAGTATATTCCTACAATATCGCAGCGAAAAGTGTTGCCATTATCGCTTCTGATATTCCAGAAGAGAATATTTTATTACTCCCACACGCAGGTTATCTAGTATGGCAAGATTCCAGTGAATTAGAAGAATGTAAAACCATTCATCTATTAAATATGGAAACTGAGACATTAAAAAATATTGATGCATCAGCCAAGGAAAATGTCGTTCTACTAGGAAGTAGCGAAGACAACATTATCTATGGAAAAGTAAAGACAAGTAATATTAAGACGCAAAAGCAAGGTGAAAAGATAGTTCCATACTATGAGATTATCATTTGTAATGGGGAAGGAGAAGTATTAAAAACTTACTCCAAAAATAATATTTATATTAGTGGTGTCATTGTAAAAAATAATGTCATTACCTTACAGAGAATGCGTAAGTCTAGCGAATCATCCACAGGCTATGTAGCAATTCAAAATGACAGTATTATTAACAATATCGAAACTCTAGCAGATGGATTTTCCTTAGAGTTCAAAATTTCCGAGACGGCTCTAAAGGAATACTATATTCAACTACCATCGAATGTTGTATTAACCGAAGTTCCAAAGAAAAAGACAACGGTGAATACAATTATTACTACAAGTACAACATTAATATTAGAAAATGAAACAGCTCAAAATATCGAGAAATACTATGTGTGTGGTTACGGAACCATCATTGATTCTTTCTATAACATCTCAGAGGCTATTGTTAGCGCAGATGCAGCCATGGGAGCCGTGATGGACAGTAATTATAAGATTGTATGGGAACGTGGAGGAAAGTATCTAAGTAATACTATCCACGATGTACCTAAGATTAATACCACATCTCAGATTGATTCCATCGGAGCCTGCATTGCCATGACGCTTAAATTTAACGGGGTATCCTGTAACGCAGAAAAAATATCATCCATGCAGCAATCCGTATACGAGATTTTATCTAGTAAATATGAAGGGAACACTTATAACTTAACTGGTTGTAACCTAGATGAAGCACTTTACTATGTAAGTGCAGGTGTACCAGTTATTGCAATGAAATCCAGTGGTTTGGCAGTATTATTAACTGGATACGATGAGTATTATGTAAAATATTTCGACCCAGCAGCAAATATGTCAAAGACTATGTTATTATCCAGTGCTGATAGCATGTTTGAAGAGGCGGGGAACATTTTCTATGTAATATATTAGGAGGTATCTATAATGGACGAAAGAGTAAAGCAATTAGCGAAAAATCTAGTAAATTATTCAATGGAAGTAAAACCTGGTGACAAGGTATATATACATTATGTTGGAAGTGACACAAAGGATTTAGCAAGACAATTAATTAAGGAAGTGTACGCTGTAGGTGGCGTACCATTTCCACACTTCGAAGACCAGACCGTACTAAGAGAGGTTTTACTAAATTGTACAAAAGAACAGATGCAGCTGATGGCAGAGATTGCAAGCAAAGAAATGCAAGAAATGGATTGCTATATCGGGGTACGTGGCACAGAAAATGCAGCTGAATTATCTGATGTTCCAGAAGAGAAAAGAAAGTTATATGACACATACTATATGACACCAGTTCATCACGAAGTACGTTTGAAAACAACTAGATGGGTGGTATTACGTTATCCAAATTATGCGATGGCGCAGCTTTCTAACATGAGCTTAGAAGCATTTGAGGATTACTATTTTAGAGTATGTAACTTAGATTATTCTAAGATGAATAAGGCAATGGAGAATCTGGTAGACTATATGAATCGTACAGATAAAGTGCGTATCGTTGGAAATGGAACGGACTTAACATTTTCTATTAAAGACATTCCAGCGATTCCTTGTGCAGGTCAAATGAATATTCCAGATGGTGAAGTTTACACAGCACCAGTGAAAGATTCTGTAAATGGTGTCCTTCACTACACAGCACCATCCCTATATCAAGGTTTTACCTTTGAAGATATTACTTTAACCTTTGAAAATGGTAAAATCGTCAAAGCAACTGCAAATGATACAGAAAGAATCAACGGAGTATTTGACACAGACGAAGGTGCACGTTATATCGGAGAATTCGCAATCGGTGTAAATCCTTATATTACAACACCTATGAAAGATATCCTATTTGATGAAAAAATCATGGGTTCTTTCCACTTTACACCTGGTAACAGCTATGATGATGCTTATAACGGCAACAATTCTAGCATTCACTGGGATTTAGTTTGTATTCAAACACCTGAGTATGGTGGCGGAGAAATTTATTTTGACGATGTTTTGATAAGAAAAGATGGACTATTTGTCGTAGATGAATTAAAATGTTTAAATCCAGAAAATCTTGTATAATCTGGATAGAAAATCAGGAGGTCCTATGAAGAGAGTATTTTTAATCGTATTAGATAGTTTTGGTATTGGCGAGATGCCAGATGCAGCCGATTACGGTGATGCAGGCAGTAATACAATTAGAGCTTGCTCTACAAGCGACAAATTTCATGTTCCAAATATGAAAAAGCTTGGTCTTTTAGACATTGATGGAGTAGATGTATCTCCTTGCAAGGCAGAATGGTGCCAGAAAGAAGAACCATTTACAGGAGCGTTTGGTCGTATGACAGAAGCCTCCAAAGGAAAAGATACCACAATTGGACATTGGGAAATCGCAGGTCATATCTCCAATAGACCTTTACCAACCTTCCCAGAAGGTTTCCCACAAGAATTACTTGATAAGTTTGAAGCTGCAACAGGCAGAAAGGTTTTATGCAACAAACCTTATTCCGGAACAGATGTTATTCGTGACTACGGTGAAGAACATGTAAAGACAGGTGCTTTAATCGTTTACACATCTGCAGATAGTGTATTCCAGATTGCAGCACATGAAGATATCGTACCAGTTGACGAGCTTTATCGTTACTGTGAAATTGCAAGAGAATTATGTAAAGATGAATACGGAGTAGGTCGTGTTATCGCAAGACCATTTGAAGGAGAACATCCATTTAAACGTACTTCAAGACGTCATGATTACTCTTTAGTACCACCAAGTACTACAATGCTTGACCAGTTATTAGAAGCAGGCAAAGACGTAATTGCAGTAGGAAAAATCAATGATATTTTCGCAGGCAAAGGAATCGGTTCTATGGTTCGTACTGCTGGAAATGCAGAAGGAATTGAACGTACCATCGAGTACACAAAACAAGACTTCGAAGGTTTATGTTTTATCAACTTAGTAGACTTCGATATGCTTTATGGTCATAGAAATGATGTAGAAGGTTATGCCAATGCCTTAACATACTTTGACAGCAAACTTCCAGAGATTATGGCTGGTTTAAAAGAAGATGATATTCTTATGATTACAGCCGACCATGGATGCGACCCAAGTACACCATCTACAGACCACTCAAGAGAGTACACACCATTATTAATTTATGGTGACAAGATTAAAGCGGGCGTAAACTTTGGAACAAGAGAAACCTTTTCCGATATCGCAGCAACTATCTTAGATTACTTTAATATTAAACCTGAGATTAAGGGAACATCCCTTTTACCAGAAATTATGAAATAAAAGGAGGACATAGCTATGTCAACACCACACAATAGTGCAGAAAAAGGACAAATCGCAAAAACAGTATTAATGCCAGGCGATCCTTTACGTGCGAAATTTATCGCAGAAACTTATTTAGAAAATGTAACATGTTTCAACACAGTTCGTAACATGTTCGGTTATACAGGTACTTACAATGGAAAGGAAGTTTCCGTAATGGGAGGCGGTATGGGTATGCCTTCTATCGGTATCTACTCCTATGAATTATATGAATTCTATGGCGTAGAAAGCATCATCCGTATTGGTTCCGCTGGTGGTTACTCTGATGAAGTGAAACTTCACGACTTAGTAATTGGTATGGGTGCATCTACAAACTCTAACTTTGCACACCAATATCAATTACCAGGTACATTTGCACCAATCGCTGATTTTGGTTTACTTCGTAAAGCAGTAGAGGCAGCAGAAAAATTAAATGTACCAGTGAAAGTTGGAAACATCTTATCTTCCGATACATTCTATGATGATAATGCAGATGCAAAATTAGCATGGAAGAAGATGGGCGTTATGTGCGTTGAAATGGAAGCAGCAGCTTTATACATGAACGCAGCTCGTTTAGGAAAGAAAGCGCTTTGTATGTTAACAATTTCTGATCACTTATTCACAGGAGAAGAATTATCTGCAGAAGAAAGACAAGTTGGATTTAGAAAGATGATGGAAGTTGCGTTAGAGTTAGCGTAATTGAAATCAAAGTCGAAGTCTTAAGAACTTCATAATATAGTAAATGAGAAAGGCGATTACATTACAAGAAGTGCATGTAATCGCCTTTTTCATTATTATATTTGGTGAAATTAATAAAATGGAAAAAACTTCATCTTGCAAAAATGCAACTTCATAATTATAATTGAGAAGATTTAGCCAAAAATAAAAAGTCTTAAGGAGAAATATATGAAGAAGAAGTTTTTAGCAATCATGATGATGACAGTAATGGCATTTTCTATGACTGCATGTGGTTCTAACAATGCAGCAAACAACAATTCCACAGCAGATTCTGCAACAGAAGAAGATGCAACATCTAAAAGTAATTTTAAAGCTACAATGATCACAGACACAGGCGGTGTAAACGATCAATCTTTCAACCAATCTGCTTGGGAAGGTTTACAAGACTTACAAGAAAAGACTGGTGCTGAAGTGGCGTACTTAGAATCAACACAAGAGTCTGACTATGCAACAAACTTAGACAAACATGTTGATGAAGGCAGTGACTTAATCTGGGGTATCGGTTTTGCTATGGCAGATGCTTTATATGAAGTAGCAGAAGTGAATGACGATGTAAACTTTGCAATCGTAGACAACGATTACGAAGAAGTTCCAGAAAACGTTACATGTGTTACATTTAGAGCTCAAGATCCTTCTTTCTTAGTAGGATACGCAGCAGGCTTAACAACTGAAACAAATAAAGTTGGTTTCATTGGTGGTATCACAAGTTCTGTTATTGACCAATTCGAATACGGTTACCGTGCGGGTGTTCAATATGCAGCAAAAGAACTTGGTAAAGAAATCGAAGTAGAAGTTCAATATGCAGACAGCTTTACAGATTCCGCAAAAGGAAAAGCAATCGGAACATCTATGTACACAAATGGTTGTGATATCGTATTCCATGCAGCAGCTGGTGTAGGTATCGGTTTAATTGAAGCAGCAGTAGAACAAGGCAAATTTGCAATTGGTGTAGACTCTGACCAATCCTATTTAGCTCCTGAAAATGTATTAACATCTGCATTAAAGAGAGTAGACGTTGCAGTATCTAGTATCTCTCAAAAACTTGAAAATGGTGAAGAAATCGGTGGACAATCTTTAGAGTACGGTTTAGCTGATGGTGGTGTTGGTATTCCAGAAGAAAATCCAAACATGGCTCCAGAAGTATATGAAAAGACAATCGCGTTACAAGAAAAAGTTGCAGCCGGTGAAATTGTAGTTCCTTGCAATGCAGAAACATTTGAGGCTTTTAATCAATAGAACGGTAAAATAGAATGGATGTAAATATGTCCATTCTATTTTTTATACATTTAGAAAAAGACCAAAAATTTACAGTGTATTTTTCTGATCAAAAAAAAGCCTTTACAGCTGTCACATTCATTAATTTGTGTTATAATAAAGAGGTTCTAATTTGTAGAAATGGGAAAGATATATTATGATAGCATTATTTTGAAAGAAAAATGCTAAATATATTTGCCTAGATACAAGTTATATGCTACATTTTTATGTGAACAATAGTTTAAGGAGGAGCACTAAAATGAAAAAGAAGTTTTTAGCAGTAATGATGATGGCTGTTATGGCAGTTTCAGTAACAGCATGTGGTTCCAGTAACAATGGAAATACGAAAGATAATTCAAATAGCACATCTGAAGCACCAGCAACAGATGATACCGCTTCAAAAAGTGATTTTAAAGTAAGTATGGTAACAGATACAGGTGGTGTAAATGACCAATCTTTCAACCAATCTGCTTGGGAAGGTCTTCAAAAAGTTGAAACAGATACTGGCGCAAAAGTAAGTTATCTTGAATCAACACAAGAATCTGATTATACAACAAACATTGATAAACAAGTAGATGAAGGTAACAACCTTATCTGGGGTATCGGTTTTGCTATGGCAGACGCTGTTTTAGAATCTGCTGAAGTAAATGATGAAGTAAACTTTGCTATCGTAGATAATGCTTATGAAACTGTTCCTGAAAACGTTACTTGTGTAGTATTTAGTGCACAAGATTCTTCCTTTGTAGTAGGATACATCGCTGGTCTTACAACAGAATCCAACAAAGTTGGTTTCGTTGGTGGTATCTCCAGTAATATCATTGATCAATTCGAATACGGATACCGTGCAGGTGTAGCATATGCTGCAAAAGAATTAGGTAAAGATATTACAGTAGATGTTCAATACGCTGACAGCTTTACAGACTCTGCAAAAGGTAAAGCGATTGCAACAACAATGTATTCCAACGGTTGTGACGTAGTATTCCACGCTGCAGGTGGTGTTGGTATCGGTGTAATCGAAGCTGCTGTAGAAGCTGATAAATTTGTAATTGGTGTAGACTCTGACCAATCCTATTTAGCTCCTGAAAATGTATTAACATCTGCGTTAAAGAGAGTAGATGTTGCAGTTGCTAACATTACAGAAATGATAATGAACGGACAAGAAATCGGTGGACAAACATACGAATACGGTTTAACTGATGGTGGTGTTGGTATCCCAGAAGAAAATCCAAACTTAGATTCTGCTATTTATGAAAAAGCGATTGCAGTTCAAGATAAAATCGCTAATGGCGAACTTGTACCTCCATACAACGCAGAATTATTCGAAGCATTTGATAAATAATCGACGATATAAAGTAAAATAGAGAAAAATTTGAGGTAAAAAGCTGTTTATGATATAACAACAATGTTAAGGATTTAACAGCTTTTTATCATTTTTTTGAAAAAGTCAAGTAAAATATGAAATGAGGTATATTTTACCAAACTTTAGTCCTAATTTTTAATTGCTAAATTTGTTGTAATATGCTAAATTCTTATATGATTCTATTTATATTATTCAGAAGGACTTATAAGGAGGACTCGCATGAAAAAGAAGTTTTTAGCTATTATGATGATGTCTGTTATGGCAATCTCAGTAACAGCATGCGGAAATAATGCTGGAAATAATGAACAAAAGAAAGATCAATCTGTAGAAAGTGATACATCATCTCAGAGTGATTTTGAAGCAAGTATGGTAACAGATACAGGTGGTGTAAATGACCAATCTTTTAACCAAACATCTTGGGAAGGTCTACAAAAAGTAGCAGAAGATAGAGGGATTGAGGTAAGTTATTTAGAATCCACACAAGAATCTGATTACACTACAAACCTTGATAAAAAAGTAGACGAAGGTAGTAATATTGTTTGGGGAATTGGTTTCTCAATGGCAGATGCGTTATTAGAGTCTGCAGAAATCAATGATGACGTTATGTTTGCGATTGTAGATCATGCATACGAAGAAGTACCTGAAAATGTTGCTTGCGTAGTTTTTGATGGACAAGAATGTTCTTTCATAGTTGGTTATATTGCGGGTCTTACAACAGAAACAAATAAAGTTGGTTTTGTTGGTGGTATTGCAAATGATGTTCTTGAACAATTTGAATATGGTTACCGCGCAGGTGTTCAATATGCAGCAAATGAACTAGGAAAAGACATTAAAGTTGAAGTGCAATATGCAGATAGCTTCACTGATTCTGCAAAAGGAAAAGCCATTGCAACAGCAATGTACTCTAGTGGTTGCGATATCGTATTTCATGCTGCAGGTGGCGTTGGTATTGGTGTAATTGAAGCAGCAGTGGAGGCGAACGAATATGTAATCGGCGTTGACATTGATCAATCACACTTAGCACCAGAACATGTATTAACATCTGCACTTAAGAGAGTAGATGTTGCAGTTGCAAGCATTACAGAAAAGGTAATGGATGGTGAAGATGTTGGTGGCAAAACATACTCCTACGGTTTAGCCGATGGTGGCGTTGGTCTTCCAGAAGAAAATCCAAATCTGGCTCCTGAAGTTAATGAAAAAGCTATGGCGTTGCAAGAAAAAATAGCAGCTGGAGAGATTGAAATACCTTATAATGCAGAAACATTTGAGGCGTTTAATCAATAATTAAAGTCAGTCGTCAGAGACGATAGATAAGGCGTGTTGGCTTTATTATAAGATTTTACGATTGATCTCATAAAAAGCTGTTATACGACTAACAATATATGTTAGTAGTGTGACAGCTTTTTTTGTTCGAAATGATTTGATAGGAAATTCCTCTTTGACACATTTTCTATCAAATAGTCCCCAAAACTAGGGTATCGGATACACATCCAAAAGAATAAAACACAACCTTCCCAAGTGAACTTGTAAATACAAGACGCTTGTGGTTGCAGGGAAGCTTGTAATTACAAGCTTACTTGAAGGTTAAGTACTAAAAGTATTGTTAGACAGGAGGAACAATAGTGTGAATATCAGTAAAGATTATGCTGTACAGATGCAAGGAATCGTAAAGAAGTTTGGGAATTTTACTGCACTTGATAAGATGGACCTAAACGTGAAAAAGGGTACAATTCATGCTATTTTAGGAGAAAACGGGGCAGGAAAGAGTACATTAATGAATATCCTTTATGGCCTTTATCAAGCAGATGCAGGAAAGATTTACATTAATGGTTCAGAAGTTCATATGAAAAACCCAAATGTGGCAATTAGCAATGGAATTGGTATGGTTCACCAACACTTTATGCTTGTTGAGAACTTTACAGTTGCACAAAATATTATCTTAGGAACTGAGATTACAAAGGGTCTTGGTGTTCTAGATATGACAAAAGCAAAAGATAAAATCAAAGAGATGGTTGAGAAATACGGTCTTGATGTTGATCCAGATGCTAAGATTGAAGATATCTCCGTTGGTATGCAACAAAGAGTTGAGATTTTAAAGGCATTATATCGTGGTGCTGACATTTTAATTCTAGATGAGCCTACTGCGGTATTAACTCCACAAGAAATTGATGATTTAATTGAAATTATGCACAATCTTATCAAAGATGGAAAGACAATCATTATCATCACACATAAATTAAAAGAAATCAAAGCTTCATCAGATGTCTGTACAATCGTTAGAAGAGGTTGCTACATTGATACTGTTAAAGTTGAAGATGTTACAGGCGAGGACTTAGCGAACATGATGGTTGGTCATGCTGTTAAACTTGTAGTAGATAAGGAAGAAGCAAAACCAACAGATGTAGTATTTGAAATCAAAGATTTAGTTGTAGAAAACGAAAGAAAGCTAGAAGCTGTTAAGAACTTAAACTTAACAGTACGTCGTGGTGAAATCGTTGGTATCGCTGGTATCGATGGTAACGGTCAAAAAGAACTAATCGAGGCTATCACATGCTTAACAAAAGCAAAGAGCGGTACAATTACAATGAATGGTGTTGAGATTCAAAATACAACTCCGAAAAACGTAATCAACAACAAGATTGCAACAATCCACGAAGATAGACAAAAAAGAGGTCTTGTGCTTAACTTTACAGTAGCAGAAAACACAATTATTGAAAACTTTAACGACCCTAAGTTCTCAAAGAAAGGCTTCATCGATAGAGAGGCCGTTTCAAAACATACACAGCAATTAATCGAACAATACGATGTTCGTCCAGCAGATTGTGCAGAAAAATTAGTACGCGGATTATCAGGTGGTAACCAACAGAAAGTTATCATCGGTAGAGAAATCGCTATGAATCCAGACTTACTAATCGCTGTTCAACCTACAAGAGGTCTTGATGTTGGTGCCATTGAATATGTTCACAAAATGCTTGTAAAGGAAAGAGATGCAGGCAAAGCTGTTTTACTTGTTTCTCTTGAATTAGACGAAGTTATGAACGTATCCGATAGAATTGCAGTTATTTATGACGGACATATTGCTGGTGAATTCAAGCAAGGTGAAGTAGATGAACAAACAATTGGTTTATTAATGGCTGGAGGTAAAGGCAATGGAAAGACTGAATAAGATTTTGAAAAAGCAGATTACAGCAACGGTACTTGCCATTTTACTTGGATTTGTTGTTGCCATGTTAATCTTAGCTTTTACAGGTTATAATCCTTTTGAAGCCATTGGTATTTTATTTAAAGGGATTTTCTCAAAACCGAAATATATTGCAAATGTAATTATTAAAGCAACCCCAATTATTATCACTGGTGTCAGTGTATCTTTCGCATTTAAAGTTGGACTATTCAACATGGGTGCAGAAGGTCAGTTCATTATGGGTACTGTGGTAGCAACTATGGTGGGTGTTATCTGTGACTTCCCAGCATACATTCAATACCCATTAATCATCATCAGTGGTATTGTAGCTGGTGCATTATACGGCTCAATCGCAGGTTATTTAAAAGCAAAATTCGAGATTCACGAAGTAATCGTAGGTATCATGTTAAACTGGATTGCCTTCTACTTCTGTAACTTTATTGTAAATACAAACTATTTCCACCAAGAAAACTCAACATCTACAAAGTCCATTGCGACTTCTGGATTTGACTTCATCTACAACTGGAAAAAATCTGATGCAGGAAAAGAGTTCTTACTTGGAAATGACTTTTGTAAAGAATTAATTTACAAGACAGATATGAACATTGGTATCATTTTTGCTGTAGTAGTAGCGATTCTTGTTTCTATCTTACTTAGAAGAACATGTAAAGGTTACGAATTACGTGCCGTTGGTTTCAACAAACACGCAGCTGAATTTGCTGGTATCAATGTAGGTAAAAATATTATCCATGCAATGCTTATCGCAGGTGCTTTATCCGGTCTAGCAGGTGCATTAATGGTAACAGGTGTATCCCATAAAGTTTCTACTTTAGGTACATTCGAAAACTACGGTTTCAACGGTTTATCCGTTGCCTTAATCGCAGGTAACTCACCAATTGGTTGTGTATTCGCAGGTTTATTATTTGCAGGTTTAATTTACGGTGGTGGTTCTATCCAATCCGAGATTGGTGCTCCATCTGAAATTATTAACATTATGATTGGTACTATCGTATTCTTTATAGCTCTTGCAAGATTAGTTCCAATGATCGCAGATAAGTTGCAAAAGAGAGGTGAGAAACGTGCTTAATACAATTTTATTGATTATTAGTATTACATTAATGTATTCAACTCCACTTGTGTTTGGTGCGTTAGGCGGTGTCCTTTCCGAACGTTCAGGTGTTGTAAATATCGGTATTGAAGGTATGATGAGTGTCGGTGCTGCAACAGGTGTAGTAGTAGCATATATGACAGGTAACCCTTGGTTAGGTTTCTTAGCTGCAGGTTTAGCAGGTGGCGCATTAGCATTACTACATGCCATCGCAAGTATTGAAGCATTAGCTGACCAAACAGTATCAGGTATCGCGATGAACTTAATCGGTGGTGGTCTTGCTTACTTTATTGCTCGTCAAGCATTTGGCGCAATCAACACACCAGCAGTTGAAAACAAACTTCCAAAAGTGATGGGAAGCGGTGTACAAAACAAAATTTTAAACTATTTTAACGTAGATATCACAGTAGTTATTGCATTTGCCTTAATGTTAATCATCTGGTTCATTTTCGCAAAAACAACTTGGGGATTAAGAATTAAAGCCGTTGGAGAACATCCAGCAGCTGCAGATACATTAGGTATTAGTGTGAAAAAAGTTCGTTATACATGTGTTATTTTATCTGGTGTATTAGCAGGTTTCGGTGGTGCATCTGTAACACTTGCGATTATCTCCAACTTCACACCAACAGCTATCAGTGGACAAGGATTTATTGCATTAGCAGCCGTAATCTTTGGTAAATGGAAACCTCAAGGTGTATACGGTGCATGTTTACTATTCGGTTTCGCACAAGCACTTGCAATCATCTTAGGTGGTAGCGACTTTAACATCTCTTCACAGTTAATCGCTATGTTACCATATGTAATGACAATCGTTATTTTAATCTTATTTGTAGGTAAATCCGTTGCTCCAAAAGCAAGTGGTGAACCATATCAAAAAGGTCAAAGATAGTATAAGATTGTAGTAAATAGTATACGATAGAAAAGAAGGGATGAGTCCAAGATGAAAAAAGAAGAAATCTTAAGTATGGTAGACCATACACTATTAACTCAAACTGCAACATGGGAAGACATCAAACAAATCTGTGATGATGGTATGCAATATAAATGTGCATCTGTATGTATTCCACCATCCTATGTAAAACAAGCAGCTGATTATGTAGCAGGGAACATTGCAATCTGTACGGTAATCGGTTTTCCAAACGGCTACATGACGAAGGAAGTTAAAATCTTTGAAACAAAGGACGCTCTTCAAAACGGCGCATCTGAAATCGACATGGTAATCAACATCGGCGATTTAAAAGCTGGAAAATATGAAGAAATTGAAAATGAAATCCGTGCTTTAAAAGAAGTATGTGGCGACAACATCTTAAAAGTAATCATCGAAACATGTTTATTAACAGACGAAGAAAAAATTAAGATGTGCGAGATCGTAACAAACGCAGGCGCAGACTTCATCAAAACATCTACAGGATTCTCTACATCAGGCGCAACATTTGCAGACGTTGATTTATTCAGAGAACACGTAGGCAAAAATGTAAAAATCAAAGCCGCAGGCGGAATTGCATCTTTAGATGATGCAGAAAAATTCATCGCCCTAGGAGCAACACGTCTAGGAACGAGTAGAATCGTAAAAATAATGAAGAATGAAGAAGCAACTGGCTACTAATTAACAGGAGCGACTATAAAGTACAAAGCGGGTTTCATAATCCGCTTTGACTTATTTCTAAGGAGGTATTCTATGGAACCAAGACAATTAATCCAACATGCAATCGACACATTACCAAGTGCATACACCCCATATTCTAACTTCAAAGTAGGTGCCGCCCTACTAACCAAAGACGGAAAGGTATACACAGGCTGTAACATCGAATCCGCTGCCTATACTCCATCTAACTGTGCTGAACGTACCGCTTTCTTCAAAGCTGTCAGTGAAGGAGAACGAGACTTTCAAGCAATTGCTATCGTTGGAGGAAAAAACGGAGTGCTTACCGATTACTGTCCACCATGTGGTGTCTGTCGTCAAGTCATGATGGAATTCTGCAACCCTAAAGAATTCCAAGTAATCGTCGCAAAAACCCCCGACGACTATAAAACATTTACCTTAGAACAAGTCCTACCGATGGGATTCGGCCCTGCCAATCTTCAAGACGAAACATAAAATGTAAACGAAATAAATCATGTAAGAAATGTAAAAATAAAAATCGTGGAGGTTTTACATCGATATGAGAATGTATGATTTAATCGAAAAGAAAAAGTGTGGACAATCACTTACCACAGAAGAAATACAATGGATGATACAGGAATACACAGACGGTAACATCCCAGACTACCAAATGTCCGCATTCCTAATGTCTGTTTACTTCAAAGGTATGAATGACGAAGAAGTAACTACTCTTACAGAAGCCATGGCACATTCTGGCGACATGATTGATTTATCTCCAATCGAAGGAATTAAGGCAGATAAACACAGCACAGGTGGTGTCGGAGATAAAACTACTTTAATTATTGCACCTATCGTGGCATCATGTGGGATTAAAATTGCAAAAATGTCAGGACGTGGTCTAGGCCATACTGGCGGAACAATTGACAAACTAGAATCTATTCCAGGTTTCCGCGTTGCTCTAGAAACCCAAGAATTCTTCGATATTGTAAACAAAGTTGGTATCAGCGTAATTGGTCAATCTGGCAACCTAGCCCCAGCCGACAAAAAACTATACGCCCTAAGAGACGTAACCGCAACCGTAGACAGTTTACCACTAATCGCGGCTTCCATCATGAGCAAAAAACTAGCAGCTGGAAGCGACTGTATTCTTCTAGATGTAAAAACAGGAAGTGGCGCTTTTATGAAATCCATTGAAGACTCCATTGCCCTAGCTGAAAAAATGGTAAGCATCGGCACAAAAGCAGGCAGAAAAATTGCTGCCCTAATCACCAACATGGATATTCCTCTAGGAAGTGCTATTGGTAATTCATTAGAAGTTATCGAAGCAATTCAAGTGTTGCAAGGAAATGGACCAGCCGACCTTACCGAAGTATCCTGCGAACTAGCAGCTAACATGCTCTACATCTCTGGCAAAGGAACGATGGAAGAATGCAAAGCCCTAGTACAAAATGCTATCACTTCTGGTGCTGCTGTTGAAAAGCTAAAAGATATGGTATGTGCCCAAAGCGGAGATGTTTCCGTCATTGAAGACACTAACAACTTCAAAAAGGCCGAATACTCTTACGATGTCGTAGCAAGAGAATCTGGAACAATTACCCACATCAACACAGAAGAAGTAGGCTTAACATCCGTTGTCTTAGGAGCTGGACGTGAAACCAAAGAAAGTGAAATCGACTACTCCGCTGGCATCATTCTTCGCAAGAAAACTGGAGATACCGTACAAGTAGGAGATACAATAGCAACCCTATATTCCTCCTGCTTCGAAAAAATCTTAGATGCGGAAAAAATGCTTTTAGAATCCTACACAATTGAAAAAGGCATACAAATGGAACCAATCAAATTAATCTATGCTCGAGTAACTGCTGATGGAGTGAACTAAAATATCGTTCCATGATTTTATAAAAGGGGCTAGGAAATACCTCACAACCTGAAGTATTCCTAGCTCATTTTAATAGGCATTTATTGCACAAAAAAAAAGGATTATGTGTGTGCGGTCATAATCCTCTTTCTATATTGTAAAATTTTAAAAGGGGGCTTAATAAAAAAATTAAAAAGGGCAATTCTAATTTTTCTCCTTATGAAAAGGTTATTATTAAGCTTGTTAACATTTTATCACTCTAATCAACTAAATGCAATAATATGTGATTTATTTACATACTAACAAATGGATTTAGCAAATATATCAAAAGAAAGTGCTCCTACATTATAAATTCTGCACACATTCTTCTCTTTTTGTAAATGATATATACTATTCTTCACTCTTTATTCGAAAAAATTAAAAAACTAAAACGGATATGCTCCATAAGCCTCTTTTACTTTTTTCATATACGATCGCCCAATCTTAAAGGATTCCCCCGTGCTCATATAAATCGTACTTTGTTCAAGGGACATAATTTGTTCCATATTAATAATAATACTTTGGTTGATTCTTAGAAACGATGATTCCAAACGACTTTCAATCGAAGTTAATGTCTCATAGGTTTCATAAGTCTTTTGTGTTGTAATAATCTTAGTCTTTTGGTTTAGCTTTTCCAGATATAAGATACTGGCCTGACGAATGGAGACGGATACTTTATTAACAGTAAAATCGATGTTTGTACCAATTCGTCTATGCTTAAAACTCTGTGCCTGAATGACTGAACGGGCAAATAGTTTTTCCAGCAGAAGCTGTTTGATAGGTTTTTGAATAAATCCTAGCGCAAGAAGATTGAAGGCCTCAAGTGCATATTCAGCACGTTCTGTTATAAATATGATTGAAACCCATGGACTTTTCTTCTGAATTTCCTTTGCAAGGTGTATCCCATTGCAAGTTTTAAAATCAATGTCTAGTAAAGCGATGTCGATTGTATTTTCATTTATGTATTGATATAAAGAATCATCCACTTTGTTGTAGGTATTTATATTGGAGTGGACTTTATATTTTTGACTGAATTCTTCCATGTAGGTAGCGTTAATTTTTAGACTAATTCGATCTTCATCGCAGATAATTATGTTGATTCCCATGTTTTTTAGCAAAAAGCCTAATATCCCTCCCTTTTCTACAAATATATTTTTTCTTATGTTTGATATTAACATATAATGTTTGAGAGTTCAATGTCAATAATGTGTATAAAATTTCAAAAATTCTGAGAAATAATACAATCCGTTGAAAAAAACTCTTTTCACATCGTGTTTTTCCGTATATAATATAGTTTATGCAAAAAAATCTTAATAATTTTAAGTACGGATGATAATAATAGAAATAAAAAGTAAAAGGCATTAACTGGAATGCCTTCCACAAACATGAAGCAGCAAAGAAATAGGGAGGACAAGGAAATGAAATTACTATCGGTAGCTATACCATGTTATAATTCCGAGGCGTACATGAGTCATGCAATTGAAACGCTCCTTAGTGGCGGCGATGATATGGAAATCATTATAGTGGATGATGGTTCTTCTGACAACACATTATCCATTGCAAGCGAATATGAAGAAAAGTACCCAAGTATTATCAAAGCAGTACATCAAGAAAATGGTGGACATGGAGAAGCCGTTAATACAGGATTGAAAAATGCTACAGGACTCTATTTTAAAGTAGTAGACAGTGATGACTGGGTAGATGAAGATGCTTTACAGAAAGTACTGAATTTATTAAGACAAATGGTAGAAGAATCTACAAAATTAGATATGCTCATTGCCAACTATGTATATGAGAAGACAAGTTTAAATAAAAGAAAAGTAATTGATTATAAAGGTGCTCTGCCAGAAGAAAAGCTTATAACATGGTCTGATACAAAGCACTTTAAAAATAGTCAAAATATTTTAATGCATTCCGTAATCTATCGTACCAAAATGTTGAAAGATTGTGGATTGACGTTACCAAAACATACCTTCTATGTGGATAACATCTTTGTTTATTATCCATTGCCTTTCGTGAAGACAATGTACTATTTAAATGTAGATTTATACCGTTACTATATCGGCCGTGAAGACCAATCTGTCAATGAAAAGGTTATGATGGGAAGAATCGATCAACAGATTCGGGTGAATAAATATATGATTGATTGTCATGATTTGACTAAGATTAAAAATCGTAGACTACGAAATTACATGGTAAAATACTTAGTTATGATGATGACTGTGAGTACCGTATTTTTAGTGAAAGATGGATCAGAAGAAGCTCTTGCGAAAAAAGAGGAACTTTGGAAGTACTTAGAGAAAAAGAATAAGAGATTATACCAGGAAGTAAATAAATATTTCTTAGGAAAATCTATGCAGATGACAAGTAAGACTGGACGTAGAATTATTGTATGGGGATACCATATTTCAAGAAAAATATATGGATTTAGCTAATTCTGCAAATAAAAAACGGTAGAGATTTAGTCCCTACCGTTTTTATTATCTATCGAACAAATGAGATTTTTTTCGTTGAAAATAACTTGCTATAATTAATTCGATATACCAATACATACATAATTGTTGCTAAAATAACTGCACATACAAAATCAACAAAGGAATGCTGTTTTATAAACATCGTAGACATACAAATGGAAATCATGAAAATAAGTGAGCCATAACGAATCCATTTATAAGGCTTTAACTTCTCACATCTCCAAATGGCAATATGAGCACCAATAGAATTAAAGCAATGAATACTTGGACAGACATTCGTTGATGTATCGCAAGTATAGAATACTTTCACAAGGTCTGTACAAAAGTTGTCTCTTGGAAATGAAGTAACTCGTAAGTCCTGTGCATTTGGCCAAATGGTATAAATAATCAAGCATACGGTCATACCAATAAATAAAAAGGCACAACATTGATAATAATCTCTCTTCGATGCAAAAAGGAAATACATAATCGTAACTGAAATATATAAAAACCATAAGATGTACGGTATCACAAATATTTCAACAAATGGTATATAATCATCCACTTTACAGTACATATAAATGAAGTCAACATCATTTCTTTGCTCAAGTAAAAAGAACCATGTAAAATAAACAAGCATATACGATAAAAGATATGCATGTTTATACTGTTTCAAGAAGGCTTTCATCGTCAACATCCTTTCGTCAAAGAGAAAAATAAGTTGTCCTATGAGATTGGCCTCAAGGGGTGTCCTCATATTATCTCTATTTTAAGCATTTCAAAATTATAACATACATAATAGACTAGGAACAATAAAGGGAATCTTAAATTTATATAAACTTTAGATTCTTAGAAAAATCACTTGAAAAACAAAAGAAATAATAGTATAATATGTAAGAAAATGAAATTGTGCAACGAGGCACTTGGTTTTATTAACCTTGTGCCTTTTTTTGATCTATACATATACTTAGGAGGGAATTATCATGGATGCAATTGATTTAAAATTAATTGGTTTGTTACAGAAAAATGCAAGATATTCTTTGAAACAATTAGCGGAACAAGTATATTTATCTTCTCCCGCTGTATCTTCTCGTATTGAACGCTTAGAAAAAGAAGGCTATGTAAAAGGATATCAGGCAGAAATAGATGAAGAAAAATTAGGATTTCATATTACTGCATTTATTAATTTAGAAATGACTCCAAAGCAGAAGGCGACTTTTTACCCATTTGTAAGTTCCTGTCCGAATGTATTAGAGTGCTATTGTGTCACAGGACAGTATTCTATGCTCTTAAAAGTGGCATTTCCAAGTACCCAAGAATTAGACTCATTTATCGGTAAGTTAGCACAGTTTGGAAATACCCAGACGCAGATCGTGTTCTCCTCGGCAGTAAGACCTAGAGGCGTGCAAATTGGAGATATTCAAGGCATGGCAACCCCTGTGTAAGTTCACGTAATGTTCACTCTTTATTTGTCTTTTTCTATTGAATGATTTGTTTATTTGTATTATACTTTATAAAGAAGTATGTTGGGAGTGTAGAATATATGGGGGTAATATAAATCAAATGATAAAGATTGATTTAAGCGGAATTAACAAATATTATTATATTAACACAGCATGCTTAATAGTTCATGTTGTGTGGATGGTTCTGTTTCTTTGCGAGAATATTTACTTGCTTGGTATACTGAATGTTGCTAGTTCTGTTATCTATCTAAATTTATATTATGCAATTCACCGGGGGTACATTTTAAGAGTAGCCGGTGTCATTTATTCAGAAGTATTAATTCACTCAATAGTGGCATTACTATGTCTTGGTTTTGGTGAAGAATTTGAATTGTATATTCTAGTGCTTATCCCTGTTATGTTTTTTTTCTCGTTTGTGTATAGTAATGGTCATAAGACCTATTACTTTGCAGCTATATTAGCGGCTGTTGTTTATTTTGTATTGAGAATTGTTATGCTTTTTTATAAGCCAAAATATGCATTAAGCAATATGGGAATTGAATTAGGGATTAAAGTATTTAATTCCTTTATGGCAATTTCTGTTTTAGTATGCATTACCTTTATAACTTGTAAAGAGGTTTCTCAGACAAGAAGCAAATTAGAGGAAAAGAATAGAAAATTAACATTTTTATCAAGCCACGATCCACTAACAAAGTTATTGAATCGGAGAAGTATGGAAGTAGTTATTGACAAAATAGAAGGTGCAGAAGAGGGAAATCTTTTCGATGCAGTTGCATTTTTGGATGTAGATAACTTCAAAAAATTTAATGACCAGTTTGGACATGATTGTGGAGATATGGTTTTGATGAAAGTAGCTGAGATTATTTCGGATAGTATCGAAGAAGCTCGCAACGCTACACAGGCTAAAAATTATGTATGCCGTTGGGGTGGTGAGGAAATCATCATATTGTTTCACGATTGCGATAAAGATAGTGTATTACATAAAGTTGCTCAAATCAAAGATAGGATTTCCTTGTGCCAGATGTCATTTGGGAAAGAAAGTATCTCCGTTACTGTTACATGCGGAGTAGCCTTTGGATCTGGTGATAAAGATATAAGAGAACTTATTAATGAGTCGGACAACTATATGTTAAAAGGGAAAAAAAGTGGTAAAAACTGTATTGTAATTAGTGAATCATATAGTTGATTTATTTGCTAAAAAAACAACTAAAGAGTGAAGGAAGAGGTATTGTATGAAGAAGAAATTATTATGTGTATTTACATGTATGTCTATGTTACTAGTTGCTTGTTCAGGTAAGAGTGATGCAGACAAGAAAGCCGATGAAGCAAAAAGCTATAGCGATTATGTAGAATTAGGCGAATACAAAGGAATGGAATTAACAAAGGAAAAAGGTAAGGTAGAAGATGCCGATCTTCAAAAGAAAATTGACGAGATTCTACAAACATCCTCTACAGTTGAGAAAATCAAAGAAGGAACTGTAAAAGATGGAGATACTGTAAATATTGATTATATAGGAAAAGTTGACGGTGTAGCATTTGACGGTGGTACAGCACAAGGACAATCTTTAACAATTGGTTCGAATAGCTATATTCCAGGTTTTGAAACAGGATTAATTGGTGCTAAAGTTGGAGATACAGTAGCAGTTAACGTTACATTCCCAGAAGAATACGGTGTTGACGAATTAAATGGAAAAGATGCAACATTCGATGTAACAGTAAACTATATTGAAGGTGATACAATTGTTCCAGAATGGAACGATGCATTTGTAAAGAGTGTTTCTGAGTATAACACAACAAAAGAATACGAAGAACAACTTTTACTTGATTTAGAACAAGAACTTGCTGAAACAGAAGAATATACACTTCAAGGAAGCATTTTAACAAAATTAATGGAAGTTTGTTCATTTAACGGTGCTCCAGAAGATGAAGTAACAGAATACGCAGATTCCATGAAACAATACTATCAACAATACGCAGAACAAAATAACATGGAATACGCTGACTTCTTAACAAATTACTTCGGAATGACAGAAGAAGATTTCAATGCTCAAATCGATGAAACAGCTCAGAATGCAATTCAACAAAAAATGGCTGTTTACGCAGTAGCAGAAGCTGAAAACTTAATTCCAGAAGGAACTGAAAAAGAAGAAAAAGAATTAGCAATTGCTCAACAATATGGTGCTTCTACATTAGAAGAATTTGCAGCAACATACGGCGATGACTACGCATTACAATTAGTAATTCGTGATGAAGTTATCAAATTCATCGAAGACAATGCGGTAATCACAGAGGTTGAAGTGGATACCAGCACAGAAACACCAGCAGTAGAAGAATAATATTTATTAAATATAGAAATAGTAAGTCCCATATCTTATGCATCTAAGATATGGGGCTTTTTTCGTCCTAATATAAACTATAAACGTTTTCCTACGCTATGTATATGGCATATCTAATATTCTTAATGTACTTTCTAAAGTGGTGGTTTATAAATATCTAGATTCGAGTGAACAATACTCCTATAGCGTTTATAGACCCGATTCCAATGAATCAAACGGAACCAATTCGAAGCATACGCCCTCTTATTACTAATATACTGACAGAAAAAGGCATGCTCCCACATGTCCAATGTCAAAATAGGCGTCACCCCAAATGAAAAAGGATTATCCTGATTCGACGTAGTCACGATCCCCAAATTCCCGGTATGATTCAACACAAGCCATACATAACCCGAACCAAACACCTTTGTCGCTGCATCTACAAACAGAGTTTCAAATCTCTGTAAAGATCCAAACTCCTTTCGCAAAATAACCGAAAACTCATTATTCATTTGTGATTTCTCAGGTGCTGTCATCATATCAAAAAACAAATAATGATTAAAAACCCCGCCTGCATTATTAATAATCGGTTCTTTTACGGCTGACGGCAACAACGCCGCATTAATTAGCAATTGTTCCAACGTCCAAAATTGCAGTTCTGGATAGTGCTCCAATGCATCATTCAACTTATTCACATAATTTCTTAGCAAAATGTTGAAATGCACATTCATCGTTTGTTCGTCAATAAAAGGTTCCAAGGCATCCATTGGATAGTCCAAAGGATCCAGCATAAAAGGATACGTATTACGCATAAAATTTCTCCAATCGTTTTCTATATATACATTATATTTATAGAAAATCGAAATAGTATCAAATTATAAAAAAAATTAGGGGAATGTATAAACCCTCAGAAAAATAGTCAAAATATAACTAATCTTATACTTACACAAGAAAGGAATGACTGACTATGATGGAAGGACTTCACAGGTTTTTTTCTAAAAAAGATAAAGTAAAACAATACGGCTACCAAAGCGAATACGGTGACCTTGATACAGATGCAGAAGATTTTTTTATGGAAGAGAGTTATATGAATAGTTATGAGCCGGAGGATGAGTATTTCGATTGAGGATAGCCAACTATTCCTTCATTGGCTTCTACAAAACGTTCTCCGCTGATGTTTAGTGGGGGACGTTTTGTTTGTGACGGAGAACATTTCAGTAAGCCATTCAGGAACAGTTGGCTATCCCTGTAATTTTGTGGCGAAACTGGTGTGGGATGCAAAATATAATTTAAAATTGTGCTTTTTTGAAGAATATTATATAATATTTGATTATAAATAATATATAGAGGAGTTTTTTGGAAGAGAGGTGATTTGCATGAAACGAAAAGTATTTTTAATTGGTTTCATGTTACTAATTTGCTTTATCGTCATTATTTTTTGGGGGAAATATCAAGAAGAGGATTCATCTCAACATAATATAATTTTTACATATCAGAAACAAAAAGAAATAGACCATATTATGATTCAAGATGAATTAATTTCATTAGATGAAAGTAAAAAGGTTTATCAAGTGCTTAGAAAAATGGAATTAGTTGAATCAAGTGAAAATGATAATCCATATGTGATTGCTGGAGGATTACCAATGTCTATTTTTTATGTAAATAATAATGAATCAAATGAGGTGTGTTTGTTTAGTGGTAAAACTAAAATTAATGGTACCTTTTTTGATATTATCAATGAAAGTAAAAGCAGTGAAGAAACATTCATACAGCAAATAAGAAATATTATGGATTCATGAATATAGAAACTAAAAGTTATTAGAACAATATAAAGTGAATGATAGTATTCTATACATTAAGTATATGGAGAAACAGGATAGAACGAATTATGTAAGAAGTACTTACATAATTCGTTTTTATGTAAGTATAAATGTAAGAAAGTCAGAGCAAGAGAATGAAAGCAGATGTAAGCAAGAAATGATAGAAACAGTTTAAAAAAAGAGAACATGTGTTGCCCGGTTGGCTTACTGAAATGTTCTCTGTCATAACCAATATTCATTTTGAAATCCTACAGCAGAGAACATTTTGTAGAAGCCATTAGGGCAATACATGTTCTCTTCTTGTTTAAAATGACTGCTCCAACTAAAGGGAGGTTTGTTGGAACAGTCGAAGAAAAAAGGGTATATTTTTGTAAACACAAAATTGTGTGTTACAACGTTTTTTATATCAAATAATTATACGGTGAAATTAAAGTATTTCATCGCATTGTTATAGGAAATGTCGTTTACGATTTCTCCAAGAACGTCCATATCGTATGGATATTCACCATTATCTACCCATTTACCTAGTAAATCACAAAGGATTCTTCTGAAGTATTCATGTCTTGGGTAGGATAAAAAGCTTCTGGAGTCTGTGAGCATACCTACGAAGTTGGATAGAACACCTAGGTTTGCTAAGGATGTCATTTGGTTGATCATTCCTGTTTTGTGATCGTTGAACCACCATGCAGAACCTTGTTGGATTTTGCTTGCTGCAGCTGTACCTTGGAAACAACCTAGGATAGTACCGATTGCTGCGTTGTCGTTAGGATTTAAGCTGTAAATGATTGTTTTTGGTAGTTCGTCTGTGATGTTTAATGCATTTAGGAAGTCGGCTAATTGTGCGCTTGGTGCGTAGTTGTTGATGCAGTCGAAGCCTGTGTCTGGTCCTAATTGGTTGTAGCGTAGTGTGTTGTTGTCGCGTTTACAACCGTAGTGTAATTGCATAACCCATCCTAATTTGTTGTATTCTTTACCAACAAAGATCATGAATGCTGTTTTGAATTTTAGCATGTCATCGTTGGATAGTGTTTCGTTGTTCATACGTTTTGCAAAGATTGCTTCGATTTCTTCGTCAGAAGCTGGTACGTACATTACGTATTCTAAAGCGTGGTCGGATACTTTACATCCCATGGAGTGGAAGAAGTCCATTCTGTTTTTAAGAGCTTCTTTTAGGGATGCGAAGTCTTTTATTTGAATACCACTTACGGATTCTAAACAACTTAAGTAGTCTAAGTATTCTGGTTTTTCGATGTTCATGGCTTTGTCTGGACGCCATGCTGGAAGTACTTTTGTTTCAAATGAAGTATCTTCTGCAATTACTTTATGCCATTCTAAGGAGTCAACAGGATCGTCTGTTGTGCAGATTAGAGTAACGTTGGACATACGGATTAAGTTACGTACACTCATGGATGGGTCTTGTAATTTTTTGTTACATAAGTCCCAAACTTCTTTTGCTGTTTTCTTGCATAGGTTACCTTTGTAGCCGAAGAATCTTTGTAATTCTAAGTGGCTCCAGTGATATACTGGGTTACCGATACATCTTTCAAGTGTTTCAGCCCATTTTTCGAATTTTTCCCAATCTGATGAATCACCAGTTATGTATTTTTCATCAACACCATTGGAACGCATTAATCGCCATTTGTAATGGTCGCCACCTAACCAAACTTGTGTAATGTTTTGGAATTGTAAATCCTCTGCAATTTCCTTAGGATTGATGTGACAGTGGTAGTCAACAACAGGCATCTTTTCTGCATAGTTATGGAATAACTCTTGCGCAACCTCTGTTGTCAGTATGAAATTTTCATCCATAAATTTTTTCATAATTGAATTCTCCTTCATTTTTAAAAACTTGTTGTACCTCTTTTGACTAAATCAGCGGAAAAAATGGTTTTCAGTGGAATGTCTTCGCCTGCAAATACTCCCATTAAAGAATTAATACAGTTTTTCGTAACACATTCCAGTTTATTATCAATTGATGATAGTTCTGGTTCACAACATTCTGTAATAAGAGAATTATTGTAACCAATTATTGATAACTCATCTGGAATAGATAAGTTCTTCGCTTTTGCAAATTTTAAGGCTCCAATTGCCAAATTATCATCTGCTGTAATAATTCCATCAAGAGCTAGACCTTTTTCATACATTCTGATTAGTTTCTTCTTAATATCACTTATACTTCCCTCTATGTACTGGATATACTCTTCGCGAATTGGAATACCACGGCCTTCTAATGCGGCTTTAAAACCACCGACCTTTTTTAATCCACTATATGATAACGAATTGTATAGGTATAAGATATTTTTACGACCACTATCAATTAATGCCGTTGTAGAATCGTACATGGCGCGATAATCATCACATAGTATGCTATAAATTTTGTCCCCTTCTAATGCACCGTTTAGGATCATAATTGGCATTTGCTTTGCGGCTTGGCGTATATACTCATTGTCTTCGTCTTTGATTTCAACGAAGTTAGAACCGACCATTATAATGGCATCTACACGCTTAGACATGAGCAGGTTGAGACGTTTTTTCTTAGTCTCTAATTGATAGCCGGTACAGCATAAAATGGAATCGTATTTATGTGCTTGAAGTTCGCGCTCCAATAAGAAGATAGCGCGAGCTAAATAAGGATCGGAACAATCCGCACACAAGATACCAATTGTTTGCATGGTATCAAGCCCTAACCCTCTTGCAAATGCATTTGGTGTATATCCGCTTTCTTCGATAATAGCTAAGACTTTCGCTCTGGTTTTATCGCTTACATTGGAATTTCCATTAATAACTCTCGAAACAGTTGCAATGGAAACACCAGCTTTTTTTGATATATCATAGATATTCATTGCAGCACCTCAATGCATAAATTTTATTTATTTGTAATTCTTTCATAGTTCTTTCATATATGTATTATGTAAACAAATATGTAAACACTTTCAGTTTCTTACGATTTTATTATACAATAAGTCTTTTTAAAATACAAGGCAAATGTGGCTTCTATAAGAAATTAACAAACATTTTTTTATTTGAAAGGAATAAAATAGTTAAAGTGCTAAATTAAGATGAAAAAAATTATTGACTTACAGGGAAAAAACTAGTAAAATAGTTTATGTAAGTACTTACAATTTGAGTTGAAGAGGTAAGAAAATGCAATTACTAAATAAAGAAATTTCAAATGCAGTCGACAGACCTGTTAAAGTACTACAGTTTGGTGAAGGAAACTTCCTTCGTGGTTTCGTAGATTATATGATTGATATCGCGAATGAAAAAGGATTATTTGATGGAAACATCGCACTAGTAAAACCAATTGAGTTTGGTAATCTTGACAGATTCCGTAACCAAGAAAATCAATATTCAGTAGTACTTAGAGGAATTGTAGATGGAAATAAGAGTGTTACAAAGAGAATTGTAACAAGCTGTTCAGATTCCGTAGACGCATATCTTGAATATGAAAAATATTCTAACTATGCAAAATTAGATACTTTAAGATTTATCGTTTCCAATACAACAGAGGCAGGCATCGTTTATGACGATACAGACAAATTTGAGAGCATGCCTCCTAAAACGTATCCGGGTAAATTGACTAAGTTCTTATTTGAAAGATATACATATTTCAAAGGAGATAAAGAAAAAGGATTAATTATCCTTCCAGTTGAGCTAATTGACGACAATGGAAAACACTTAAAAGAATGTGTTTTAAAATTAGCAAAACTTTGGAACTTAGAAGATGCATTTGTTGATTGGATTCAAGATGCATGTGTATTCTGTAGTACTTTAGTTGATAGAATCGTAACAGGTTTCCCTAGTGAAGAAGCGAAAGACTTATGGGAAGAAATGGGCTACGAAGACCAATTAATCGTAACAGCAGAACCATTTGCACTTTGGGTAATTGAAAGTGAAAAAGATATTTCAGGTGAATTTCCACTTGATAAAGCAGGACTTCCAGTTCTTTTCACAGACAATCAAAAACCTTACAAAGAAAGAAAGGTTAGAATCTTAAATGGAGCACATACTTCATTTGTTTTAGCATCTTTCTTAGCAGGAAATGATTTTGTACTAGAATCCATGGAAGATGATGATGTTCGTACCTTCATGAAAGAAACAATTTTTAATGAAGTAATCCCTACATTGTCATTAGAAAAAGAAGACTGTGAAGCGTTTGCTAATGCTGTTATTGAAAGATTTTATAATCCATATATCAAACACGCATTATTAGCTATATCTTTAAACTCCGTTTCCAAATGGAGAGCAAGATGTATGCCAAGCTTCTTAAAATATATTGATATAAATGGAGTTTTACCAAAACATTTAACATTTTCTCTTGCATCTTTAATGGCATTCTATTCAAGTGTTGAACTTAGAGAAGATAGCTTAGTAGGCCGCAGAGATGGTGAAGAGTACATGATTCGCGATGATAAAGATGTTCTTGAGTTCTTTAAAGATAACTCAACAAAGACTTCTACAGAATTTGTTAAGGCATTCTTATCAAATGAAAAATTCTTTGGAACTGATTTATCCGCAATTGATGGATTAGTTGAAAAAGTTGCTAGTTACCTAGATGAAATCAAAAATGCTGGAATGAGAACTGCATTACAAAATAATTTAAAATAATCATAAATCATACAAGTTATTTTAAGTTTATACAAAATAGTGTATAATAATGACATCAATTTTTGATAATGCATGATTTTGTGATAGAATGATTACACTTTGGTACGCAATTAAAAATATATGAGGTGCTTATACCATGCAAGAAGTAATACAAGAAGTAATAAAAATTCATAATAGTGACGATGTTATGGTGGCGTTAAAGCCACTAAAAGCTGGTACAACACTTATGATAGAAAACGACAGTGTTACATTGCTTGAAGATATTCCTCAAGGTCATAAGGTTGCTTTAAGAGATATCCCAAAGGAGAGTCCAATATTGAAATATGGACATCCGATTGGAAAAGCAACCGATGACATTAAAAAGGGGCAATGGATACACACGCACAACCTAAAAACACTTTTAGGCGATTTGTTGCATTATACATACAAACCGTCTTTCACAAACGAGGATGATAAGAAAGACAAGAAAACAGAATATAGTTTTGATGGTTTTCGTAGAAGCAACGGCTCTGTAGGAATTCGTAATGAGATCTGGATTGTACCAACCGTAGGCTGTGTAAATAATGTTGCAACAGCGATTGAAAAACGAGCAGCAAAGCTTGTGAAAGGGTCTGTAGAAGCGGTAGTTACATTCCCACATCCATATGGATGTTCTCAGATGGGTGATGATCAAGAAAATACTAGAACTATTTTAGCGGATTTAGTAAATCATCCAAATGCTGGTGGTGTTTTAGTTTTAGGACTTGGTTGTGAAAATAGTAATATTGATGTTTTAAAAGAGTATATCGGTGAATATGACGAAAACAGAGTTAAGTTTTTAGTTTCACAAGAAGTAGATGACGAGATAGAAGTAGCACTAGACATGATTTCTGAACTTGTTGACTATGCATCAACATTTGAGAGAGAAAAGATTAGTGCAGATGAATTAGTAATTGGTTTAAAATGCGGTGGATCCGATGGATTATCCGGAATTACGGCAAACCCTGTTGTTGGGGCATTTTCCGATTTGTTAATCGGCGAAGGCGGTACAACAGTCTTAACTGAAGTTCCAGAGATGTTTGGCGCAGAAACTTTATTAATGAATCGTTGTGTAAATGAAACTATTTTTAATAAAACAGTAGATTTAATCAATGGCTTCAAGAACTATTTTACAAGTCATAATCAAACTATTTATGAGAATCCATCTCCTGGTAATAAAAAAGGTGGTATCTCATCTTTAGAAGAAAAATCATTAGGTTGTGTTCAAAAAGCTGGAATGTCTAAAGTGGTAGACGTTTTGGAATATGGACAGAGAGTAGATACAAAGGGCTTAAATGTTCTTTGTGCACCAGGTAATGATTTAGTTGCTTCCACTGCATTAGCAGCATCTGGAGCACACATTGTTTTATTTACAACAGGAAGAGGAACACCATTTGCGTGTCCAGTTCCAACAATAAAGATAGCTACAAATTCTGCTTTAGCCAACGGCAAGTCAAACTGGATTGACTTTAATGCTGGCAGAATGGTAGAAGGTATGCCAAAAGACGAACTTGCAAGGGAATTATTAGAGACAGTTTTATCAGTTGCATCAGGCAAGCAAGTTAAAAGTGAAGAAGCAGGATTTCATGATCTAGCTATTTGGAAAAAAGGTGTAACTTTATAAAATTTATATAAGAACTTTGGAAAAAGGAACTTTAGGAGGAAATATGAACAGTATTTTAGATCAAATTTCAAAAATTGGTATTGTTCCAGTTATCGCAATTGATGATGTGGAGAATGCGGAACCTTTAGCAAAAGCACTTTGCAATGGAGGTCTTCCATGTGCTGAAGTTACTTTTAGAACAGAAGCAGCAGCAGACGCGATTAAAGTAATGGCAGATAAATTCCCAGAAATGTTAGTGGGAGCAGGTACTGTATTAACAACTGCACAAGTTGATCAAGCAGTAGAAAGCGGTGCAAAATTTATTGTTAGCCCAGGTTTAAATCCTGAAGTTGTGAAATATTGTGTTGAAAGAAATATTCCAATTGTACCAGGTACAGCAAATCCAAGCGATTTAGAACAAGCAATTTCTTTAGGATTATCAACAGTTAAATTCTTCCCAGCCGAAGCGGCAGGTGGACTTAAAATGTTAAAGGCTATGTCAGCACCATATAACAAAATGACATTTATGCCTACTGGTGGAATTAATGAAAAGAATGTAGTGGAATATTTAAAATTTGCTCCAATCATCGCATGTGGTGGTAGCTGGATGGTAAACAAAGACTACATCAACAATAAAGAGTTCGATAAAATTGAAGAGCTTACAAGAGAAGCTGTTCGTGCAATGTTAGGATTTGAAGTAAAACATGTTGGAATTAACATGGAAAATGAAGAGGCTGCAAGTGATGTAGCTGATACATTCCAAGCAATGTTTGGATTTGAAAAGAAGGTTGGTAATAGTTCCATCTTCGCAAGCTCTGGAATAGAAGTTATGAAAACGATCTTCAGAGGCGCAAAAGGACATATCGCAATCGCAACAAACTTTGTTGACCGTGCGGTATATCAATTATCGAAAAATGGTTTTGAAATTGATCCAAGTACTGCAAAATATGACGCAAAAGGCAATATGACTGTAGCTTACCTAAAAGACGAAGTTGGCGGTTTTGCAATACATTTAGTTCAAAAATAGAGTTAATAAGTAAAATTAGATATAGAGATGTCCATAGTGACATCACATATAAGTAACACAGGGAAAGAAAGAGGAATTTTAGAATGAGTAAAAGAGTTATTACATTTGGAGAAATTATGTTAAGACTAGCACCAGAAGGATACTATAGATTCGTTCAAGCTGAATCTTACGGTGCAACATATGGTGGTGGTGAAGCTAACGTAGCAGTTTCTCTTGCTAACTATGGATTAGATGCTAAGTTTGTTACAAAACTTCCAAAACATGAAATTGGTCAAGCGGCTGTGAATTCATTAAGAAAATATGGTGTTGATACATCTTTCATCTCAAGAGGTGGAGACAGAGTAGGTATCTACTACTTAGAAAAAGGTGCTTCTCAAAGACCTTCTAAAGTAATCTATGACCGTGCTGGTTCTTCTATCGCTTTAGCTGATAAATCAGACTTTAACTGGGATGAAATCTTTGAAGGAGCTGATTGGTTCCATTTCACAGGTATCACTCCAGCATTAGGTGCTAATGTCGCTGAAATTTGTTTAGAAGCTTGTAAAGCTGCAAAAGCAAAAGGCATCACAATCAGCTGTGACCTTAACTATCGTAATAAATTATGGACAAAAGCAGAAGCACAGGAATGCATGACAAAACTTTGTGAATATGTAGATGTTTGTATTGCAAATGAAGAAGATGCAGCAGATGTATTTGGTATCAAGGCTTCTGATACAGATGTTACAAAAGGTGAAGTAAACCATGAAGGATATAAAGAAGTTGCTGCAAAATTAGCAGAAAAATTCAACTTCTCCAAAGTTGCTATCACATTAAGAACATCTATCTCTGCTAGTGAAAATAACTGGGCAGCGATGTTATACACAGATGGAGAATACTACTTCTCCAAGAGCTACAACATGAAAATCGTTGACCGTGTAGGTGGCGGTGACTCCTTCGGTGGTGGTCTTATTTACGCTTGCATCAATGAATTTGCAGCACAAGAGACAATTGAATTTGCTGTTGCAGCAAGCTGCTTAAAACACAGTATCGAAGGTGACTTCAACCAAGTATCTGTTGATGAAGTTATGAAATTAGCAGGTGGCGATGGTTCTGGTCGTGTTCAAAGATAGTTTGAAGCAAATAAAAAAGGATAAGATATTATCTTCCTAACAAGATGATAAAATCTGCACGGGCTCTTGCTTGCAAGAGCTCGGCAAACTCCCGTTAGGAATTCCTATAGAAAAGGATATAAGAGAGAAAGGAAGCGTTAACAATGGAATTACGTACAGCAGCATCTCCAAAAGACGTAAAACATTATACAACTGATAGATTAAGAGAAGAATTCTTAATTCAAGATTTATTCAAAGTGGATGAGCTAAAAACATTATACAGTCACATCGACCGTATCATCGTAGGTAGCGCAGTTCCTACAAAAGAAATGAAATTAACTGCTGGTGAAGAAATCCGTGCAGATTATTTCTTACAAAGAAGAGAAATGGGTATTATCAACATCGGTGGTAAAGGTACTGTTACAGTTGATGGTACAGTTTATACATTAGATTACAAAGATGGTTTATACATTGGTATGGGTTCTAAAGACATTTTATTTAACAGTGAAGACCCAAGTAATCCAGCAAAATTCTATTTCAATAGTGCTCCAGCACACACAACATATCCAACAGTTTTCATTAAACCAGAGGATTGTGTAAATGTAGAATTAGGTTCTTTAGAAGAATCTAACCACAGAGTTATTACAAAGTACATCCTTCCAGGTCAAGTAGAAAGTTGTCAGCTTGTTATGGGTATGACTTCTTTAAAACCAGGTAGCGTATGGAACACAATGCCATGTCACACACATGACAGAAGAATGGAAGTTTATTTATACTTCGAAATGCCTGAAGACGCATTAGTATTCCACTACATGGGTGAACCAACAGAAACAAGACACATCGTAATGCGCAATGAAGAAGCTGTTATTTCCCCAAGCTGGTCAATTCATGCTGGTTCTGGTACACAGGCATACACATTTATCTGGGGTATGGTTGGTGAAAACCAAGACTTCGACGATATGGACGGCTGTGCAATGCAGGATTTAAAATAGTTTCAGATAAAAAACATTTAATAAATATGGAGGTACTAACATGTCATCATTAAATAGTTTTTCCCTTGAAGGAAAAGTTGCTTTAGTTACTGGTGCATCTTATGGAATCGGTTTTGCAATCGCTAGCGAATATGCAAAAGCTGGTGCAACAGTTGTATTCAACGATATTAAACAAGAATTAGTAGATAAAGGTTTAGCAGCTTATGCTGAATTAGGTATTAAAGCTCACGGTTATGTTTGTGACGTAACAGATGAAGATGCAGTAAATGCTATGGTAAAACAAATCGAAGAAGAAGTAGGCGTAATTGATATCCTTGTTAATAATGCAGGTATTATCAAACGTATCCCAATGTGTGATATGACAGCTGCTGAATTCCGTCAAGTAATTGATGTAGATTTAAATGCACCATTTATCGTATCTAAAGCGGTAATCCCTAGCATGATTAAAAAAGGTCATGGAAAAATCATTAACATCTGCTCTATGATGAGTGAATTAGGACGTGAAACTGTTTCTGCTTATGCAGCAGCAAAAGGTGGTCTTAAGATGCTTACGAAAAACATTGCATCTGAATATGGTGAATTCAATATCCAATGTAACGGTATTGGACCTGGCTACATTGCTACACCTCAGACAGCACCACTTAGAGAAGAAGGTCATCCTTTCAATAGCTTTATTATTGCGAAAACTCCTGCAGCAAGATGGGGAACACCAGAAGATTTAGCAGGTCCAGCAGTATTCTTAGCTTCTGATGCATCTAACTTCGTAAATGGTCATGTTTTATATGTTGATGGTGGTATTTTAGCTTACATAGGAAAACAACCATAAAGAGAACAACGATTATATTTTTATTAACTCTGGTATTAATATGCAACTTATTTGGAAGAGAAGCATGTTTAATATATTAGGCATATTTTATATGAAAAGGAGAAGAGAAATATGAGATTAAAAAGATTAGTAGCTTTAGCTTTAGCTGGAACAATGGCACTTTCATTAGCAGCATGTGGTGGCAACAATAACAATAACGCATCAACATCTGCAAATAATACTCAAGCATCTGCAGATAGTAGTGCAGATGGTGATAGCAAAGAACCTGTTACAATCAAGTTTTCATGGTGGGGCGGAGATTCTAGACATGAAGCTACATTAGCAGCAATCGAAAAATTCCAAGAAAAGTATGATTGGATCACTGTTGAAACTCAATACGGAGCTTGGTCTGGATGGGAAGACAGTATGGCAACAGCTTTCTCTACAGGTACAGCACCTGACATTAACCAAATCAACTGGAACTGGATTTCTCAGTACAGCAGCGATGGAGGTACATTCGTAAACTTAAACGATTACTCTGATACAATCGATTTAACACAATTCGAACAAAGTGCTTTAGATGTTTGCTCCGTTGATGGTTCTTTACAAGCAATTCCTGTTTCTATGACAGGTAGAATTTTCTACTGGAACAAAACAACATTTGATAAAGCTGGCATTGCTACACCAACATCTGTTGATGAATTATTAGCAGCTGGTCAAACATTTAAAGAAAAATTAGGTGATGATTATTATCCACTTTGCTTAGGTGAATACGATAGAATGATCCTTATGACATTCTACTTAGAATCTAAATATAACAAAGCTTGGGTTCAAGATGGTCAATTACAATTCTCTCAAGAAGAAGTTCAAGAAGGTTTAGAATTCATCAAATCCTTAGAAGATAACCATGTAATGCCAACACTTGAAAAATACTATGGTGATGGTGCGGAATCTATCGATAAAGATACAAATTGGATCGATGGTCACTATGCAGGTATCTTTGAATGGGATACAGCGGCAACAAAATACGAAGGTTCTTTAGAAGAAGGCCAAGAACTTGTTGTTGGTGATGAATTAACAGGTATGGGTGATGCAAAGGGTGGTTTCTCTAAAGTATCCTTAGCTTTAGCTATTTCTCAAACAACAGAACATCCAGAAGAATGTGCTATGTTAATTAACTTCTTATTAAATGAAGAAGAAGGTGTTAAACTTCTTGGAAGTGAAAGAGGAGTACCTCTAAGCAAAGCAGCTCTTCAAGTTTGTACAGATAACGAGTTACTTGATGCACACGTTGCAGAAGCTAACGGTAAAGTTATGGATTGGGTATCTTTCCCAATTGATGAACACTATGAAGATTCTCTATTAAAAGCAGAAGATGGTATTTACAAAGATGTATTCTCAGGTTACAGCTATGGTGACTATGATGTTGCAACAGCAGCTGAAACATTAATCAATGGTGTTAACGAAGCAATTGGTGCTTAATTAACCAAGTTTACAAGAAATGCCTAATATAGTGGGCTGGCAGGTTTTCCTGCTGGCTCACAAATAAAGAATTAATGAAGTAAGAAAGACTGACATATGGTATAGGAGAAATCATATGAACCAATTTTTCAAATCATTTTTAACAAATGCAGAGCAAGAAACTGCAGAAGTTCTAGAAGGTATTGGTACATTGTTAAAAGGATGTATTAACTTGTATCAAGTAACCAACGAAATGTTTTACAAAGACTATATTTTAAAATATACGGAAAAGTTAATTGATAGTGAAGGCAAAATTAAAGGATACGAGAATGGCAATTTTACATTAGAACATATGAATTTGGGTGGTACTCTTATCTGGGCTTATGGTCAAACAAAAGAGGAAAAGTATAAATTAGCGATAGATGCATTAAAAAAAGAGGTACCCAAATTCAAGGTTGAATGGAAAAATACCATACAATGTGGCTGCATGGAGGACGACATGAAGAAATTCTGTTCTGTACAGCCATTTTATATGGAGTATGAAACTAAATTTGAAAATAAAGAGTGTTATGAAGAAATCATTGCACAATTTAGAGATGCCAGAAAGTATTTATTTAATTCAAATGAGGCACAAATTCATTTTAGAAATGATGGGGCCAAACCGGAAAATATAGCTATATACGGTGAAGATTCATCAGCTTGTGAAACAGTCGCTCAATACTTATTGGCATTAATAGAAACAATGGACAAGACGTCCATTGAAATATTTGAACATTACAGGCTACTTGAGCAGTACTTTAAGGAAGTAATCAAAGTCTGTCCAGAACTTCTACATATGGAAGGAAATGAAAAGATATCAATCATAGTGGCATATGCTGTTATGAAGGCTTGTAATGAGAAAGTATTATTAGCAGAAAAGTATTATGGATTTGCAGAAGTGTTATTGAATAACATCTTAATATACTTTCATAATGGTGAAACAAAGGATGAATTATGGAGTAATCTTAGAATGGTAGGCATTCTGATGATGACATATTCACAATACATGGTAGCAAACAAGACAAAAAAAATTAAAGAATTGGGGTGTTGTTATGAGCAGTAATGCGATTGCTGCTGGAAGTTCAAAGCCGGCAAAGAAGAAAAATGCATTTGTAAGATTTTACAAGAACAACACAGGGTTTTTCTTTATCATTCCCTGGTTGATTGGATTCTTAGTATTTAAACTTTATCCATTTGGATCTTCTTTAGTTTACAGTTTCTCTAATGAGCAGCTGTTCCATGAAGCAACAGAATGGGGCTTTATGAATTACGAAAAAATATTTACTGATACAAAGATTGTCAAAGCTTTTCAAGTAACATTTAAGTATGCGTTTATGACAGTACCATTGAAATTGGTTGCAGCACTATTTATTGCTTATATCTTAAACTTTAAGATAAAAGCAGTTAATTTCTTTAGAACCGCTTACTATATTCCATCTATCTTAGGTGGTTCTGTAGCAATTGCCGTTCTTTGGAAAGCAATTTTTAAAGATGATGGTTTACTTAACTCCGCATTAGCAATTTTCGGTATTGCAGGACCGAACTGGTTAAGTGATCCTGACAAAGCATTATTTGTTATTTGTCTTTTAAGAGTTTGGCAGTTTGGTTCTGCGATGGTTATTTTCCTTGCAGCTCTAAAAGGTGTGCCAGCTGACCTATATGAAGCAGCATCTATTGATGGGGCAGGTAAATGGAGACAATTCTTTAGCGTTACAGTACCATTAATTACACCTGTTATTTTCTATAACTTAGTAACTCAGCTTTGCCAAGCATTCCAGGAATTCAACGGACCTTATATCATTACAAAGGGTGGTCCTCGAAGTTCTACAACATTAGCATCACTGTTAATTTATAACTCAGCGTTTGGTACTAAGAAGACAGGTTTATCCTATGCAATGGCTTGGATTATGTTCTTAATCATCATGTTCTTTACAGTTATTGCAACCTTGAGCCAGAAATACTGGGTATATTATTCAGATGATGATGGGAGGTAGAAAACGATGACATTAGGTAAAAAGAAGTATTTAGCAAAATTCCTTCAATATGCAATATTAATATTTGTTGGTTTTTTCATGGTTTATCCATTACTTTGGATGATTGGAGCAAGTTTTAAAACTAATAGTGAAATTTTCTCAAGCGTTGGATTTATCCCAAAGAACCCAACAATTGATGGTTTCAAAAATGCAATGAAAAACTATGGTGGACAGATTAACATTTGGAAATCTTTATTAAATACTTATAAATACGTTATTCCGAAAGTTGTATTTACAATTTTCTCAGCAACAATTACAGCATACGGATTTGGTAGATTTAACTTTAAGGGTAAAAACTTTTTATTCGCAGTATTAATGTCTACTTTATTCTTACCACAAGTAGTATTAAACGTACCACAGTATCAGTTATTTAACAAATTACATTGGATTGATAGTGCTTTATATCTTCCAATTATCGTTCCTACATTATTTGCTATTGATACTTACTTCGTATTCATGTTAATTCAGTTCCTTCGTAACATTCCAAAGGAATTAGAAGAAGCAGCGAAAATCGATGGATGTAACGTAGTTCAAACATTAGTAAAAATTATTGTTCCTATGTTAAAACCAGCGATTGTATCTTGTGCATTATTCCAGTTTATGTGGTCTAACAACGACTACATGGGACCTTTGCTTTATGTAAAGACTCCAGAACGTTATCCAGCAGCTATCTTCGTAAAACTATCCATGGATGGTGATACAGGATTCTCTTGGAACAGGGTATTGGCAATCTCCTTGATTTCCATTATCCCATCACTTGTAATCTTCTTCTGTGCTCAGAGTTCTTTCGTTGATGGTATTTCAGCGGGTGCCGTGAAAGGTTAAGGTAGATAGAAATGAAACTAAAGTTAATTATGAAATCTGTAAGATATGCAGTGGTTGAAATTAACGATGGTGGAGTTTTCTATTGCAAGGAAGAATATAAAGTGTTTGTAAATGATGAATGTAGAACTTCAAATCAAGTAATTACTTACCTGTCAGATTTGAAACCTAATACATCATATAAGATTCGAGTAGAGAATAGCAAAGGGGAATCCCAGGAGTTAGAATTTACTACGGATTATGAATTTGTAACACTGAATGTACGTGACTTTGGAGCAAAAGGTGATGGTATCACAGACGATACATTATTTATCCAATCTGCAATCCTAGCCTGTCCAGAGCATGGACGCGTTTTAATTCCGGCTGGTAATTACAAGATTACCAGCCTCTTTTTAAAGAGCAATATAAAACTTGAAATCGCTAAAGGTGCAGTACTGTCTGCTGTTACAGAACGCGAAAAATTTCCTGTATTTCCAGGGCTTATTGAAAGTTATGACGAAACAGATGAATACAACTTAGGAACATGGGAAGGAAATCCACTTCCAATGTTTTCAAGTATCCTTACAGGTATTCAGGTGGAAAATGTCCTTATCTATGGGGAAGGTGTCATAGAAGGTAATGGAAGTAAGGAAACTTGGTGGAAGGATCCTAAGATTATGAAGGGAGCATTCCGTCCAAGACTTCTTTATTTAAATCAATGTAAAAATGTAACCGTATCGGGGCTTACATTCCAAAACAGCCCGGCTTGGACGATACATCCATATTTTTGCGAAGACATTAATTTCTATAACCTTTATGTCCACAATCCAGCGGACTCACCAAATACAGATGGGCTTGATCCAGAATCCTGTAAAAATGTATCCATTCTAGGTGTACATTTCTCATTAGGAGACGATTGTATCGCTGTTAAATCTGGAAAGTTATATATGGGAGCAAAATATAAAACTCCATCAGAAAATATTGAAATTCGCCAGTGCTTTATGGAAAATGGTCACGGTGCTGTTACAATAGGAAGTGAAATGGCAGGTGGCGTGAAAAAACTTCATGTACGTGATTGTATTTTCCGTCATACCGATCGTGGATTACGTATTAAAACAAGACGTGGACGCGGCGTGCAGGCTGTTGTAGAAGATGTTATCTTCGAGAATATCCAGATGGAACATGTTATGACTGGATTTGTTGCAAATAGTTTTTATTTCTGCGATCCAGACGGTCACTCTGATTATGTACAAACCAAAGAGGCACTACCTGTCGATGAAAGAACGCCTCATATTAAAAGTCTGTACTTCAGAGACATTGTCTGCAAAGACTGTCATGTGGCAGTAGCATATTTTTATGGACTTCCAGAAAAGAAAATTGAATGTATAGAGATGTCGAATATCAAAGCAACATTTGCAGAAGAACCGAAAGCAGATGTACCAGCGATGATGGATGGCATTGAACCAATGACTCGTCTTGGTATCTATGCAAATAACATTGATAATTTAATTTTACACAATGTTGAGATTGAAGGTAATGTAGGTGAGACATTCCAGATTTACAATACTGATAATTTGAAACAGGATTAGAGCAGAATATGAGATAGAATTGGAGTTACAAGGTAGCTTACTATTTAGATCACGAATTAGATCACAATTTAGCTCAGAGAGAATAGAAAGGTTAGGTTGAGTATGCAATTAGGAATTCGTTTGCACGATGCAAAAACACTACCATTAGAAGAACGCCTACAAGTTGTAAAAGAACAAGGCTTCTTATGTGGACATTTAGCGTTAGGAAAGGTCATTAAGGAGTACTCCGTAAAGGATGAAGCCTTAACACCAGGTCTAGCAATGTATTTAAAGAGATTATTCGAGAAGAATGAAATTGATATTGCAGTGTTAGGTTGTTATCTAAATTTAGCCAATCCAAATGAGGAAAAGTTAAAACAGATTACAGAACGCTATAAAGCACATATCCGTTTTGCAAGTTTATTAGGATGTGGAGTGGTTGGAACAGAAACAGGCGCACCAAATGAAGCATACCGACATGAACCTGCTTGTCGTTCCGAGGAAGCGTTAGAGACATTTATTAAAAATCTTCGTCCTGTGGTAGAGTATGCAGAAAAAATGGGTGTGATTATGGCAATCGAACCTGTTTGGAAACACATCGTATACGATGCCGATAGAGCAAAGAAAGTATTAGATGCTATTAACTCTCCAAATCTTCAAATTATCTTAGATCCAGTAAACTTACTAGGAATTGAAAATTATCAGAATCAAGTGGAAATCGTAGAACATGCAATTGATGTACTGGGAGCAGATGTTGCAGTGGTTCATATTAAAGACTATGTGGTGAAAGATAATGAATTAGTTTCTGTAGCAGCTGGAACAGGTGAGATGAATTACGATGCGTTAATTCGTTTTATTAAGGAAAGAAAACCTTACATTCATGCAACACTTGAAAATACAAACCCAGACAATGCGGTTCAGGCGAGAGAGTATATTCAAGGATTGTGGGAACAGTGTGAAGTTTAACATATTAATTCTGAAGTAATCAAAGGATTTGTGAGGTCCAATGATTGTTATTCGGAAACTATGGATAATAAACTATTGCATGGCTATCCTCTATTGGTAATAGAGGATAGTTTTTTGCATTTGTGCGACTGAATGATCAGAATGATGATTAAAAATGGCGAAATTACATATATTACTTTTAAAATTGTTCTATATGTATGAAAAAGTGTGATATATTAAATGCAAAAATTTGTGACAGAATGACGAGGACAGCAATGATTACAATTGAAAATGCAAATAAGTTTATGTTTGAAAAGTTAGAAGAATTACGACAACAGCAAGTATTTGAAAACAAGAAAATCATACTATTCGGATTAAATACATCATCATATGCAAGTAAGCAATTTCTTGAAGACAGAGGGTATCCTATCTATGCCTACATGGATAACGACCGAAAAAAAAGAGACGATTTAAATGAATACTTGGATGAAGTTATGCCACGACATTTTCAACTTAAGGAATATAAAGAACTAGCAAAGCGAGCAATACGTGCTTATAAGCCAGAAGAATTATTAAAGGACTTTGACAATTCTTATGTAATCTTAATCGCATCAAAGTACTATAATCAGATGCGTGAACAACTAGAATCTCTTGGCTACCAAGAGAACAAACATATCTTTCAAACCGTTGACTTCTTTGGGTTAGATAAAATGTTAGAACAAGACGATACAACAACACAAGGTCTTGGTCTAGAAAAACTCAGTCAAGAAGAAGTGCGACGAATTCAAATCGAAATCACCAACTATTTAAAAGAAGTATGCAAGCAACACAACCTAAGATATTATATGGGAGGTGGAACTCTATTAGGTGCTGTAAGGCACAAAGGATATATTCCATGGGATGATGATATTGATATTATTATGCCAATGCAAGACTATCTAAAATTTCTTGATATTTTAAAAGAAGATGAACGATATGAGATTCTTTCTATTTACAATCATCCAGATACTTATTTTAACTTCTTCTCCAGATTAATTGATAAGCAAACAGTTATGAAGACATGGGAATATCCATTTTTAATGACTGGCGGAGTGAGCATAGACGTATTTCCACTAGTAGGACTTCCTTATAATACGAAGGAAGTACAATCTTTCTTTAATCGAATTCGAAATCGCAATAGTAGATTTATTAGTAGTTTCATTGAATTCTCAGAGGAAACAGAACAAGTAAAACAATATCGTGGGAAACTACGAGATGAAATCATTTCCATGATGGAGCAATATGATTTTGATACATGTACGCAGGCAGGATACATTCTATCAAGATACTGGGAAAAGGATATCATGCCAAGAGAAATCTATGATGATACGATTGAGATGCAATTTGAAGATGAAACATTTGCAGCACCAGCAGGATATCACATCTATCTAGAAAGCTTTTTCGGTGATTATATGCAGCTTCCGCCAGAAAATCAAAGGCATGCACCACATAACTATGTAGCGTATCGAAAGACCTCTCATTAAAATAAAAGAAGACAGGTTTTTAAGTTCATAAATCACCAAAACCCCTCATACAATTAATCAACAAGTATTTGAGGGGGTTTTCCGAGCCTTCGGAGTGAGTATGAAAGGATATATCGAAGAGAGAGCAGTAGACATTGCCAATTATATTATTGAATATAATGCTACCGTAAGGCAGACCGCAAAACAATTTGGAATTTCTAAATCTACTGTACATAAAGATGTTACAGAACGATTAGTCCAGATTAATCCGTCCTTGGCAAGTAAGGCAAGAGTCGTACTGGACTTAAACAAATCTGAGCGACATATTCGCGGTGGTCTTGCGACGAAAGAAAAATATCTCCAAAAACAACAACATTGTCAAGTGAAGTATTAATGTATGGTGCTAGTTGCTATGGATATTCATAGCAGCTGGCATTTTCTTCTTTTTGTGTATTTTATCTGTAAAATATAGGAAGTAAAAATGTACGAAATCAAGTACACTAAAATAAAATTATATCTTAGGTGTTCATTGGAAAAATGAATGTGTTATAATTAACTTTAAATGAAAAAAGGAGGTATAACATGAAGGCTTTAACATTTCGTGGTGGTAGTCATCCATTTGAAGGAAAAGACATGTCCAAAGATCGAAAGATAAGAGAAGTATTACCAAAAGGGCTTTTAGTATATCCAATGTCTCAACATATTGGTGCACCAGCAAGTCCAATTGTAAAAGCAGGAGAACGGGTACTGGTTGGGCAAAAAATTGGTGAGGCACAAGGATTTGTATCAGCTCATGTATATAGTTCTGTATCAGGAACAGTAAAAGCAGTGGAACCAAGATTAACCGTTTCTGGAGCAAAAGTAGTATCTGTCGTAGTAGAAAATGACGGACAATATGAAAAGGCAGAAGGTGTCGGACAAAAAAGAAATTATGAGAAATTATCCAAGGAAGACATTAGAAGCTACATAAAAGATGCTGGTGTCGTAGGTATGGGTGGCGCAGGTTTCCCAACACATATTAAACTAACACCAAAGGATGACTCGAAAATTGAATATGTAATTGTAAATGGAGCAGAATGTGAACCATACCTTACCTCTGACTATCGAGTGATGTTAGAAGAACCTGAAAAAGTAATCCAAGGCTTAAAGATTATATTAAAATTATTTGAACATGCAAAAGGTATTATTGCAATCGAAGATAATAAACCAGAAGCAATAGAAATTATGAGCAAGCTCGTTGCAAACGAAACTAATATTCAGGTAAAAGTACTAAAGACAAAATACCCACAAGGAGCAGAAAGACAACTTATCTATGCAACAACAGGAAGAGCCATTAATTCCTCCATGTTACCTGCTGACGCAGGTTGTGTTGTAGACAACGTTGATACTGTAGTAGCGGTAAATCTTGCAGTATGTGAATCCACACCTGTTATTCGTAAAATCATAACAGTTACAGGTGATGCAATCAAAACGCCTCAGAATTTTCGTGTACCAACGGGCTTAAACTATGCCGAATTGGTGGACGAGGCAGGAGGATTTACTACACAACCTAAGAAAGTAGTTTCTGGTGGACCGATGATGGGAATGGCACTTTATGATTTAAATGTTCCAGTTATGAAAACTTCATCCGCGCTTCTTTGTATGACAAGAGATGAAGTTGCAGAATTTGAACCAAGTGCATGTATACGTTGTGGACGTTGCGTAGAAGCTTGTCCAAGTCATTTAATTCCACAAAAAATGCAAGAATGTTCAGATCGATTTGATGACGCAGGATTTATTGCATTGAATGGTATGGAGTGTTACGAATGTGGAAGCTGTACTTATGTATGTCCAGCAAAACGTCGCTTAACGCAATCTTTTAAACAAACAAGAAGAAGTATACTTGACAGTAGAAGAAAAAATTAGCACAAGGGAAGGAAAGAGGTGTTATCATTGAGTGAATTATTAAATGTTTCTGCATCGCCTCATGTGCGAAGTAAAGATTCAACAAAGACTATTATGAGAGATGTAGCGATCGCTTTAGTTCCAGCCGCCGCTTTTGGCGTTTATAACTTCGGTTTAAATGCATTAATGGTACTTATCGCATCTGTTGTAACATGTATCTTAACTGAATACATATATGAAAAAGGAATGCATAAGAGAATCACAACAGGCGATTACAGTGCTTTAGTAACAGGACTTTTATTAGGAATGAACTTACCAGCAGATGTTCCAATCTGGATGCCAATCTTAGGTGGTGTATTTGCCATTCTAATCGTAAAACAATTATTTGGTGGATTAGGTCAAAACTTTATGAATCCAGCATTAGCAGCAAGATGTTTCTTGATGATTTCATTTGCAAAAAGGATGACAACATTTACTTACGATGGAGTAACAGGAGCAACGCCATTGTATTTAATTAAATCAGGAGATAAAGCAAGTACCGTATCCGATATTCTTACACAAGGCGGAACAAGTGTGATGGATATGTTTGTTGGTACTATTGGTGGTGTAATAGGTGAGACAAGTGTCATTGCCATTTTAATTGGTGCTGCATATTTATTTATCCGTAAAATTATTAGTTGGAAGATTCCAGTTACTTATATTGTAACATTTGCAATATTTGCACTAATCTTTGGTGGACGTGGATTTGATATAGAATACTTAGCAGCACAACTTTGTGGTGGTGGTTTAATGCTTGGTGCATTCTTTATGGCAACCGATTATGTTACAAGTCCAATTACACCAGTAGGACAGATTGTATTTGGTGTATTGCTTGGTCTCTTTACAGGTATCTTCCGTATCTTTGGTGGAAATGCTGAGGGAGTATCCTATGCCATTATTTTCTGTAACTTATTAGTTCCTTTGATTGAAAAGGTGACTATGCCAGTTCCTTTCGGAAAGGAGAGTGCTAGAAATGGAAAATAAAAATAAAAGCACATTAATGAAAGATGCGATTATTTTATTTGTTATCACATTGCTTGCTGGTTTAGGTTTAGGGTTGGTTTATGAAGTTACGAAAAACCCAATTGCACAAGCAAATGCAAAGGCAAAACAAGAAGCGTATCAAAGAGTATATCCCGATGCAAAAGAATTTGCAGCAGATGAAGCAATTGATAAAAAGGTTGAAGATTCTGCCCAGTTCTTGTCCGACAATGCACTAGATGGTGCAGTAATCTCAGAAGTGCTCATAGCCAATGATGAAAGTGGAAATGCCATCGGTTATGTAGTTTCATTCGTTGCCAAAGAAGGTTACGGTGGAGATATCTCACTATCTATGGGCATGACAAATGAAGGTGAAATCACAGGATTAGAAGTATTATCTGCAAGCGAAACCGCAGGTTTAGGTGCAAACTGTACCAAGGCAGACTTTAAAGACCAATTTAAAGGTAAGAATGTAGATGCCATAGAGTATACAAAAGACGGTGCAACAGCAGATAATCAAATTGATGCAATCAGTGGTGCCACTATTACAACCAAAGCCGTAACAAAAGGTGTAAACGCAGCAATTGCATTTTTAAAACAAAATGTAATGCAAGGTTAAGGAAAAGGAGGAACGATTATGAATAAGTATATCGAACGTATTTACAATGGTATTATCAAAGAAAATCCAACTTTTGTCTTAATGCTTGGTATGTGTCCAACACTTGCGGTTACCTCATCAGCAGTCAATGGTATGGGTATGGGTTTAACCACAACCGTAGTTTTGATTATGTCAAATATGCTAATTTCCGCATTAAGAAAAGTGATTCCAGATAAAGTTAGAATCCCTGCATTTATCGTAGTTGTAGCATCATTAGTTACGATTGTGCAGTTGTTATTACAAGCATTTATCTCATCTCTATATGATGCGTTAGGAATCTATATACCACTTATCGTAGTAAACTGTATCATTTTAGGACGTGCAGAATCCTATGCATCCAAAAATTCTGTTATCCTATCAGCTTGTGATGGTATCGGTATGGGACTTGGATTTACAGTAGGCTTAACTTGTATTGGTTTAGTAAGAGAGTTTATTGGAAATGGTTCTGCATTTAATCTAAGCATACTACCATCTTCCTATGAACCAGTATCTATCTTTATTATGGCTCCAGGTGCATTCTTTGTATTAGCATGTTTAACAGCTTTACAAAATAAATTTAAAGCACCATCTGCAACCAATAAGCCAAATAGTAGTGATAAATTAACTTGTGGTGGAAACTGTGCAAGTTGTACAGGAAGTGCATGTGCGGAAAATCATATGAAGATTGAAGAAGCGAAAAAGGGGGATAAGTAGATGAAAGAATTAATAATTATCCTAATCAGTGCAGCTCTTGTAAATAACGTTGTATTAAGCCAGTTCTTAGGTTTATGTCCATTCTTAGGAGTATCTAAGAAGGTAGAAACAGCAGCAGGCATGGGCGGTGCAGTTATCTTCGTTATTACATTAGCATCCTTACTATGTAGTATCGTTTACAATGCAATATTAGTACCATTTAAAATAGAATATCTACAAACCATCGTATTTATCCTATTAATTGCAGCCCTTGTTCAGTTTGTTGAAATGTTTTTAAAGAAATCTATGCCTTCTTTATATAGTTCATTAGGTGTTTACCTTCCTTTAATCACAACAAACTGTGCGGTTTTAGGTGTTGCCATCATCAATGTTCAAAAAGAATACGGCATTTTGAAAAGTGTTGTAAATGGATTTGGTACTGCTTTAGGGTTTACCATTTCGATTATTATCCTTGCAGGAATCCGTGAACGTTGTGAACATAATGATGTGCCAGAAGCATTTAAAGGTTCTCCGATTGTGTTGTTAACGGCAGGTTTAATGGCAATCGCATTTTGTGGATTTGCTGGTTTACTATAAGAAGGGAGAGATAAGATGAGTTTAACAGGAATCTTAACAGCAGCCGCTGTTATCGGTATCACTGGTTTGTTAGTCGGTCTTCTTCTTGGGGTAGCAGCGAAAAAGTTTGCCGTTGAAGTAGACGAAAAAGAAATCTTAGTTCGAGAACAATTACCTGGAAATAACTGTGGTGGTTGTGGATATGCTGGTTGTGATGCCTTAGCAAAAGCCATCGCACAAGGAGAAGCAGTAGTCAATGCGTGTCCTGTAGGGGGCGATCCAGTAGCAAAAGCTATTGGAGAAATTATGGGTGTTTCCAGTGAAGCAAAAGAACGCCAAGTGGCATTTGTAAAATGTTCAGGAACTTGTGATAAATCCAATATCAAATATAATTACTACGGTCTAAATGACTGTAAAAAACTTGCCCTAATTCCAGGTCACGGTGACAAAAAATGTGAGTATGGCTGTATGGGTTATGGAAGCTGTGTACGTGCATGTCCATTTGATGCTATCCATGTAGTAAATGGTGTTGCAGAAGTCGACAAAGAAAAATGTAAAGCTTGTGGAAAATGTGTCGCAGAATGTCCAAACCACTTAATTGAACTAGTTCCATACAGTACAAAACATGTAGTAAAATGTAGCTCACATGACAAAGGAAAAGCGGTAAAAGATGCTTGTGCAGTAGGTTGTATTGGATGTGGTTTGTGTATGAGACAATGTGAATTCGGAGCTATTACAGTAGAAAATAACGTTGCCCATATCGACCAAAGCAAATGTACAGGATGTGGAAAATGTGCTGAGAAATGTCCAGTGAAAATAATTGTATAAAGGGAAAAATTTAAAGATATAAAATTTAAAGCTATGAAGAAAAAGAAGGGAATCTCCATTTTGGAGTCCCTTCTTTTGGTTTCATTCACTATAAATATTCTAACTTACCTCGTATTTTTCTGTAAATCCTTCTGAGTAATGCACTTCTCCGTCTCTTGTGACAAAGATGGCATTTATATCATCTCGTCCATTCACATAGCGTATTCCTTCGTCAAATCCTAGTGCAAAACACATTGTACTCAATGCATCTCCGTCGACAGATTTATCTGAAATAATTGTTACAGAACTTAAATCGTTATCATAAGAATAGCCAGTTTTCGGATCTAAGATATGATGAAAAAACGTATCATGTTCGTAAAAGTAGCGTTCATAAATTCCAGAAGTAACAATAGACTTGTCTGCGATTTTAACTGCAGCTAATGTGACATTCTGATCTTTAAATGGTGCCTGGATTCCAATATGAAACTGTTCTCCAAGTTTATCACCAACACACAGAATATTTCCTCCAAGATTAATAAGGGCACTATTCACACCTTGTTCTAATAAATATGCTTTAATTTTGTCAGCGATAAATCCTTTGGCGATAGCACCTAGATCCAATTGATTTTTCACACTCTTTCGAATCAAAGTATTTCCATCTAAAGTGAAATTGTTGTAGCCAACATATTGTATAGCATCTTTAATATCTGAATCATCTGGAACCACAGGATCTTCAGCAGTGAAGTCCCACAACTGACTTACAGGTGCAATCGAAATATCAAATGCACCATCGGAGAGTTTACTATATTTGAGTCCGTACTCAATTAACTCTTTTAAATCATCAGAAACTGTATGTTCGAGAGAATCTGAATGATTGATTTGATACAATTCACTAGTCTCTAAAGTACGACTAAAAATAGTTTCATAATGATTACACAACGAAAATGCACCTTCTAAAATAGAAGTATCATTGGTATCATAGAGTGTAATAGTAACTACCGTATTCAAGGCAAACTGAGTATCTGTAAGAGGAGAGGTATCTTGTGTTGAACTATTGTTTGACTTTTTCTGTAGTATGTAAACAGGTATCACAACAATAATGAGAAAAATAATGCAATATAGCACGATTCGCTGTTTTTTGCTTGTTCTTTTCATAAAGACTCCTTTATAATAAAATTGCATAAGTTGCAAAAATATTATAAATAGGAGTAAGTTTTGTGTCAAGGCAACATAAAGAGAGAAAATATCAGGAGGAAATAAGTTGAAGAAGAATGATTTTTTATTGATAGGTACGTTGTTTCTAATAGGTGCATTTATTTTAGTATTTCAATTTTCGAATAAAAAAAGTGGCGAACAAGTTGTCATAACGATTGATGATAAAGTGTATGAAGTTGTTAATATTAGTGAAGATGTTGAGATTAAAGTAGAGCTTGAAGATGGACATTATAATACAGTACAAGTAAAAGATGGGAAAGTGAAGATGTTAGAAGCAGACTGTTCGAACCAAGTATGTGTGCAATCCTCTCAGATTGAGCATGTTGGAGAAACGATTGTATGTCTTCCCCATAAAGTAATTGTAAAAATTGTAGCAAGTGAACAAGCAGTAGATAAAGGGGAACAGTAGAATGAAAAGTTACAAAATGAAAAGTTACAAAGTTGCACAGATGGGATTGTTAATTGCATTAGCATTTATATTAGGGTATTTAGAAAGTCTGATACCAATTCATATTGGTATACCAGGAGTAAAGTTGGGGTTAGCCAATATCGTTGTATTAATTGCTATCGTAAAGTTTGAACCAAAAGATGCTATTACATTAGCAGTAGTACGAGCAGTTTTGTCAGGTCTAACATTTGGAACATTATATAGCATGGCATATAGCCTGTCAGGAGGACTTTTAAGTACATTTATTATGTTAATTATGCATAAATTTAAGAAGTTTAGCATAATAAGTATAAGTGTAGTTGGTGGAGTTACACATAATATTGGACAACTTCTAGTGGCATCTGTTGTATTGAAGAGTCTAGATTTAAGATACTATTCAGGATTCCTAATCATATGTGGCTGTATTACTGGCATATTAACAGGAATTATAGCGGTTACTGTTTTAAGATATTTAAAGACAAAATGAGTGATTTACGAAATGTTTTAGGGAGTTTAAGATAAAATGGCGACTTTTTGCTTTTTTTATTAGTGGAAATTAAAGAAAATACCATATGTTTCTAATTGACAAAATATGCTTTGATGATAATTGTTATAAAAAAATATTATTCTAACTTGATTTATTGTTAAATATGACGTATAATAAAAATACGAAAACGATATCGTTGGTTTTCGAAAGATTAGTGGATTAGAGATGGTGGTGAAACAGTAGTGGCAACGATAAAAGACTTGTCATTGAAATGTGGTGTTTCAGTATCTACTGTTAGTAAGGCTTTGAATGGATATCAAGACATTAGTGAAGAAACAAGAGCATTGGTATTAAAGCATGCGAATGAGATGGGATATTTCCCTGATGCTAATGCGAGAGCACTTAAGATGAAAAAGACCTGTAATATCGGTGTTTTATATATGGATTCCTCTAATCAAAGTTTACGAAATGAGTATTTTGCATATATCTTAGCTTCTTTTAAAGAGAAGGTTGCAAGACGTGGATATGATATTACGTTTATTGAACATAATATAGGGAATCGAAAGATGTCCTATTTAGAACATTGTAGGTATCGGAATTTTGACGGCATTTGTATCGTATGTATTGACGAATTGAATGAACCAGAGATTTTAGAACTTGCAAACTGCGATATACCGATAGTAACGATTGACCATATCTTTAATGGTTCTATATCAATTTTATCGGATAACATAAATGGAATGAAAGAATTGGTTCAATACATAATTGACCAAGGGCACAAAGATATTGCATTTATACATGGAACAAAATCGTCCGTTACACATAACAGACTAGTTAGTTTTTACAACATCATGAGGGAAAATAATTTATCAATTAACACAGACTATATTTTAGAAGGTGAATACAGAAGTGTGGCGGTAACTGAGAAGTTGACAGAACAATTGTTAGATTTGCCTAACAAGCCAACCTGTATTATTGCGCCGGATGATTATTCGGCATTAGGGGTATTAAATGTGGCGAGCAGAAGAGGCTTAAAAGTTCCAGATGATTTATCTGTAGCAGGTTTCGATGGTATTTTATTTACAAAAGTATTAGAACCGAAACTGACCACAGTAAGACAGGATGTAGATAAGATAGGAGCAGAAGCTGCAAAGCAGTTGATTAACTTAATTGAAAGTCCTATGACTACATCACTAGAAAGTATTTGTTTGCGAACTCAGCTAATTAAAGGAGGAACGGTAAAGAAGTTATAGCATTTTGTTATAACTTCACCGTAATTCTTTGATTATAAAAAAGCATTTCATTTTAAGGAGGAGAAAGAAATGAGAAAGAGTAAGAGAGCGTTAGCACTTATCATGGCATTAACAATGTCAACAGCTATCTGGGGTTGCGGAAGCAACAATGAAAATGCATCAACAAATGATGCAAGTGAAGAACCAGCTGCAAGCACAGAAGCAAGTGCAGCAACTGACGATACTGCTGAAGGTGAAAAATTCTATGTATATTCTTGGAACACAGAAGTAGGCGATAGACTTCAATACTTCAAAGATGCGTATCCAGAAGAAGGCGCTAGAATTGAATATGTAAATATTGGTGATAGTACAATTTACCAAGAAAAAATCGATGCATTATTACAACAAACAGATTCAAAAGAATACCCTGACTTATTTGCTGCAGAAGCTGACTACATTAAAAAATATGTAAACAGCGATAACACATTAGCAGTTAAAGATTTAGGAATCACAGATGCTGATATGGAAAATATGTATGATTATACATTAACAATTCCAACTGACCAACGTAATGGTGAAGTAAAAGGTCTTTCATGGCAAGCTTGCCCAGGTTCTATGATGTATAGAACAGACTTAGCTTCTAGCTTACTTGGTGTAGATTCTCCAGAAGCTATGCAAGAAAAAGTAAAAGATTGGGATACATTCCTTGCAACAGCAAAAGAAATCAATGAAAAATCTGGTGGAGCAACAAAGATCTTATCTGGTCCAGATGATGTTTCTCGTGTATTCTTAAGTAACAAAGAAACAGCATGGGTTGATGCTGATTCTAACTTCGTAATTGATGATCAAGTATTAAAATATATGGATGTATATAAATCTCTTGTTGATGAAAAATTAACAAACGATACATCACAATGGACAGAACAATGGAATGCAAACTGTGCAAATGACAGCACATTCGCATACTTTGGATGTACATGGTTCTTACACTGGACAATCAAAGCTAACTGTGGCGGAGAAAAAGTTGGTGAAGGTACATACGGAAAATGGGCTATGTGTCAAGGTCCTTCTACATATTATTGGGGTGGTACATGGTTATGCGCAGGTGCTAACTGTAGCGATCCTGAATTAGCAGGCTTAATCATGAAAACTCTTTGCTGTGATACAGATACAATGTATAACATCGCAAGCGATACATTAGATTATGTAAACAATAAAGCATCTGTTCAAAAAATGATTGATGATGAAAAAGGTGCTTATGAATTCTTAGGTGGTCAAGATTTCTTAGCAGTATTCTCTCCACTTGCTGAAAAAGTAGATGTTTCTTGGATGTCAGCTTATGATCAAAAGATCAATACAGCTTTAGATACTCAAGTTAAAGCATTTGCAGCTGGTGAAAAAGATAAAGATCAAGCAATCGAAGACTTAAGAGCAGCTGTTAAAAATGATTACCCAGCAGTTAAAGTTGACTAATTATAAGTTGTTTATATGATTTTTAAGCGCCGGCGTCGAAAGCCGTCGGCGCATTTATTATGCTAGAAACTTTAGTTATTATATGAAGAGTAGTCTATCCATCGAGTGGGTATTTTTTAAATTTTGTAACGGAGGATAAAGGAAAGTTCATTTGCAAGATTTAAAAAATACCCATAACAATGAGGAGTAGGGCTATCTGGCATGTTCAAATAATAAGAAGGATGTGAAAAATAGTGGCAGGATCGAAAAAGTCTAAAAAGAATAAGACTGTTGAGTATGGAAGATATGGCTATTTCTTTATTGCACCATTTTTTATTGTGTACGCTGCATTTCAGTTATGGCCATTACTTTATACAGTAGGACTTAGTTTTTGCGAAATGTTCACAGATCCAATGTGGAATCAACAGGTAGGACCAAATTTTAATGGTCTCGCAAACTATAAGGATGTACTATTTGGAACAAGTGGTAAGTTCTTAGATACATATACAATTGAAGCATTAGGAAATACATTATTAATGTGGTTCCTTAACTTTATACCTCAGATTGTGTTAGCCTTAATCTTGGCTGCATGGTTTACAGATACTAAGGTAAAACTTAGAGGACAAGGTGCATACAAGGTAATGGTATTTATGCCAAACATCATTACGGCTGCAACAATCTCCGTTTTATTCTATAGTTTATTCAACCACCCATCAGGACCAGTTAATATTAAATTAATGGATTGGGGAATTATTAGCGAACCATATTACTTCTTAAATAAAAAATGGGCGGCAAGACTAATTATTTCCTTCATTAACTTCTGGATGTGGTATGGAAATACAATGATCGTATTAATAGCTGGTATCTTAGGTATTAGTCCATCATTATTTGAAGCTGCTCGTGTAGACGGTGCAACAAGTCTTCAAATCTTCTTCAAGGTAACATTGCCATTGTTAAGACCTATTTTACTATACACATTAGTTCAGTCTGCAATCGGTGGTTTACAGATGTACGATATTCCAAAACTTCTTACACAGAGTGGAGAAGGGGATCCAGATTACAAGACAAGAACAATTACAATGTACATACAATCCTTGTCATTAACAGGTTCTAAGCAAATTGGTAAAGCAGCGGCTGCATCTATGATATTATTCGTTGTTACTATGGTGATCAGTTTGGTTATGTTCTATGTAATGCGTGATAAGGATGCGATTAAAGAAAAGAAAATGATTAAAGAAGCAAAGAGGAGGGCGAATAAAGCATGAGTAAACAAGTAAATGATGCAGATAAGACCTCTAGCATGTCTTTATCAAATAATATAAGTAAGGTTTTACGTCATATTGTTTGTATTTTCCTTTGTTGTTTAAGTTTATTTCCATTTTTAATTATGATTGTAAATGCTACTCGTAGTAGTGTTGACATTCAGAATAAATTCTCTTTAATACCTGGTACAGAATTTTTTAACAACTTTGCTAAATTAATTGAGCAATGTAATGAAAATGTACCGATCTGGCGTTATATGTTAAACAGTCTTATTATTGCTGGATGTTCTACCGTATTAAGTGTATACTTCTCAACAATGACAGCATATGGTGTTACTGTTTATAAATTTAAGGGTCGTGGATTTGCGTGGGCATTTATTATGGCAATCTTAATGATTCCTACACAAGTATCTATCGTAGGTTTCTTTAAATTTATGTATCAATTAGGTTTTGGAAATAGCTATATTCCATTAATTGTTCCAGCAGTTGCAGCACCATCTACTGTATTCTTTATGAAACAGTATATGGAAAGTGCGCTACCATTGGAAATCATTGATGCGGCTCGTATTGATGGTTCAACAGAGTTTAAGACATTTAATAGAATTGCAATGCCACTTATGAAACCAGCGGTTGCAACACAAGCAATCTTTGCATTTATCCTATCATGGAATAACTTATTTACACCTTCCATGTTATTAACAGGACAAAAGAAATATACATTACCAATGTTTATTCAACAGATGCGTGGTGAGCGTTTCAGAACAGACTATGGTATCATCTATGTAGGTCTTGTTATTACAATCCTACCAATCTTCATTGTATATTTCTCATTATCACGTTACATCATTGCTGGTGTAGCACTTGGTGGTGTAAAAGAATAATTACAGTACATATGAACCTGTGTGACTTTGTCACACAGGTTTTATTGATTCATAGGAAATTCCGCTTCGCTCTATTTCCTATGAATCAATAAAGCCCCTAAAAAGCAGGGGCAGGATGCGCACTCGGGGGGAAAGGAATATATTCGCTTGAAAAACAGCGAATCCCCCTCGGCTATAGCAAATTTATTTGCGTTGGCAAAAGTGTATGTTCCTTGTAGAAAACATAAGACATGAGAGTGTGAGGAACACACACTTTGTTCAGTTCTATTACACTTTCATACAATTTGAACTGGTAAAAATAGTATGTTTCGTGTATAATGTTTTGATAATACATAGTTTAATTTGAAATTTATCTAATTTTGTCATAAAAACGATTGTGTAAAAAAATTACATATGTTATAATATGTTAAATAAAGGAATAAAATGATAGATAAAGAGGTAAAGAAATGTACAAAATGTTAATCGCGGAACAAGATGATGAACAGATTGAGATGCTCAAAGTATTTACAGAGAGCACATACAAAAATGTGAAAATTGTTGGAATAGAAAAAAGTGGCGGAGCAACACTGAAATATTTAGAAGAGAATCATGTGGATATATTAGTAGTAGCGATGAGTCTGGAAGGGATTTCTGGCTTAGAAGTGGTTCGCAATGTACGAAAGAATAATCAAAAATTACATATAATAATTATTTCTTCCTATGACTACTCTTATTTTGTTATGAAAGCAATGGATTATGATGTCAAAGACTATTTGTTGAAGCCAGTCAATGAAGTTGAGTATACGAATACAATGGACAAGATTGTTGCAGAATTAGAAAAAAAGAAAGTTCGAAAGGAAAAAAAACGTGAGCTAGAGCATAGAAAACACCAAATAGATATATTTAATGATTACAGTTTTGTGTATTCATTTTTATGGAATAACAAAAACATGCACTTGTTAAAGCTGTATAAACAGATTTTGGGATTAGACAAGTTTGGATTTGTATTGAATTTAGAATATGTCCGAAAAGGTGAAGAGTGTGTTTTGGATGTTGATAGAGACATAATGATTATTCATCAGGGGATTAAGGATGCCATAAAAGAACAATATAGTTGTGTAGTGGGACCTAGAATTGGAAATCGTATCATTGTTTATGTCAGTCAAAAAGAAAAAAGTGAAAAGCATGTGGCTATGAGCATTGCTAATATGTTAAAAGAGTCGATTAAGAGGTGCTTTGACGTAGAGATGAAGATTGGAATCGGGAGTACGAGACGTATTGAAGAAGTATATGATTCTTATGTGGAAGCAATAAAAAGTCTACGCTATATAGATGGTGAAGGTATTGTATATATTAAAGATATAGAAATGAATATGTTATCACATAAAAGTTATATGGAGTTAGAAACAAAATTCCTCCAAAGTGCTAAGTTTGGAAAGCAAGAGTGTTTAGAACATTTGGCAGACTTACTAGAAATGTTACAATCTCTAAAACTTCATGATATAAAAAATAAGATATTTGAACTAGTTGTATTAGTATGCCGTGAAGTACGAGTTCAAGGAGAAGGAGAAACAGCGCATCTGGATTATCTAGGCTATCTAAGGGAGATAGAACCGTTAGACTGGGATGATCTGAAAAGATGGGCTTATGTTAAGATAGAGTACACCATAAAGAAGATTCGAGTAAGTCGAGGTGGCAGAAAGTCAGCAGCAGTAAAAGAGGCCTTAGAATATGTAAATGAACACTATAGTGAAAATTTAACACTAAAGGTGATTTCGAATATCGTTGGAGTTACACCACAGCATTTCAGTAAGATATTTAAAGAAGAAACAGAATATAAATACGTAGATTGGTTAACAAAAGTACGATTAGAAAAAGCAAAAGAGTTTATACTAGAGGGTGGAAAGACTATTTGCGAGATAAGTGACGAGGTGGGATATAACGATCCGAATTATTTTAGTCGTATATTCAAAAAAACCATAGGTGTACCGCCTACGGCTTTTGCAAAAATGGATGTAGCTAGCAACAACCAGTAAAGATAAAACCAGAATACATGGAAGTCATGTATGGGTTTGGGTAATTTATCTTTGTGCTATCCTTATAAGAAACAACTTTACTAGGAACATACTTCATGGGGTCAATGGTGAACTCCTGAGTATGTTCAATTAGATCAGGTCCAAATGTTTCATCCGCAGAGAAAAATTCCTCTAAAGAATGATCTTGTATGGATGACTTTAGTTGAAGTTCATCTGTGCTTAGAAAACAAGATGGATCTAATTGAATTCCGACTTCTTCTAATTCCTTCTTGTAAGCAAATAGCAAATTCGAAAGCTCTAAAGAAAGTGTTTGCTTTTCGCAAGAATGAGATAACGTCAATAATTGATTAATTAATGACTGCAAATTTTGAATCTCGCTTGTGATTGTTTCATAATCAGCTTCAAAATTAAGTCGAATAATTTCTTCACTCGGTGCTAATAATAATATCTCGAATAAGTCGTCAATAACAAATGCAGTACCATAAGATTTAATAAGTTCTCCATTTACATAAAAGATGGATGGGGTAGGTGCACTGGCTTGATGCGATAAATTATAATAGGAAATCAAACCACCACTGGATGTATCTTCGATATCAAAAGTAGCAGGTGAATTGCGTTTATTTGCCAAAGCTACTATAGATAGAGTTACTTTTGATTTCTCGTGCAATAATGTAGCTTCTAATTTTTCTGTTGTTCTATTAATTAAGTCGGCGATTTTTTGAAGGATTTCTTCGTTGGAAGAACTATTGGTTACGCTCACTTCAAAATCGAAAGATTGATTGTCTGTATAAATACGAAATCCATATGTTTGTGAAGTAAAAGGGCATGTCTTAGCAACAACATAATTGCCAAGATTTTTTTGTCCTTGAGCAATGGAAGTAATCTCGAATTCATAATCAAGAGCTTCTGTTGGTTGTTTCAGCATGCGCACATTCATATGATTGGTTGGAGGTGTAGAAAGTTTTAATAAGTGAAATGGATTTTCTTCACTTTCCTCAAAAAACTTCTTTATATGATCCGTTAGTTGCATAGATAAATTTTTAATTTGCGTTGCAAAATGATTAATCTCTTCGCTTGGATAAATTAAATAAACAGGTGCATTACGACTTATGTTAATAATCTGCTGATAAACATAGCTAAATGTATTAGTATCAGGATTTGATATCTTGACCTTTTTATTATGAACCAACTCCAGTGCATATTTATTACAATTAGAATCTATCATGGGGCACCTCCTTAATTTTTGTATACGCTATTACAAATATATGAATATATTCCTTTAGATAGCAATACTACTATAATTATAGTATGAACAAGTAGAATTGTCGATACACTAATTTGGAAATATGTAATTTGTTGGGTGTATTATAAAACAATGGTGGTAATACTAGTAATTGGTATACGAATGCTAGAAAATCATATTGACGAATATTGCAAAATATGATATATTTATTTAGCGATGGAATAGGTCTTTTTTTTATGCCTAAAAATATTGTGATAAAAAAACGAACAATCGGAGGTGGCAGTTGTGCGCGTTAAAATTACTCTAGCTTGTACAGATTGCAAGCAACGTAACTATAATATGACTAAGGAAAAGAAATTACATCCAGATAGAATGGAAACTAAGAAATATTGTAAGTTTTGTCAAAAACACACGTTACACAAAGAAACCAAATAATTAATCCGATAATAATGGACCTTTTATAAGCACATAAATAGGAACTTATCCCTTGGTTCATTAAAACATCCAGCTTGGGCTGAATGAATGAAAGGAAAGTGAAGATATGGAAGAAAAGGCTAAAGCAAGAGAAAATGCTAAAAAAGGTGGCTTCTTTAAAGGGCTAAAAGCTGAATTCGGCAAGGTTATTTGGCCTTCCAAAGACACCATTTTGAAGCAGTCCACAGCAGTGGTTATTGTATCTGTTATTTTAGGAATCGTTATATCGTTGCTTGATATGGGTATTAAGTTTGGTGTTGAAAAGATTCTTCAAATAGGATAGGTGGTTATATGTCAGAAGCAAATTGGTATGTTGTTCACACTTACTCTGGATACGAAAACAAAGTAAAGGCAAACATTGAAAAAACCATTGAAAATAGAAAATTGCAAGATCAAATATTAGAAGTTTCTATTCCGCTACAAAATGTTGTAGAAATGAAAAATGGTAAAGAGACAACAGTGACTCGTAAGATGTTTCCTGCTTATGTTTTAATAAACATGGTAATGAATGATGACACATGGTATGTAGTGCGTAATACGAGAGGTGTTACAGGTTTCGTAGGTCCTGGTTCTAAGCCGGTTCCATTAACTGAAGAAGAAATGAAGAGTATGGGACTAGCTGCTTTACAGAACGTACAGGTTGATTTGGAAGTTGGAGAAACTGTAGTGATTACTTCTGGCGTTTGGAAAGATACTACAGGTATGATTAAACAGATAAATCACCACAAGCAAAGTGTAACGATTGACGTTGATTTGTTTGGCCGTGAAACGCCTGTAGAAATAAGTTTCGCGGATATTAAGAAGTTATAAATTTTATACAGTGGGAGAGACTATTTTCAAAATAGGGCATAAATTATGCTACTCTCGATAAAACCACAAAAATCAGGAGGTATGCTATCATGGCAAAAAAAGTAGAAGGTTATATAAAATTACAGATTCCTGCTGGAAAGGCTACACCAGCTCCACCTGTTGGTCCTGCACTTGGACAACACGGTGTTAATATCGTTCAATTTACAAAGGAATTTAATGCTAGAACTGCTAATCAAGATGGAATGATTATCCCAGTTGTTATCACTGTATATCAGGATAAGAGTTTTAGTTTCGTAACAAAAACTCCTCCAGCAGCAGTTTTATTAAAGAAAGCTTGTAACATCGAGTCTGGTTCAGGTGTTCCTAACAAGACTAAAGTTGCTACAATTTCTAAAGCAAAGATTCAAGAAATTGCAGAATTAAAAATGCCTGACTTAAATGCAGCTAGCTTAGAAACAGCTATGAGCATGATCGCTGGTACAGCAAGAAGTATGGGTATCGTAGTAGAAGACTAATTTTGTAAATTTTAAATACAAATTAATATATTAATTTTAGATTTTAATTTTAGGTTAAAAATATAGATTATTCCACAGATCGTTATACGTGGGAGGGAATGACACGAAGTGTCGCTATCGTCCCCGATACTACCACAGGAGGTTAATAGAATGAAAAGAGGAAAGAAGTATATTGAAGCTGCTAAACTTATCGATAGAGGAACATTCTACGATGCTGAAGAAGCTGTAAGTTTAGTAAAAAAAGCGGCTGTTGCAAAATTTGATGAAACAGTTGAAGCTCATATCAGACTTGGTGTTGATGGACGTCATGCTGATCAACAAGTACGTGGAGCTGTAGTATTACCACACGGTACAGGTAAAACTGTAAAAGTTCTTGTATTCGCTAAAGGTGATAAAGTTGCTGAAGCTGAAGCAGCTGGAGCAGATTTCGTTGGTGGAGATGAATTAATTCCAAGAATCCAAAACGATGGTTGGTTAGATTTTGACGTTGTTGTAGCAACTCCAGATATGATGGGTGTTGTTGGTCGTCTTGGTCGTGTACTTGGACCAAAAGGTTTAATGCCTAACCCTAAAGCAGGAACTGTAACAATGGATGTTGCAAAAGCTGTTAACGACATTAAAGCTGGTAAGATCGAATACAGATTAGATAAAACAAATATTATCCACGTACCAGTTGGTAAAGCTTCCTTTACTGAAGAACAGTTAAATGAAAACTTTGCTACTTTAATGGGCGCTATCATTAAAGCAAAACCAGCTTCTGCGAAAGGACAATATTTAAGAAGTGTAACAATCGCTTCTACAATGGGTCCTGGTGTAAAAGTGAACACAACAAAATTAGGTTAATTTTTAATTTAGTTTTGATACGATTCATAGAGAAGGGAGACTTGTCAGACAAGTCTCTCTTTTTGTATATAGTTTTATTGACAGTACTAATACCATATAGTAAAATTTGAACAACACACGAAAAGAATAGGAATACTAAAAAGAAAGCATTCTATCAATATCTATGTGTTGAAAAAGAACAAAGGAAGGGCAATCATTATGATGAAAAGAATCATTACAATACTACTTGCAATGATGATGGTTTTATCTTTAACAGCTTGTGGTTCAAGTGGTGAAGGGGAGTCTGAAAAAGTAACAAACTTAGAAGACTCATTAAGTGAGATTATCGACAAAATTTATGCAGAACAACCTGTAGAATTTCCAGTTGGGACAATAGAAGTAGATTTATCCGATGCAGACGCTGTAAAAGCTTATACAGGTCTTGATAGCACTGATAAAATCAAAGAAGCTACAGTTTCTGAATCAATGATGGGTTCTCAGGCATACTCATTAGTATTAGTTAGATTAAACGATGCAAATGATGCGGAAACCGTTGCAAATGAAATGAAAGCTGGCATCGATCCAGCAAAATGGATTTGTGTGGAAGCAGATGATTTATCTGTAGTAGCATATGGTGATACTGTAATGCTTATTATGGTTGGTTCTAGTTTAAGTGTATCTTCTGAACAAATCGTAACAGCATTTAAAACAGTTTGTGGTGGAACACTTTCTGTTGAATTATAATAAAATTGGGGGCACTTGGCTATAAGTCAAAGTGCCCTTTTTATTTAGATGAGGAGGAAATATGGTTTTTTCTAGTATACCATTCTTATTCTATTTTCTACCTTTCGTTATGGTGTCTCATTTTCTTCTACCCAAAAAGCTCCGAAATCTTTGCTTATTTCTAGCAAGTATAGTGTTCTATGCATGGGGAGAGCAAAAAAATATCTGGATTATGTGCATGATTGTTTTGGCAGGATATGTATGGGGGGGTTTGATTGAGCAGGCAAAGGAGAATAGAAGACGAAAAATTTATCTAATGCTTAGTAGTGTATTTATACTAAGCTTTTTGATTTACTATAAATATATTGATTTTTTGATTAGAAGTATAAATAGTGTCTTAGGTGCATCGATCACACCACTTGGTGTTGTGCTGCCTATTGGAATTAGTTTTTACACGTTTCAGGTATTAAGTTATTTAATTGATATATATCGTGGGGATGTTAAGGCACAAAGAAGTTTTATTGATTTTGCCGCGTATGTTGTGTTATTTCCACAGTTAATAGCTGGACCGATTGTTCGATATGTAGACATTGCAAAACAGCTTGTGGTAAGAAGTTGTTCTGTTGAAAAATCATATCTTGGGGCAAGACGTTTCTTATTCGGTTTGTCGAAAAAAGTATTATTAGCCGACCAATTTGGTGCGTTGTGTGATGTGTTTTTGAATATGCAAGATAAAACAGTGTTGTTCTACTGGATGTATGCCATAGGGTTTACCTTGCAGATTTACTTTGATTTCTCAGGCTATAGTGATATGGCTATTGGATTGGGAAATATATTTGGGTTTACATTTTTAGAGAACTTTAATTATCCATATGTGTCAGAGAGTATAACGGAGTTTTGGAGAAGATGGCATATGTCGTTAGGCTTCTGGTTTCGAGATTATGTCTACATTCCTCTAGGAGGAAATCGAGTTTCGAAGTGGAAATGGTTTCGTAATATTTTTGTGGTGTGGATGCTAACAGGATTGTGGCACGGAGCATCTTGGAATTTTATATGGTGGGGGCTGTTGTTTGGGACTGTTTTGGTAATAGAAAAGCTCTGGCTTCATAAGGTCTTAAAGAAGATACCGAGAGGATTTCGACATGTTTATGTAATGTTTATTGTAATCATTAGCTTTGTCATATTTCAAGCAACAGATATGACAACTGCATTACAAGATATTGCTGGAATGTTTGGATTACAAGGCGTTGCAATGACAAATACAGAGACGAATTACTATCTAAGTAGTTATGCATTTACCTTGTTACAAGGTGTGATTGGATGTACTCCATTACCTAAGATGATAGTAAACTATATTCGAAAAGGTAAGCTTGAACAAGGAGTTAACGAAGGTTCTAGCAAAAGTTTAGAAGGAATTAGTAATTATGTGATCTCAATATTAGAACCAATAGTATTATGTGTCTTATTGCTTTTAATTACAGCAAGATTGGTAGATGGTTCATTTCAACCATTCTTATATTTCCGATTCTAGGGAGGTGAGGATATGAAAAAATATTCAGTAAAGCTTGCTGTAATTCTTTTCGTGTGGTTTGGATTAGTCTTGTGTTGCATTTTTTTTCAGCCCAAGGAAAGATCAAATACAGAGAGAAGAAAGTTAGCACAATTTCCAGATATAACGCTAGAGAGAGTGGTTTCAGGAAGTTTTATGAAGTTATTTGAGGAGTATACGTTGGATCAATTTCCGTTTCGAGATGGATTTCGTGGGTTGAGTTCTATATTTACTATGTATGGATTAAAACAAAGTGATAACAATGGATTATATATTGCGGATGGTTATATCGGTAAGATGGATTGTAAAATAGATAAGAATTCACTGCATAATGCGGTAGAAAAATTTACGTATATTTACGATAACTATTTAGAAAATTGTAATACGTATGTATCAATTATACCAGATAAAAATTATTTTCTAGCAGAGAAAAAGGGAGTCCCTTCATTGGATTACCAAGCGGTATGTGACTATGTAGTTGAGGAAATGCCTTTCGCATGTTATATAGATATTACGGAACAGTTAGGGTTGTCTTGTTACTATAAAACAGATACTCATTGGAGGCAAGAAAGGATTCTTCCAGTAGCAGATACGCTGAAAGGTGGTATGGCAGTGGGAGAAGATAAAGCAATTCAAAGCAGTTCGCAAACTGGTAACTATGATAATTCTAAAATGAATTGTTCAAGTGAGCCAAAATATGAAACAAAGTTGGCAACGGATGAATTCTACGGCGTGTATTATGGGCAACTGGGTTTACCTGTAAGTTCAGATAAATTGTATTACCTTACCAATAATGAATTAGAATCTTGTATTGTAAATATCACTGGTGAGGATGGTCAGAAAGAAGTTTATGATATGGAAAAGTTAACAGGTAATGATCCATATGAAATGTTCTTATCTGGTGCTGTTCCTATTATTACCGTAGAGAATCCGTCCATTGATACAGGAAAAGAATTAATTCTTTTCCGAGACTCATTTGGAAGTAGCATAGCACCTCTTTTGATGGATGCATATGATAAAATTACATTAGTTGACATTCGTTATATCAACAGTTCAATGTTGGGAGACTATGTTGATTTTGAAAATAAAGATGTGCTTTTCTTATATAGTACCTTACTCTTGAATTCTAGTTACACGTTCAAATAGTATCAGTTAATGGTGGCATGTTTGATATCAAAATATATTTAATAAAAAAGTAATTTAATGGAAAATATTATTGGATAATTTGTAAAAGATAAAGTATAATATTCATGACAGTGTCTCCTTTGTGGAGATGTTTTTGTGGTGAATTCATTATATACGAAAAAAGGGGATTGTTTTTTATTTGAAAAAAATTTCAAATTCTTGAAAATAGAAGGTTTGAAAAATTGAAAAGGTAGTTAGGTTTTACGTTACCTTTTCAAGTTAAGGAGGGGTAAAATGGATTATGCTATTCAAGTAGAAAATCTAAAGAAAAAATACGGTGCTCACGTAGTCTTAAAAGGTTTGAATTTTTGTGTGAAAAAGGGGGAAATCTTTGCTTTATTAGGTATTAACGGTGCTGGTAAAACTACTACATTAGAATGTATCGAGGGACTTCGCAAGTATGAAAGTGGGAAAATAAGCATTTGTGGCAAAATGGGGATTCAGCTACAGGCTTCTTCTCTTCCAGAGCATATGAAAGCAATGGAGGCAGTAAAATTATTTGCAAAATGGAATAAGGTCAGCATTGATTTTGACATGCTAGAAGCATTGGGTGTCACAAAACTGGCACAAAAAAAATATGGCGAAATGTCAACAGGTCAGAAAAGACGTTTGCAATTAGCAATTGCCCTTGTCAGGGATCCAGAGATTGTATTTCTGGACGAGCCTACCGCTGGGTTGGATGTTGAGGCTAGAATGTTTTTCCATAATGAGATTCGCAAGCTCAAAGACCGTGGGAAAACCATTATTATGTCAAGTCATGATATGGCAGAGGTTGAAAGTCTATGTGACCGTATAGCAATTATCCGAGCTGGAGAAGTTGCGTTTGTTGGTACTGCAGAAGAATTAACGGTAGAGCTTGGGCAATGTTATAAAATTTCGATTAAGACATCAAATGGAGTCGAAAATTTTGAATCAGATAATATTAGTGATACTATGATAAGTAAATTAGAATATTACAAACGAAACGGAATTAGTATTCTTGATGTCAAGGTAGACAGGGGAACCTTGGAAGAACATTTTATCAATATAGCAAGGGGGAAAAATTAATGAACGCATTTTTTTATGGATTAGGATTACAGTGGAAGCTTGATATTCGAAGCAAAGCAATGTTGATCACATGTTATTTAATTCCATTGCTATTTTTTGTGTTTATGGGGGGGGATCTTTACATCAATAAATCCGGCATCAAAAGATACTTTAATTCAATCCATGGCAATATTTGGGGTTTCGATGGGAGCGTTAATTGGATTGCCACCTTCGCTTGTTGAGATATACAGCAGTGATATAAAGAAAGTTTATATGGCAAATGGGATTCCTTTGTACTTAGGTGTTTTGACTCACTTTGTATCTGCATTTATTCATTTGTTAATTATGTGTACCATTATATTCTTTAGTGCACCATTTCTTTTTGATGCATCTGCACCAAAGAATATCTTGGTTTTTTATGTATCACTTGCTATTTTTATTGCTACAACGCTTAGCATCGGATGTGTCTTTGGTCTTATGATGAAAAATATGGCTAAATTAACTATGGTTTCTCAGATTATATTTATGCCATCTCTTATGTTATCTGGAATTATGTTTCCAGTAGATTTATTACCAAAAATCTTAGAGCGTGTGGGCAGGGTTTTTCCTGCAACATGGGCATTCAGGGCAACAGCTGGCAAGGAATTTGATTTTTCATTATGTATTCCTATGTTGATAATATTTGTAGTATCTGTAGTTATATGTAAAATTGTACTGTCAAAGAAGATTCATAATTAAATGAAACAGAATGGAGGTATTTATTTATGAAGAACAATATTATTATTACGCGTAAGGAAAAAATTGAAGAACAGCATAAGTGCGAGAGTCAGATTTATGAATATCGAAAATATCAAATTCCAAAGTTGAGAGACGACTCAGAAATGTTAATAGCATTTTATGAAATTTCACCGAATAAATCAAACTATCCATTTCATTATCACTTAAGAGATGAAGAAGCATTTTACATATTAAGAGGAGAAGGGAAATTAGTTACTTGCGATTCAGAGGTAAAAGTGGGGGAAGGAGATATTATCATATGTCCCCCTGGTGAAGCAGGAGCTCATATGCTAAAAAATACCTCGGACAAAGAAAATTTAGAATACATAGAATTTGATGTAGAACACTATCCAGAGATTATAAAGTATCCAAAATCAAATAAAGTAGGGGTATTTGAAAGTAAAGAGAAAAAGGCATTTTATTATATGGATACAAATGTAGAATATTATGATAAAGAAGATTAGATAATGTTGAAATCGTTTAGGAGTATAGTATATCAATAAAAAAAAGTTGACACACTATATAAAACATGTTATACTGACAAAGGTTTTTGATGAAACCAATATCGCCGAAGACAGTAGGTGCCGTAAGGCATAAGGAGAAAACGCCTACCGAGGAATTGTTAGTATGATTTTGACTATGCAAGCTCTCTGTCTTTGACTGAGGCTTTTTTTGATTCCTAAGAAGTGTAAATGGATTTTGAATCAGATACAGGATCGTTCCGACGATGGAAATAGTTTTGCGGCGTTATCATTCTATAAAGGAGGTAAAGCAAAATGGCAAAGGTAGAATTAAAACAACCTATAGTAGACGAAATCAAAGGACATGTAGCAGGTGCTTCATCTGTAGTGTTAGTTGATTACCGTGGTTTAACTGTAGAACAAGATACTGCATTACGTAAAGCTTTAAGAGAAGCTGGTGTAACTTATAAAGTTTACAAAAACACTTTATTAAAGCGTGCGTTTGAAGGTACAGATTTTGCTCAATTAGACGGAGTATTAGACGGACCTACAGCAGTAGCTTTTGGTGCAGAAGATGCTACAGCTCCTGCGAGAGTAATTAGCAAATTCATGAAAGATGCTCCAGCCCTTGAATGGAAAGGTGCAGTAGTTGAAGGAACTCTTTATGATGTGGAAGGATGTAAAGTTCTTGCAAACATCCCAGGAAGAGAAGAGCTTATTTCCAAATTACTTGGAAGCTTACAATCCCCAATTACAAACTTCGCTCGTGTTATTAAGCAAATTGCTGAACAAAACGGTGAAGCGTAAGCTGAATTATATTTAGCAAATTGAACGAAAAATTTATAATAAAATATTATATGGAGGTATGTTTAAGATGACAACTCAAGAATTTATTGATGTAATTAAAGGTATGACTGTTTTAGAATTAAATGATTTAGTTAAAGCATGTGAAGAAGAATTTGGTGTTTCTGCAGCAGCAGGTGTTGTAGTTGCAGCAGCAGGTGCTGGTGAAGCAGCTGAAGAAAAAACTGATTTCGATGTTGAATTAACAGAAGTTGGTGCTAACAAAGTTAAAGTTATCAAAGTTGTTCGTGAAGTAACAGGCTTAGGCTTAAAAGAAGCTAAAGAAGTTGTTGACGGCGCTCCTAAAGTTGTTAAAGAAGGTGCAACTAAAGAAGAAGCTGAAGATATCAAAGCTAAACTTGAAGCTGAAGGTGCTAAAGTTACTCTTAAATAATTTAAGCATAATTCGAAACAAGTTACTTGTTGAAATAATGAAAGGTGCCATACTTGGTATAGTATGGCACCTTTTTTATTAGAGTATTAAACTCATTATAGTGAATCTCGTTTATCTTGAGAAATAATGGGAAATATATAGATAATGTGCCATTCTATGTACAGAAACGTGTGGTTTTGGAATAAAATAAAAAAACACCAAATTAGTACTTGACATCTTGACAAACTTGTGCTAAGATGAACAATGCACTATTATGATGTAGTGTACTATAATTTCTATTTATTTAATTATAACACACATTTTAGATTCAGTAAAGTATTTGTTTGGATAACGTATCGAAATATGTATCGAGGGCCTGGACAGCCTGGTTATTCAAAAAAACATAAAATATTCAAGGGGTGAAGAGCGTCAATGGAAAAAAACAGAATTCGTCCAGTAAAAGTTGGTAACGGTGTAAGAATGAGTTTTTCAAGACAAAAAGAAGTCTTAGAGATGCCTAATTTAATTGAAGTGCAAACAGATTCTTACAAATGGTTCTTAGAAGAAGGGCTACATGAAGTTTTCAGAGACATTTCTCCAATCTCGGATTATAGTGGTCACTTAAGCTTAGAGTTTGTTGATTTTACACTATGTACCGATGATGTGAAATATTCCATCGAGGAGTGTAAAGAAAGAGATGCGACATATGCAGCACCGTTAAAAGTTAAAGTAAGACTTCACAATAAAGAAAGTGAAGAAATCAACGAGCATGATATTTTTATGGGTGACTTACCATTAATGACAGCTACAGGCACATTTATTATTAATGGAGCTGAAAGAGTTATCGTTAGCCAATTAGTACGTTCCCCTGGTATATACTATGCGATTGGACACGATAAGATTGGAAAAGAGTTATTCTCAAGTACAGTAATTCCTAATCGTGGTGCCTGGTTGGAATATGAAACAGACTCAAACGACATATTTTACGTACGTGTAGATAGAAACCGTAAGGTACCTATCACAGTATTAATCCGTGCGTTAGGCGTTGGTACAAACGCAGAAATTACAGAATTATTTGGCGAAGAAATCAAGATTCTTAGAAGTTTAGAAAAAGATACTTCTACAGATTACGAAAGTGGTCTTCTTGAATTATACAAAAAACTTCGTCCAGGTGAACCTTTAGCTGTTGAAAGTGCTAAGAGCTTAATTGAAAGTATGTTCTTTGATGCAAGAAGATATGATCTTGCTAAGGTTGGTAGATATAAATTCAACAAGAAGTTATCCTTAAAGAACAGAATTGTTGGTTTAAAACTTGCAGAAGAAGCTGTAAGCAATGCAACAGGTGAAATCTATGAAGAAGGTACTGTAATCACAGAAGAGATCGCAGTAGAACTTCAAAATAGTGGACTACCATATGTATGGGTAGAAACAGAAGAACGTAAAGTAAAAGTATTATCCAACCAAATGGTTGATATCAATGCTTATTGTGATATAGATAAAGAAGAATTAGGAATTCATGAAAATGTATACTACCCAGTATTAAAATCTATCTTAGATCAAGATTTAGAAGATGAAGATTTAGTTCATGAAATCCAAAGAAACATCAACGAATTAATTCCAAAGCATATTACAAAAGAAGATATCTTTGCTTCTATTAACTATAATATGCACTTAGAATACGGAATTGGTAACGCTGATGACATTGACCACTTAGGTAACAGAAGAATCCGTGCCGTAGGTGAGTTATTACAAAATCAATACCGTATCGGTTTATCCCGTATGGAAAGAGTTGTTCGTGAAAGAATGACTACACAGGATTTAGAAGGTGTATCCCCTCAATCCTTAATTAACATTAAACCAGTTACAGCAGCTGTGAAGGAATTCTTCGGAAGTTCCCAGTTATCACAGTTCATGGATCAGAACAACCCTCTAAGTGAATTAACACACAAGAGACGTTTATCTGCATTAGGTCCTGGTGGTTTATCCAGAGATCGTGCCGGATTTGAGGTTCGTGACGTTCACTATTCTCACTACGGTAGAATGTGTCCAGTAGAAACTCCTGAAGGTCCTAACATCGGTTTAATTAACTCCCTTGCATCTTATGCGAGAATTAACGAATATGGCTTTATTGAAGCACCATATCGTAAAGTTGATAAATCCGATCCGCTAAATCCAAGAGTAACAGATGAAGTTGTTTACTTAACAGCGGATGAAGAAGATAAATATGTTGTTGCCCAAGCCAATGAAAAGGTTGATGCAGACGGTCACTTTGTAAATAACAACGTATCCGGTCGTTTTAGAGAAGAAACATCCGAGTTCGAAAAGAAAAAGATCGACTTAATGGACGTATCTCCTAAGATGGTATTCTCTGTAGCTACAGCGATGATTCCTTTCTTAGAGAACGATGATGCCAACCGTGCCCTAATGGGATCCAACATGCAACGTCAGGCTGTGCCTCTATTAGTAACAGAGTCTCCAGTAGTTGGAACAGGTATGGAAAGAAAAGCAGCTGTCGATTCCGGTAACTGCGTAATAGCAACAGCAGGCGGTGTTGTAGAAAAAGTATCTTCTAATGAAGTAATCGTTAGAGATGATAATGGTAAGAAACACCCTTACAAACTTGAAAAGTTTGCTCGAAGTAACCAAGGTACTTGTATGAACCAGAGACCAATTATCAACACTGGTGACAGAGTAGAAGTTGGCGATGTTCTTGCAGATGGTCCATGTACATCCAATGGTGAAATTGCTCTTGGTAAAAACCCATTAATCGGTTTCATGACATGGGAAGGTTACAACTACGAAGATGCCGTTCTTCTTAGTGAAAGATTAGTACAAGAAGATGTATATACTTCTGTTCATATAAATGAGTACGAAGCAGAGTCCCGTGATACAAAATTAGGACCAGAAGAAATCACTCGTGATGTTCCTGGTGTCGGAGACGAAGCGTTAAAAGACTTAGACGAAAGAGGTATCATCCGTATCGGTGCGGAAGTTCGTTCTGGTGATATCTTAGTTGGTAAAGTAACTCCTAAGGGAGAAACAGAATTAACAGCTGAAGATCGTTTATTACGTGCTATCTTCGGTGAAAAAGCTCGTGAAGTAAGGGATACATCATTAAGAGTACCTCATGGTGAGTTCGGTATTATTGTAGATGCGAAAGTATTTACTCGTGAAAATGGCGATGAATTATCTCCAGGTGTAAATCAATCCGTTCGTATTTATATCGCTCAGAAGAGAAAAATCCAAGTGGGAGATAAGATGGCTGGTCGTCATGGTAACAAGGGGGTTGTCTCCAGAGTTCTTCCGGTAGAAGATATGCCATTCCTACCAAACGGTCGTCCTCTGGATATCGTATTAAACCCTCTAGGCGTACCTTCTCGTATGAACATCGGACAGGTACTTGAAATCCACTTAAGTTTAGCATCCAAAGTATTAGGCTTTAACGTTGCAACACCAGTATTTGATGGTGCAAATGAGTACGATATTATGGATACACTTGAGATGGCAAATGATTATGTCAATACTCCTTTAGAAGACTTCAAGGCGAAATATGAAGACCAATTAGACCCAGGTCTTATGGAATATCTTCTTGAAAATGAGGATTACCGTAAAGAATGGGCGGGTGTTCCTATCAACCGTGACGGTAAAGTACGTCTACGTGATGGTAGAACAGGTGAATATTTCGATGGTGCTGTAACAGTTGGTTTCATGCATTACTTGAAACTTCACCACTTAGTAGATGATAAGATCCATGCACGTTCCACTGGTCCTTACAGTTTAGTAACTCAACAGCCACTTGGTGGTAAGGCTCAGTTCGGTGGACAGAGATTCGGGGAAATGGAAGTTTGGGCACTGGAAGCTTACGGTGCTGCTTACACATTACAAGAAATCTTAACCGTTAAATCCGATGATGTTGTTGGTCGTGTGAAGACTTATGAAGCTATTATTAAGGGTGATAATATCTCTGAACCTGGTATTCCAGAATCCTTTAAGGTATTATTAAAAGAATTACAATCCTTAGCCCTTGATGTTACAGTATTAGATGAAAATGGTAATGAAATTCCAATGAACGAAAGTATCGACTATGGTGATGAAGAACTTACACCATTAATTGATGAAGGTTTTGCTTACGATAGCAACGATACATTCGATAATAAAGAAGGTTTTCGTGAAGCTTCATCCGTAGATGAGTTAAATGAAGAAATTTTCAATGTATTTGAAGATGATGATCAAGCATTAGAACTATCTGAAGATATTGATTTAGATAGTGATGAAGATTTATTATAAAATAGTTTATTATAATCATTGGTTTGTATAGATTATTAAAAATGAAGGGAGCGCCAGATGATGCCAGAAGTTAGCAGTGTAAAAGAAGAACACCAGTTATCCTATGATAAGATTAAAATCGGTCTTGCTTCTCCGGAGAAAATTCGTGAATGGTCAAGAGGCGAGGTTAAAAAGCCAGAGACTATTAACTATAGAACACTTAAACCAGAAAAGGACGGTCTTTTCTGTGAAAAAATCTTCGGACCAAACAAAGACTGGGAATGTCACTGTGGTAAATACAAAAAGATCCGCTATAAAGGCGTAGTTTGTGATCGTTGTGGTGTAGAAGTAACAAAAGCAAGTGTTCGTCGTGAAAGAATGGGACACATTGAATTAGCTGCTCCAGTATCTCATATTTGGTATTTTAAAGGTATTCCTAGCCGTATGGGATTAATCTTGGATTTATCTCCAAGAACTCTTGAAAAAGTATTATACTTTGCTTCTTATATCGTATTAGACAAAGGAAGCTCAGATTTACAATATAAACAGGTATTAAACGAAAGAGAATACCAAGAAGCTCGTGAAAAATTCGGTAGCACATTCCGTGTAGGAATGGGCGCCGAAGCAATTCAAGAGTTACTTCAAGAAATCGATCTTGAAAAAGAATCTGTTGAATTAAAACGTGGTTTAAAAGAATCTACTGGTCAAAAGAGAGCTAGAATTATTAAGAGATTAGAAGTTGTAGAAGCTTTCCGTGAATCTCAAAATAAACCAGAGTGGATGATCTTAACAGTAGTTCCTGTTATCCCACCAGACTTACGTCCAATGGTTCAATTAGATGGTGGTCGTTTTGCTACATCTGATATGAATGATTTATACAGACGTATTATCAACCGTAACAACCGTTTAAAGAGATTATTAGAATTAGGTGCGCCTGACATCATCGTTCGTAATGAAAAGAGAATGCTTCAGGAAGCAGTTGATGCTTTAATCGACAACGGTCGTCGTGGTAGACCAGTTACTGGTCCTGGAAACCGTGCATTAAAATCTTTATCTGACATGTTAAAAGGTAAGCAAGGACGTTTCCGTCAAAACTTACTTGGTAAACGTGTTGACTACTCTGGTCGTTCCGTTATCGTAGTAGGACCAGAATTAAAGATTTATCAATGTGGTCTTCCAAAAGAAATGGCTATCGAGTTATTCAAGCCATTCGTTATGAAAGAGTTAGTGTCTCAAGGTACAGCTCACAATATCAAATCTGCTAAGAAGATGGTAGAGAGATTACAACCAGAGGTTTGGGACGTTCTTGAAGAAGTTATTAAAGAGCATCCTGTTATGTTAAACCGTGCTCCTACACTTCACAGATTAGGTATTCAGGCATTCGAGCCTACATTAGTAGAAGGTAAAGCGATTAAACTTCACCCATTAGTATGTACAGCGTTCAACGCCGACTTCGATGGTGACCAGATGGCTGTTCACTTACCTTTATCAGTAGAAGCTCAAGCTGAGTGTAGATTCTTACTTCTTTCACCAAACAACTTACTAAAACCATCCGATGGTGGTCCAGTTGCCGTTCCTTCTCAGGATATGGTCCTTGGTATTTACTATTTAACTCAAGAAAGACCAGGCGCATTAGGCGAAGGTCACTTCTTCAAGAGTGTAAATGAAGCTATCTTAGCTTACGAAAACCAAGCGTTAACTTTACATTCTAGAATTAAAGTTCGTAAAACTGGTGTAAATGAAAATGGTGAAACAATCACAAGAAACATTGAATCTACATTAGGAAGATTTATCTTCAACGAAATTCTTCCACAGGATTTAGGTTTCGTAGATCGTACAAAACCAGAAAACTTCATGGTTCCAGAAGTTGACTTCCATGTTGGTAAGAAACAATTAAAACAAATCCTTGAGAAATGTATCAACACTCATGGTGCTACAAAAACAGCAGAAACATTAGACTTTATTAAGTCTTTAGGATATAAATACTCTACTCGTGCGGCAATGACAGTTTCTATCTCTGATATGACAGTACCACCTCAGAAGAAAGAAATTATTGCACAAGCAGAAAAAACTGTTGAAAGAATCGCAAAAGACTTCCGTCGTGGTCTTACAACAGAAGAAGAAAGATATAAAGCTGTTATCGAAACTTGGAAAGAAGCCGATGATGAAATTACAGAAGCTCTATTAACAGGTCTTGATAAATACAATAACATCTTTATGATGGCTGACTCCGGTGCCCGTGGTTCCGACAAGCAGATTAAACAGTTAGCAGGTATGCGTGGTTTGATGGCCGATACATCTGGTCGTACAATCGAACTTCCTATCAAGTCCAACTTCCGTGAAGGTCTTGACGTACTGGAATACTTTATTTCTGCCCATGGTGCTCGTAAAGGTCTTTCTGATACAGCGTTACGTACAGCCGATTCTGGTTACTTAACTCGTCGTCTTGTAGACGTATCTCAAGAGTTAATTATCCGTGATACAGACTGTGGTGCGGCTAAAGGTCAGGTCCCAGGTATGTGGATTAAGGCATTTACAGATGGTAAAGAAATGATTGAAAGCTTGGAAGAAAGAATCACAGGTAGATACTCTTGTGAAACTATCTTAGACGATAACGGTGAAGTTATTGTAAAAGCAAACCATATGATCACTCCAAAACGTGCGGCTAGAATTGTAAATACAAAGAAAATGATCGAAGCTGGAGATGATGCAAAAGTTAAGATTCGTACAATCTTAACATGTAAAGCACACACAGGTGTTTGTGCAAAATGTTACGGTGCTAACATGGCTACTGGTGAAGCAGTACAAGTTGGTGAAGCAGTTGGTATCATCGCTGCTCAGTCTATCGGTGAACCAGGTACAC
>CAYPEJ010000022.1:0-87704 GCA_964409685.1 uncultured Anaeromicropila sp.
AATAATCTCTCGGAATCTCTAAGCCAATAAATTCAAGGCTTTACGATTCCTTTTCTATTAAAATCCCCCACTTTTTTGCCAAAAAAGCCTGACAAATCGTAAAAAATTTGTGGCGAAGCCGATTAAATGTAATTTATTTTTTCGGCTTGGAGGCGATTTTATGTTACCTAATATTTCTGGCAGACACACCGCCTATCAAAACTTTGTAGTTACTAATCTTCGTAAATATTATCCTAATCCCGATGCTCTTGCACGTTCTACCTGGGATATCATGGAACGCTTTTGGAATCTCGATTTATCTTATACGGATGAATTATTGAAAGATAAATATTCCAAGTTTGGACCTGTTCCACGTACTCCTTCCTGCATGCAGCGTTCTTATTTACTATCCATTGATTTTAAGGTTACTTCCTTAACCCAATGGGCTGCACAGCTTAAAATGAACCCTCTTTATGCCATTCTTAGTGGCTTTGAGGTCGGTGATACCCCTGGTGTGGGTACTTTTTACGACTTTATAAAACGTTTATGGAATTCTGATGATAATCATCTTTCTTCCCACATTCATCCTATTAAGGAAAAAAACGTATCTGTGACTGTGCCAAAAAAAGGTATTACCGATTGCAAATGTGATCGTTTCTTTTCTCAGCCTGACTGTGATATAGGATGGGATTCCTCACGTGACTGCTAATATTACGGCTACGATTTATACATGCTTGTTGCTTCCAATTCTGAAAGCGACCTTCCTATATTTCCACATTTCTCATGTGCTTCCAAACATGATCCCCATGGTTTTTTACACGCTTTTTTCAGAATGAAGAGTTTCCTTCCCGATTACAAAATATCAAAACTGCTTTTGGATTCCACACATGATGCAATGCCTTACTACGAATACTGTCGAAGAGCAAACATCACACCTTTTATTGATTTAAACGGAAAAGGTGGTGTAAAGCTGCCTTACAAGAACGATTTTACGATTGGTAAAGACGGAGTTCCTGTATGCAAAGAAGGCCGCCGTATGAACCATAATGGTTCCGAACCTTCTAAATACCGCCAGAAATTCCGTTGTCCTCTTGCTAGCATAATATTTACTTTTCAAAATACATTGTCAGAGTTTCGCTGGCATAATCACTCAAGATTCCGAGAGATTATTAATATAGATTTCAGTTTCCCAATTTATCAAAAAAGGCACTAGCATAATACGCCAGTGCCTTGCACTTTATCATCATCTTTGTAACTCTACAAACATCTTATACTACCCCATTGTAGTTTTATTCACCCCATATTTAATTGTTTTTCTATATCTTATAAGCGTTAAAATTAAAATAAGACGCTCATAAACAATGTAATTGTAAAAAAGCATAAAATGGTAGTCACCATAATGCCCTGGGAAAGAATCTGTGTATCCTCTCCGATTTTCTCTGCCTGAATCAACGGCAAATTGGCAACCGGCATGGCTGCCATAAGGCAAAAAGCATAAACCATCTCCTGCTTGAATCCTGCCATGCGCAATACAAACACCAGTACCACAGGAACAAGCAACATACGAATCACAATGTAAACCCAGAGATTTATATCCTTTAGTCCCTCTTTAATAGAAGACTTTGCCAAAGATGCACCCAAAAGACTCATGGATAAAAATACGGTAGCATTTCCCAGATAGATTACACTGTTGGAAAAAACCGTAGGTATCGTAATGTCAAACCAGAAAATAAGTAAGGTAAGTAAGGACATTACCGTACCCGGATTAATCATTTTTTTTAAATCAATTTTTTCCTTTCCCCCGCCTAACACCTGTATTCCATGAGTATAAAATAACAGACAATACATGACATTACATACAATGACATAAAGCATGGCACTCTCTGAGAGTACTGCCTTTGCAACCGGAATTCCAATGAATCCCACATTGGTGTACACTGTCATCATATTATAAAACTTCTTTTTCTCTTTTGGCACAGGCAGAATCTTTGGAATCAGAAACCCCAATATGCATAAAAACCCATATAGTACCACCCCTACCAAAATGGCGTTTAACAAATCCTGATGACTGGCCTCCATTCCACCGGAAAGTACACATGACATAATCAGTGCAGGATTCACCACATCCATTACAATGATAGACAATTTATTGGATGTATGGTCATCTAAAATTCCCTTTTGATATAAATATACACCTATTAATACCAGAATAGCTATCACTGCCATCTGCTTACAAATAACCATAGTACTCATTTTTTTGTCACTTCGCCCCCCACATAAGAACGGATACAATTAATATGACTTATCATTGCCCTATGCAACAGTTCTTCATCCTTTTGTCTCAATGCCATAATAATCATCCCGTGTTCTTCATTGGCTTTTTCACGCATAGCCCCATCCATTAAGATTTCCTGCCTGTTTGCCAACTGGTTCAAGGTACCTGTCATAACACTTAGCACCCGATTATGTGTGCAGATAGAGCAGGCCAAATGAAACTTTTCATCCATACGTACAAAAGCCTCTCCATCTTCTATACACTCTTTCATCTTTTGATAAAGTTCTTCTAAAACTTCAATATCCCGGTCACTCACACGCTCAAGCATAAACGATATCATAGAAGACTCTAACAATTCTCTTGCCTCTAATACCTCGTCCTGATTCACCTGACTGACATCCAACGCATCCCTGAATTTTCCAATCAGCATTTTGTCATCCAGTAAATTCACATAGGTGCCCTTCCCATACACGGTATGCACCAACCCTTTTTCATTCAACACTTTCACTGCCTCACGTACCACAGTTCGGCTGACATTATACTGAGCTGCCAGTCTTCTCTCAGACAGCTTCTCATCTATAGCCAGGATTCCAGTCTGTATCTTTGCAGTCAAATCCTCTGCCACCTGCATATACAACAACTCTTCCATTGACCCACTCCTTTCGCTCCAGGTATCTCCCATATTAGGAACCGTATGATAATTACTTTTTCATCGTTTTGTAGTTTATTATAACAAATCCCCAATATATTGTCACTTTCCACGAAAAGACTTTTTAACGTATCTGTTTAGACTTACTGAACAGATACATTAAATCGGGCAATGCCGACAAATGCAAAATTAGCCGATTTTCGTAAAATGCACATTTCTTACGGTTTCAGCAGTAAATGCTGAAACCTGTACTGAATAGTTACTTTTTATCTTAATATTCTATCCTAATACACTACATCCCCATTGACTAAATCTGTAGGGCGTTGTGCCATCTTCTTTGACAAACGCTGTGCCAGATGTTCCAGACATCTTCTTCTGCCTTCATAGAAAGAATCCTCTGACATAAAAGCTGCATGTGGAGTCAAGATACAATTTTCCAGACCAAACAATTCACTTTTCTCTGTCATCTCATCCTCAATAACATCAACCGCTGCTGCTTTAATTTCTCCCGACTTCAAAGCCTGAACCAAAGCCTCTTCATCTACAACGGAACCCCTGGCAGTATTGATAAAGAAAGCGTCCTTTTTCATCTTTTTAAACTGTTCTTCCCCCATCATATGATAGGTAACCCCTTCAATCAAAGGGCAATGCATAGAGACAAAATCTGACTTTTCACAAAGTTCGTCCAAAGTCTCAGCTTTCTCACAGCCAAACTCTGCCAGATACTCTTTTGTTTTGGTTGGCGCATACACCAGTATTTTCAAACCCAATGCTTTCAATGCTGGCACCATACGTTTTGGTATCTCCCCAAAAAATACCATTCCAAACACTTTATCCTGTAAACGATAAGTCTTATATCCCAAAAGCGGGTCCCATTTTCCACTCTGGACAGTTCTGTCAAAATAGGTAATCTTTCTTGCTAGGTCAATCATAAATCCAATGCTGTGTAAAGCAACCTCATCTGCACAAAAGCCCGGAATGTTGGTGACACAGATGTTGTGTTCTGTGGCAGCCGCTATATCCACGTTATTGTATCCAATGCTCTGTAAAGATACGATTTTTAAATTTCCCGCCATATCCATAACTTCTTTTGTGACCTTATCATATTCCACAACCAAACCTTCTGCACCGGAATCTCTAACATATTCTCCAAATGATTTTTTATATTCCTTATCTTTTATCTCAACTAATTCTAAATCATCTACTCCCCACTCTTTTAAAAGAGCATTCTCATAATCTAGATTATCATCGATATTAAAATAAAGTACCTTTGCCATGTCTATTCTCTCCTTTCATTTATAAGTATTAGGATTCTAATCCTCTTTCTCAATGCCAAAACGAATCCTTACTAATTGAGCCAGGGCTTCCGCCGTTCCATTGATTCCAAATACATCACTGTTAATTAATAAATCCAGGTTCTGGGGGGCCCCCGGAGTATAACCGGCATAGTGCATATGGTAAGCCTTTCTAGCTTTATCAACCTTTCGGATGGTACGTTTTGCACTCTCCTGATCCATTCGCAAAATATCTACACAGTTGCGGTATCTGGCTTCATAAGGTGCATAGATATGTACTCTTAGGCAATTCTTTTCATTTCCAAAAACATAGTCTCCACAACGTCCTACAATAATACAGGAACCTCTGTCTGCCATCTCCCGGATGATACGGGTCTGTTCATGAAAAATCAAATCCTGTTGCTCTGTTGCCTCATTCCCCAAAGGATAACCCATGCTAAAAAAACGATTCTTCACACTCTCCTCGTTATCCTTAATCACAGATACCGGAAGACAGAGATTTTGTGCTGTCTTTTCCACAATATCCCGATCATAAAATTCAATCCCCAAAATTTCAGCAAGTCTTTTGGCAATGGGTCGTCCCAGACTTCCAAATTCCCTTGAAATTGTTATGACATAGCGCTTTTGCATTTTTATCTCTCCCTTCTATAAACTTTCTTCCAGAATTTTGTAACCCAATTCTTCTGTAAAAGGAATTGGATTCATCCATAGCAATCGATATCCCATGGTTCCCTTTATAATTTCATCAAATTGATCCTTAGTGACCTTAAGACTGGTAATATTATCTGGAATTCCAATTTTAGCATTCAACCGGGCGATTTCCTCTCCCGCCTCCCTTGCAGCTTCTTCCTTGGACATACAAGAGGTATCCACACCAAGAAGCTGTGCAATTTCTGCAAATTTATCCAAATTTCCTAAGTAATTATATTTCATCACCTTGGGAAGCAAAATTGCATTTGTGATTCCATGAGGGGTATGTGCCACACCGCCCATGGATTGGGAAATACCGTGGATTGCCCCAAGTCCCCCATTTGCCATGGCGATGGCTGCCAGATTACTGGCCTGAGCCATCATCATACGACTCTCCATATTCTCCGGATTTTCCATGACCACCGGAAGATGTCTGGCAATGATTGCAATGGCCTGACGTGCATACATATCACTAAACACACTGGAGTTTTTTGATGTAAATGATTCAATTGCATGAGTCATAGCATCCATTCCGGTTCCTGCAGTTACCATGGGGGGCATTCCCTTCTGCATCAGGGGATCTAAAATTGCCACTTTGGCGTAGAGATTAGGGTGGGTGCAGGAAAGCTTTACATGCTGTTGTGTATCTTCAATTACACTGGCACAGGACACTTCAGAACCACTGCCAGCAGTAGTGGGAATGCAGATTAGTGGCACAGAAGGGGTCTTTGGGGTTCTGCTTCCACCGAACAAATACTCCTTGATCCCCCCCTCATTGTTTTTCAACATACATACAGCCTTTGCTGTATCCATGGGACTTCCTCCTCCCACCGCAATCACCAGATCAAAGTCTCGCTCTCTCACATAGGCTGCTAACTCATCAATCAGTTCCATAGGTGGTTCCGGAACGGTATCCGAAAAAACATCAAAGGATAGGTTCTGCTGCCTCATGGCATCTGTCATCTCCTTGAAAGCATCCGTCTTTGCCACATTGGCATCTGCTATCAGGAGCACGTTAGAAGCTCCAAATTTTTTCACCCACTGATCCAGTTTTCTACTCTGACCAACTCCCGTAACTATTTTTACAGGGGAATAAAATTCAAATTCTGTTCTCATCTATTTTGCCTCCTCCAACATACCTTCCTTTGTCATTGCCCAAAAAGGATTGCTTCTTTTTTTCTTTTTACGAGGAACACCAGGCTCCAGGTATCTTCCCGTAATCTTTTCAATTCTATGGAACATCTGCTCAAATATAACAAATACAAGCCAATACACCAATGCGCACACAATATAGCTCTCTAAGAATTTCTGGCTAAGTGTTGCATAGTTTCTTGCTTCCCCCATCATCTCCATAATAGTGACCATACAACTTAATGAGCTTGCTTTTAATAGATTTACAAAATGGTTTCCAAAGTTTGGAATAGCAATGACAATACACTGCGGAATAATAATACGACTCATCTTCTGCCAGTTGGTAAAACCGTAGGCATCACAGGCTTCCCACTGTCCTTTGGGAACTGTATGTAGTGCGGTAGTAATCATATCACACATATAAGGCGTATAGGAAAGTGCCAGCGCTAAGACTGCAAAAACAAACGTAGGCGGTTTCCGGATATCATATGTATAAAAACTAAGAATTGAATCCAACCCTCCCATAATCACATCCATGGAAGTGTTAAACACATAGATAAATACCAGAATGGGAATTCCCTTTAAAAAAGAACTTAACACCACAAAAAACGCCCGAATGGGAGAAAAGGGTGAAAGCACGCCAAAACTTAACAAGATTCCTAGGACCAGGGCAAGAAGAATAGACCAAAGAGTAAGACTAAGTGTCATTGGTATACCGCTTGCAATTTTCCCTAAACATGTCACAATCACATCCATAAAAACACCTCCTAGCTTTTTGCAAAAATTCGCTTTTTCTGTATGGTAGGATTTCCTTTATTCAGCCTGACAGTAACACAATTTGACACCAGCAAAATAATAAGTCCCATAACCCAGAAAATAACACCTACCGTCACATATAATTCCATCTGGCCTACACCATAGTTATTCTTTGCCAGCTGCTGTGCTTTTCCCAAAATGTCATACACACCAATGACTGCTGCAATGGAGGTATTCTTCATCTGTTCCAGTGACATATTTGTCAGGTTAGGAAGAGCTGAGGCTGCCCCCTGTGGCAGAATTACCCTGCGAAAGGTCTGAATACGACTCATGCCCAGACTTTGCGCAGCTTCAATCTGTCGATAATCAATGGACATATAGGCAGAACGAAAAATTTCTGCAAAAAAGGCACATAGATTGAGAGAATAGGCTATCAATGCATATATCATTGGATCCCAGCTTCCTGTATCAATTCCATTTTGATAGGCAATCATCGGTACCCAGATAAAAATCAACAACACCTGAACCATCATAGGGGTTCCTCTCATAAAGGAAATAAACACACTAGACAAAGCTTTTGTCACCGGATGCTTTCCAAGCTTTGCCCATGCCAGAAAGAATCCCAGAATCACTGCGGCAAGAACAGAGATTCCCAACAGTTCCAATGTGGTGGGCAAAGCTTGCAGCAAGGCCGGCAGGTAATGCCATATAATTTCAAAGGATTTCTTCATCCTAGTCACCTCCAAATATTTAGAAACAGAACCGGTGGATCTGCCCTTGCAGCCAGGGGATTACAGTTTCGACCTTAGCAGACTGTAATCCCAAAGGCAAGCAGAAGCCACATACTTTTTCCTAATGTTACTTGTTATACCAGTCAGCCTGTTCTGAGGTATATCCAGAATAATCAAACAAGCTTCCTGTGCTTTCTGCTACTGCAAAATAATCAGAACCCAACCATTCTTTTGACAAAGCCTTTAAAGTACCATCCTTGTAAAGTTCTACGGTAGCTTCATTTACTGCCTCTCTAAAGTCTGTCAGATTCTTATTGATAACACAGACACAAGCTGCTGTAGTAATAGCTTCCGAACAAAATGTTGTATCAGCTAATTCCGGGTTGGCATCTACCAAATCCTTGTACATGGACTCACCACCAAACCAACAATCATACTTGCCCTTTACTACATCCTGAACGCCATTCAGATATGGAATATACTCTGAAGTAGGATCCTGTATATACTTTACATCTGGATAATCTGCAGCCATATTGTTTAAAGCAACAGACAAACCGTCGTTTGGTGGGTTAGGAACCAAAGCCTTTCCATCCAGCTCTTCAAATTTTGTAAAGCTGTCTTCCTTACGTGAAATTAAATTAATGGGATAATAGCTCTGTGGAATACTAAGCAGGTAGTTCTCTGCTCTTGCCGGTGTAACAAAGTGTGCTGATACCGACATTGCATAGGTTCCCGCCTGAATCGCTGCCTGGGCTGCATCCGCACTTACTGAGACGTACTCAAAAGTATAATCTGTAAGCTTTTCATCTAAGGCCTTCATATACTCATAATCATATCCCTGATATTCTCCATTTTCATCTGTATAAGTGTATGGTGCCATAGCATCCAAAACTGCTACTGTCACTGTATAAGTACCATCTCCATTGTCCTTTACTGCTGCAATATCACTTTCTGAGGAAGTTTTACTACTTTCTTCACTGCTACTGCTTTCTGAAGTACTATTACCACATCCTGTCAATGCTGCTGCCAACATAGAAGCTGTCAATGCAGCCGTCACAATCTTTCTACCAAACATTCTCTTACACATAAGCAATTCCTCCTTTATTCTGTGAATAGTTACTTTTTATCAAAAATCCATTTAGGCGTTGATACGGGCCAAAAATTCTTGGGTCCTTGCCGTCTTTGGATGAACGATGACTTCTTCAGGTGTCCCATCTTCCACAACCACTCCACCTTCCATAAAGATAACTCTGGTTGCCGCCTCTTTTGCAAAGGCAATTTCATGGGTGACAATCATCATGGTAATCCCGCTTTTTGCCACACGGCGAATACATTCTAACACTTCGCCTACCAGCTCCGGGTCTAATGCCGAGGTTGGTTCATCAAACAATAAAACATCCGGCTCCATAACTAAAGCTCTTGCAATTCCCACTCTCTGCTGTTGTCCTCCTGACAACTGGGATGGATAAAAATCTTTTTTCTCCAACATACCTACATCTGCCAATGCCGCTTCTGCTTTTTCTATGGCTTGAGCCCGGTTCATCTTTTTGATTACCAAAAGACCTTCCATCACATTTTCTAAAGCTGTACGGTTTCTAAATAAATTGTATTGCTGAAATACCATGGCTGTTTTCTTACGCAGTGTACGTATTTTCTTATTGCTTTTTTCTTTCGCTGCCACAATATAATCATTTACTGTAATACTACCCTCATCGGCATGCTCCAAAAAATTGATGCACCGAAGCATTGTAGTTTTTCCGGAACCACTAGGTCCTAGGATAACCACAACCTCGCCTTGATCCACTTCAATATTTACTCCATTTAACACGTTATTGTCACCAAAGTGTTTATAGATATTTTTAATGGATAACATTCTTTTCCTCTCTGGCATATCACATTCCTCCATTCTGCGTTTTACAGTCTTATAAACAAAAAAGGCGCTATCTTCACTAGAAGTATAGCGCCTTTGCCTTGCTTTGGTCTAACTGGTCTAACCAGTTCTCTTGAATGAACTCAATATAACACGATGTTTTTTTCCTGTCAACACTTTTTTGTTTTTAATCCAAAGACCAAAATGCTGGAATATGCTCCATGGCAAAATCAACGAAGGTTTTAGCTGCCGGAGAAAGATTTCGATAGCTTCGCATTCCAATCCCCATCTCTCGGACAAACTGTGGTTCCACAGGCAGTAATTTCACCTGATAATTGGTTCCCTTAGCAATGAGTCTTGTCAAAATACTCAATCCAAGCTTATGCTCTACCATGGATAAAATAGTATGGTCATCCAGCACCGAATAATGAAAGTCCGGACAAATTCCGGAACACTCCAACGCATTGTGAATATCAAAGTCATTTCCTGCCGCTGAAATAATAAAGGGTTTATTTTCAAATTCTTCCATGGGAAAGCTTTCTCCCTCAAAAGGATAATCTATGGGAAGAACGGCTACCAGTGGATCTTTCCCATAAGACATAAATTCCATTGTTCTGGCATAGGGACGACTGATGAACGCAAAGTCAATCACATTGTTATCCAACCAATCCAAAAGATTATCTGCACCACCTTCCCGAATGTCTATCTCTAATCCTGGGTGTGCCTGTTTAAATTCCAGTAAAATCTGTGGCAGCAAATTAATTGCCACACTGGAATAAGCACCAATAGTTACTTTTCCATATTCCAATCCTTTTATGGAGGCAATGGTTTGTTGTAATTTTTCATTGGTGGCCATAACTTCCCGAATTGTAGGTAGTAAAAGCTGAGCTGCCGGTGTCAGTGTCACTCCATATTTTTCCCGAAAAATAATAGGAAAACCCAGCTCCTTTTCTATTTTCTTAATCATATGGCTGGCTCCAGGCTGAGAATATCCCAGGCGCTCTGCTGTTTTTGTAATATTTCTTGTCTCAGACAAGTCTAATAGTAATTCATATTGGGGGAAATCCATACCCTCACACTCCTTTTTCTTTAGTTTATATCGAATTACATTTATGGTCAAGCTAGATATAAATTTTTAGAATATCTGATATAACTTTTTAGAAGTTTACTTATGTCTCGTTACATCGTATGATGAGACCATCAAAAAGAGGTCAGCGAAAAAGAGAAACTTTTCCTGGTTACATCATCATATAAAGGAGGTTGGTACAATGCCAATGAAATTTGAAGACTACAAAGAATATTTAAGTCCCGTTTTTTACAAGCAGACAAATCTGGTTGCCAAAACTGCAAGCGGATGTTACCTGACCGATGTAAACGGAGATAGATATTTAGACTTTGTTCAGGGAATTGCAGTAAATGCTATGGGACATAATTATCCCCCTATTGTAAAAGCCATTCAGGAACAGGCTGGCAATTTAGTAAATGCTTCCTTCAATTTAGTAAATTATGAATCCACCCTGACTCTGGCAAAAGAGTTAGCACAGGTTACTCCAAAGGGTCTCACTTCCATCTTCTTTACAAACGGTGGTGCAGAGGCAACCGACAGTGCACTAAAGCTTTCTATGTCTTATACGGGAAGAAGTGCTGTCATTGCATTTATGGGCTCTTTCCACGGTAGAACCGTAGGTGCGACCTCTATTACAGGTTCTAATTCCAAATACAGAAAACATTATAATCCACTGATGGGAAATGTTTATTTTTCACCTTATCCAAGTAAGGATCTTTGTCCTGAAGGCATGCCGGCAGAAGAACGTGCTGATTATTGTCTCTGGGAGTTAAAAAAATTACTACAGTATGTAGTCTGGCCAGAGGACGTTGCCTGTATTTACATGGAACCGGTAATGGGAGAAGGAGGTTATGTGGTACCTGACAAGAAATTTGTGCAGGGCGTAGCCGAAATTTGCAAGGAGCATGGCATACTGCTTGTGTTTGATGAAATCCAGTCCGGGTATGGACGTACCGGTAAAATGTGGGCCAGTGAGCACTTTGATGTGATACCTGACATTATGACTGTGGGAAAAGCCATTGCCGGAGGACTTCCTATGAGTGCAGTAATTAGTACACCTGCCATCATGGATAAATGGCCCATTGGAACCCATGGGACTACCTTTGGTGGAAACCCTTGTGCCGCTGCTGCTGGTTGTGTAGTGTTAGAACAGTTTAAAGATGGTAGCCTTCTGAAAAATGTAAATGAAATGGGTGCCTACCTAAAGGAAAAACTTCTTATATTAAAAGAGAAGTATCCATGTATCAGTGATGTCCGTGGCGTAGGTCTTATGATTGCCATTGAATTTTCTCATGAAGATGGCTCACCTGCCCCTGATATCTGGGTTGATGTAAAGGCACGAATGTTAAAACGCCATATGCTGACCCTCAACTGTGGTGTTCATGGCAACGGAATGCGTTTCGCAACACCTTTAAATGTAAAGAAAGAAGAATTGGATGAAGGTCTTGGAATTTTAAGTGAGGCCATCGAAGAGATGTACGCTGAAAAGTCAAAATAGTTAATATTTATTTGATAATTACTTTTGATAGAAAAAGAAACATTTAAATAGGAAGAAATTCTTCCTGCCAGTCTTGGTTTAGGCATGGTTTTTTCCAAAACTGGCACAAGTCTAAAGCCGTGCAGAAAAGAGGTTATTATGAGAACACAGATTACAACACCAAAATGCGGAGAATGTCATGGACCATACGCTTTAGGCGTAAAGATGGGCAATATTATTTTTACAACACAGATAGGTACTGATGTGACCGGTGAAATGGTTGCCGGTGGAATGAAAGAACAGACCAAGGCTACCATGGAAAATGCCAAAGCAGTTTTAGAGGCTGCCGGTGCCTCTATGGATGATATAGGAAAGGTTACCATCTATATCAAGGATATTAACCTGATACCTGAAATGAATGAAGTATATAAAACCTATTTTCCAGAAGGCAATTTCCCTGCCAGATGCTGCACCCAGTGCGCAGATATGGTAGATGGCTGTTTAGTTGAAATGGAATTTGTAGCGGTTATTTAGTTTCATAATTTTTGTATTATATTCATATACAGCCAAGCAAAGGAGCTAGATGAAAAACATCCGGCTCCTTGCATATAAAGGAGGAAAACCTATGTGTCTTCGAGTAGAAAATCATGTGATTTTAGACTGCGAACCTAAAGGGGCAGAAGTAGAGATTACCGTAGATGGTAAGGTAATCAAAGCTTACGAGGGTGAACCCATCCTTGCTGCTATTTTAAACGCAGGAATAAAAGTAAATCGTTATACTGTAAAAAGAAAGGAACCTAGAGGGCTGTTTTGTGGCATCGGTCAGTGCACAGATTGCGCTATGGTAGTAGATGGCAAGCCCAATGTTCGTACCTGTATCACTCCCATTCATGCAGGAATGGTGATTAAAACTCAGAATGGATTGTCAAAGGGGGAATAGATTATGCTTGAAAAAGATGTATTAGTAATTGGTGCTGGTCCAGCTGGTCTGGCTGCTTCCATCGAAGCTGGTAAATTAGGTGCTTCTGTTCTCCTGGTAGATTTGAATATGCAGCCAGGCGGACAGCTCTTCAAACAGATACATAAGTTTTTTGGTTCTAGTGCACATCGCTCCGGCACCAGAGGTTTTGATATTGGCAGGCAGCTTTTAAAAGAAGCCGAAGAGGCCAATGTAGAGATTTGGATGCAAAGCACTGTAATTGGTATCTTCCCTGGCAATAAAGTAGGAATCGAAAAAGGACTAGATCATGGTGAAAAAGAATTGATTACTATGAAAGCAAAAAAAATTGTCATTGCCACTGGAGCTTCGGAAAATGCCATTCGGTTCAAGGGCTGGACTACCCCCGGTGTCATGGGAGCTGGTGCTGCCCAGACTATGATTAATGTAAATCATGTAAAACCCGGTAACAAAGTGGTGATGCTTGGAACCGGTAATGTAGGTCTGATTGTTTCTTATCAGTTGATGCAGGCCGGATGTGATGTGGTTGCTCTTGTAGAAGCTGCACCTAAGATTGGTGGCTACGCTGTTCATGCGGCTAAAATCCGCAGAGCCGGGGTTCCCATTCATTTACAGCATACCATTGTGGAAGCTGTGAAAGGGGAAGATGGATGTGTGTGTGCCTGCGTAATTGCCCAGGTAGATGACCACTTTAAGCCTATTCCGGGAACAGAAGAAACCATCGAATGTGATACCATTGCTTTAGCCGCAGGTTTAAAACCTACCATGGATCTGATAAAGCTTGCCGGATGTAAACTTACCTTTAACGGACCTTTTGGCGGTTATATCCCATTGCACAACAAGCGTATGGAAACCTCCTGCGAAGGAATCTTTGTAGCCGGAGACACCACGGGAGTAGAAGAGGCTAACACTGCCTTAGAAGAAGGAAAAATTGCAGGAATCAGCGCCGCAGAAGATTTGGGATTGATTGCATCAGATGTAGCAGAGGATATGCGCAAAGAAATTTGGGACCGTTTACATTCCCTGCGATTAGGACCGTTTGGAGAGCGCAGAATGTTAGAGAAAAAAGTTGTGATGGACGAGTACGATGAAATCATTGGAAAACCGGCACCAACGGTATAAGGAGGAAAGACATATGGCATTGATTAATACAGGATATTTAGAATATGAAGAATTAAAATCAATCCAAACACTGCCTAGTGATGAGCGATATGCAAAAGGCCCGGTTGCTATTATTGAATGTGTACAGGAAATTCCATGCAATCCTTGTGAGGCAGCCTGTACCTTCGGTGCAATAAAGATTGGAGAACCTATTACCAACCTGCCAACTCTGATAAATGAAAAATGTGTAGGTTGTGGAATGTGTGTAGCGCGTTGTCCGGGACTTGCCATTGTAGTGGTGGATAAAACTTATTCTGAGAATACAGCAACTGTAGCATTTCCATTTGAATATTATCCTACCCCTGTGGCAGGCGAGGAAAGAAATGCCATGAACCGCAAAGGAGAAGTGGTATGTAAAGGAAAAATTGTAAAAGTAGTAAATCCCTCTTCCTTTGACCACACCCCTGTAGTCACGGTGGAAATTCCAAAAGAATTTGCAGACGAAGTGCGTACGGTAGAACGGATATAACCTAAATACAGATACACCACCCAATAGGTGGAGATTGGAGGAGCTATGAGTACACATTTTTCAGATGATATGATTGTCTGTCGCTGTGAGGAAGTGACAGTTGGAGAAATAAAAGAAGCCATCCGTGAAGGTGCCAGAGACATTGTAGGTGTAAAGCGTAGAACCCGTGCAGGAATGGGACTTTGCCAAGGTCGTACCTGCGAAAAACTGGTACAGCAGATTTTAGTACAGGAGCTTGGTGTAAGTCCAAAGGAGGTAGGTACTTCTTCTGCAAGACCACCTGTCAGACCAGTCACCTTTGGAGAATTAGCGAAAGGGGAGGTATTATGATGAGCAAAGAATTTGATGTAGTAGTAATTGGTGCCGGTGCTATTGGTACCAGTGTGGCATACCACCTTGCAAAAGCCGGATATTCTACCGCAATTTTAGAGCGAGGCGACATTGCCAGCGGCTCTTCCAGCCATTGTGATGCAGTTGCCCTAATCTGTGACAAATTGCCTGGAATCGACACCAAGATGGGACAGGCCAGTATTGACTATTTTGGTGAGATTGCCAAAGAATTTGAATACGATTTTGAATACGATCCTAAGGGTTGTCTCTATGTGTGCGAGACACAGCCGGAATTTGAAGCTGCTTCTGAATATTGCACAAAGCAGAATGCAGATGGATACAAGCTTCGCATGGTTGATCAAAAAGAACTTTGCGAGATGGAACCACATATTGCCAAAGATCTTACCGGAGCTTTATATACTCCTCCTAGTGGAAGTATAGCGGTAAGCCCCTATAAATTGTGTTTTGCCTTTATTCATGAGGGCAGAAAATATGGATTGGAAACCTATACCTATTGTGATATTACCAAAATAAACCTTGACCCTAAAACCAATGCAGTACAGAGTTTAGAAACCAACTACGGCACTATCAAAACCAAACGAATTGTAAACTGTGCCGGTGCATGGGCTCCATTCGTAGGAAAATTAACAGGTTTGAATATTCCAATTGAGCCTAGAAAAGGAACCAATCTGGTATCTGAACAAACAGAACGTCTGTGTAACAACAAAATTTTGGAATACGGGTATATGATGAGTAAATTTGACAGTATTAATTTCAAGCGAAATGTCAGCAAATTGGTTGAAGAGCAAAATATTGCTTTTAACTTGGAATACACTCCATCTAACAACCTTTTGGTAGGTGGAAACCGACTTTTCCGGGACTATGATACCCGTTCTGAAATCGAAACCCTAAAGGCTATCAGCGAACGTGCATTGCGCTTTTTCCCAGAATTAGCAGACATCAAATGTATCCGTGCCTATTCCGGTGTAAGACCTTTTGTGATAGACCATCTGCCCATCGTATCTGATGTGGACAGTATTCCTGGTTACTATATTGCCGCCGGTCATGAAGGAGATGGTATCTGCTTTTCTCCGATTACTGGACGCTTTATGGAACAGATTATCAGTAGAAAAGAAACAGATTTCGATATCAGTAAACTGGATTTTGCCAGATTTGCTAACGCTTAATATACCGATAGGTAAAGAATCGTACAGAATTATGGAAAGGATGTGTTAGAATGGAAAATAACATTCGCTATGGTTATATGACACCGGAAACAAGCGCCGTTCCTATTCGAATGAGAAAAGGGCAAAACATCGCCGGACATCCCATTGGGATTATCTACATTGATGATGTATATTACCCTATGGTCCCTGGAAATGTTGTAAATGGGTACACCTTTCCTTTTCCCACCCGTTTAAAGGCAGTAGAAGGTCTTGACTGCCAGCATCTTTTCGATGCTGCCCAGGGTGTGGAAGAAAAAGTATATCAAGCCTGCAAGAAGCTAGAACAGGAAGGTGTTCGTGCCATCAGCGGTGCCTGCGGATTTTTTGGAAACTATCAGGCAAGCATGGCAGAAAAACTGGATATTCCCGTTGCCTTATCCAGTTTGGTTCAACTTCCCTGGATTGCTGCACTTCTAAAAAAGAACCAGAGCATTGGTGTACTCACTGCCCAGAAAGATTCTTTTACCAATCAGCTTCTAGACAGCTGTGGAATTTCAGATGATCTAAAGAAACGTCTGGTGGTAAACGATTTAGGGTATGAAGCTGAATTCTCCTGTATTACTCAGGGACGAGGTGAATTTCACAACGGCATGGTTCAACAGGAGGTAGTGACAAAAGCGTTAGAGCTTCTTACTACCGACCCCTCCATAGGAGCAATCTTATTAGAATGTAGTGATATGCCACCTTATGCCTATGCAGTGCAGGCCGCCACCGGACTTCCTGTTTACGATTTTACCACCCTGATTCGTTGGTTGCACTCCGGAGTTGCCCAGACACCTTACTACGGTTTTATATAAGTTTTATATAAAAAACCATAACCCAGAGACGTTCCTAAGAGTGTCCCTGGGTTAAAACTTTTTTCGGCTCAATCCCCATTGTCTAAAACAGTGGGATTTCGATAGCCTTATTTCAATGTAAAATACCCTCATTATTCTGTCTATGCATTTTCTTCTCTACCACGAGCTTTTCATGGTAAAAAAAATTTGTATGTACAATAGAGTGTTCCATGCAATACTCTTCAATTTCCACAGCTAATCTATCCCAATATTCTTTCTTTCCATCCACATAAATTTGTTCGTATATACCCAAATACTGGGGATATTTTTCCTTAATATATTTTAGTATATTCATCTTATATTCCCCTCTAAGATTTAGGTTTTCAAACCAATATTCATCAACAAAAAGTCTGCTCTTTTCTATAATTTCCTTGTAATCTGTTATCTCTGGAAATATAGGTGACATAAATAACACTGTATGAATTCCATTTTCGTGTAATGTTTTAAGCGTATTTAGCCGTTCTCCTATACTACTAGCGTTATCCATATCACTTCTAAAACTTTCATCTAGGGTATTTATAGAAATTGCTACCGTCAAATCTTTGAACTGCTTTAACAATTCCACATCTCTGAGAATTAAGGAGGATTTCGTTGAAATACTAACACTACACTCTACATCCAAAAGTTGCTTTAATATGCTTTGTGTTATACCATACGTTTCCTCATAGGGATTATAGCAGTCTGTGACAGACGCAAGGAAAACGGTCTTTCCCTTTAACCGCTTTCTGCTAATGGGTTTTGAACAATTCTTGATATCTATAAATGTACCCCATTCTTCACTATGCCCTGTAAAACGTTTCATAAAACTGGCATAGCAATACTTACATCCATGTGGACAACCCACATAAGGATTAATTACATAATCACTGGCAGGAAGATTTGATTTTGTCAAATAGTCCTTTACTACAATTTCCTTTTCCATAATCTTCATTATCCAATAACTTCCCCTAAAAATAATATAATCTCTCGGAATCTCTAAGCCAATAAATTCAAGGCTTTACGATTCCTTTTCTATTAAAATCCCCCACTTTTTTGCCAAAAAAGCCTGACAAATCGTAAAAAATTTGTGGCGAAGCCGATTAAATGTAATTTATTTTTTCGGCTTGGAGGCGATTTTATGTTACCTAATATTTCTGGCAGACACACCGCCTATCAAAACTTTGTAGTTACTAATCTTCGTAAATATTATCCTAATCCCGATGCTCTTGCACGTTCTACCTGGGATATCATGGAACGCTTTTGGAATCTCGATTTATCTTATACGGATGAATTATTGAAAGATAAATATTCCAAGTTTGGACCTGTTCCACGTACTCCTTCCTGCATGCAGCGTTCTTATTTACTATCCATTGATTTTAAGGTTACTTCCTTAACCCAATGGGCTGCACAGCTTAAAATGAACCCTCTTTATGCCATTCTTAGTGGCTTTGAGGTTGGTGATACCTCTGGTGTGGGTACTTTTTACGACTTTATAAAACGTTTATGGAATTCGGATGATAACCATCTTTCTTCTCACATTCATCCTATTAAGGAAAAAGTTAAAAAGCCTAAAAACAAAGCAACCAAAGCAGATTCCAACGTCACACAGGGAACGCAAAAAACGTATCTGTGACTGTGCAAAAAAAGGTATTACCGATTGCAAATGTGATCGTTTCTTTTCTCAGCCTGACTGTGATATAGGATGGGATTCCTCACGTGACTGCTATTATCACGGCTACGATTTATACATGCTTGTTGCTTCCGATTCTGAAAGCGACCTTCCTATATTTCCACATTTCTCATATGCTTCCAGACATGATTCCCATGGGTTTTTGCACGCTTTTTTCAGAATGAAGAGTTTCCTTCCCGATTACAAAATATCAAAACTACTTTTGGATTCCGCACATGATGCAATGCCTTACTACGAATACTGTCGAAGAGCAAACATCGCACCTTTTATTGATTTAAACGGAAAAGGTGGTGTAAAGCTGCCTTACAAGAACGATTTTACGATTGGTAAAGACGGAGTTCCTGTATGCAAAGAAGGCCGCCGTATGAACCATGATGGTTCCGAACCTTCTAAATATCGCCTGAAATTCCGTTGTCCTCTTGCTAGCAGAAAATATGGCTATCCTGTGAACATCCATGCTCGGAATCCAAGTATGGCAGAACGGTTCACGTTGCCATAAACTAATTCCATATTCATTTCATGTCCTTGTACGTATATAGGATAGGGGAATAGCAATTTATATGTGTTTGCCTTTCCTATAAAATTACTACCTGTTGTAATCTTTCTTATCCATTCTTTTCTTACTTCAACATAATAAGTATTAAGAAATGAATTAGAGTTACTAAAGATAATTTTGAAAATATGCTTTTATTGATTATATCATGTGAATTTATGCATGGCAAGTGATTTATTATACTATCCTTTTTCTATACTTCTGCTGGTTAGATGATGTTTTATCGATTACTTCAATCTCATTATTATTGCTACTATTAACATGGTTTAGAAACAATGCACCCAACAACAATCGATTTTCGTGTGGAATTCTATTCCATTCATATCCTTTAAACAAATCCTTGACGCAAAATACTTCGCCTCTATTCAAATACTTGGTTTCTTGTATAGCTTGTTCTAAAGCTATATTAACATCAAACATGTTATTCACCTCCTTGATATCAACATCAAAATAACCAATCAATTATCCCTCCTATTATGTAAATCACTTTCTATTTTCATTAATTCATAAATAATAATAGTACTATAAAATCCTATAATAATAAGTATAGAAATTAGTCTATCTTCTAATAATCCTCCTATTATGTAAGAAAAAAGTACTCCACATACAAAGGTTAAAATACATTTTACTATTTTCAGGTCCCTTCCCCTCCTTTCACTTTGCACACATTTATACATTTATCCCCTCTTTTTTAAATATAGTATATGTTAATTCGTCTTACTATACAATAGGGTGAATTCTTAAAAAGAGCAGCGACATCCTTCGCCAAAGAAATCGATTAGTGGTATATCATTTCAAATAATTATAGTAAGCATTTGGAGAAAGATTAAATTTGCGTAACAGCCATCTAAGGCCGAAAGTTTCATGGTATTTCTGGATAAACTGGTATACTGCTATTCGATTTCTCTCGCAAAGAATGCCGCCGCTTTTTTTAGGAATTCAATTTCCTTTTATTTTCTTCATAGGCGTCTGTCTGTTCCTTTATGGTTGTATTTGTTTGGCATTCTTTACGTCGCTGTTGTATCCAGTAAGTGATTGTGCCTTGTCCAAGATGGTATTCTTCTGTAAGGCTCTTTTTTGTACGCCCCTCTTCCAGATAGAGACGTAAAACTTTTTCCTTTAATTCAGGATCATATTTATTATAGTTAGCCATATTGTTACTCCTTGATTGAATTATTATAATTATATCAGAATTCTATACCAAGGTGTTACAACTTTATTATACCAGCTCAACCACCATGTCCAAACTGTAGCAATACTACATATACTAAATAATAATCTAAAAATATAAGTAGCCCTGAATGGAATAACATTTTGTTGGGCTACTTATTTTTACTATCAAAATATTTCTTAAACATATATATTGTATATTCTACAATTCCCAATAGTAATCGGTAAAATAATAATTTTCGTTTAACCGATTGTACTTGAAGAAAGCACTATGCCACATATTTATTTTTATATCTCTTCCATACCTATCTTCACTTGTACTATACATGTGTTCTTCGTCTAAGAGACCATAAACCCTTTTTGATATACCGATATTATACGAGCTCTTTCTTGTATCACTTATTTTAACGGCCTTATTCACTGCATTTCCAATCCAAACTAAATCCCTATTATTATCGCCCCTTACACCAACTTTTGTACATAGTATTTCACCATCGTCAATGCCAATACCATAATCTAAGTTTGTATTATATTTTCTTTTAAGATAGTTATTTAGACAGTCATCATCTATTGATAACATATACTTCATAGTCATTGCCGCCTGTACTGCATCATTAACTGAATCATTTGTCGTTCCTTGAAAAAAAACTAATAAGCTATCTCCGTTAAAACTTCTAACATCACCTCTAAAATATCGCGCTACCCTTACAATCGTGTTATAATAAGCCATATGTATTTTTGCTATTACATTTCGTTTATGAGTATTCAACAATATTGTTGAATTGCGTATATCAATATATAAAACTGTTGTATCAAAATTTAAACCTCTAGCCCCAAACGTTAAGCGATTATCATCCAGAGACGGAACCTGATTTAATGTTTCGATACAAAACTTTTCGTTAACCATTTCCTTATTTATAGCAATTATATCTTCCTTAACAGACATCTAAAACTCTCCCTCTAATCTGGCATGCCATCATCAATCCATTGTTCAAAATCACTCTTTATTATATTGGCATCATAATATGTACCATACTCATCTGAATCATGCTTTGTAAACCAGCCCTTTGCTTTCTCACCAACTTCTTCTACTAATTTGTCAATAAAATTACTATAGCTTAGACTTGAAAATACAATTGATTTCAATCCATTTTTATTTCCCAATGAGGAGAAGTTCGATGCTTTTGTAACAGCATCTCCTATCCAAACTTTACTATTTATTCCAACATCTTTTCTACCTGCTTTGACAACAAGTTCCTGAGCAGTCGAAACACCTATTCCAACTTTAATAGAACTAAATCCCTTATCTGTTAAAATCTTATTCAGCATGTTAATATATGTATTAATATAAAATGCCTTATCTGCTGCTTCATATGTATCGTTCTTCTTTGGAGTTGTATAAATCGCATATACACAATCTCCTCTAATACCTATCTCTCGTAAATTATCATCACCTCGTAATATTTCTATTATCTCGGATGTAAAACTTCTAATCATTTTAGATACTTCTTCTTTATCCTCCTTAGAGAAGATACTAGAAGAATCTCTTATGTCTACAAAAATACTTGTCACCCACGCATAGTATCCATTAGTAAATGTAAATTCTTCATCTTTTGGAACCTTATTCTGTTCCTTAACTTCTAATTCATTATCTAAAATATCCTCAATTCTTTTCTTCCCACTTTTATAATCATAAGTAGCCATAATAACCTCCTTAATAGATAACTGCACCTACTCCCCAAAAAATAATTAACAAAATAAATCCAGTTGCCGAAATCCATAATCCTCTATTATAATATTTAAATTTCTTGTTACATATATGAGAGTTAAAATATATTTGTGTCATAATATCATTTTTATAGGAATTTTCTGAAAGATTGTTTAGTTCTTTACGATAGTCTTTGAATGCATTTTGTTTTACTATTCCACCCCAAAAAATATTTGATTCATTAGTTGTACAATTATCTTTGTACTTCTTGCAATCGATTCTTGCAGTTAAAACCAATAATAAAAAACATAAGCCGATTCCAACGACTACTAAACTTACACAAACTAATAATATGTACAGAATATTTTTGTTTGATATAGCTTCCTTTATTATGCATTTAAACGATAATATTCCACCATCACTAAATATAATGGCAGTCACAACCCCATAAATGCCTAAAATTGTTGTAGCCTTACTATCACAATTACCAACAAAACTAATTGTTCGATCTAAGATGGATTCCAATTCAGAAGTATCAATATGCCATCTATCATTTCTTTGTGGATTACTCATAACATCACCTCTTTAATTACTTCCAATTAACCATTCTATTGTTTTCAAAATTAACCATTTTATAGATTTATTATGTTTCAATTACAAATGTATCACAATATAAGTATACGTGTCAAATCAACTTATATCTTTGATTATCTCTCCCTTATACTTATAAAACGTAACCTTAAAAATTCCGATTAACTTCCATGTTTCCTCATTATTCAGTGCTCTACCGAACGTATTATTATACTTTCTAATCTGCTCTTTAGCCTTCACTGATTTCTTAGTTACCAGCTTACTTCCCTTCTGTAATCCAATCTGCTTTCCATTCAATCTCGCAGTTTCAATACCTTCCTTTGTTCGCTGTTGCAAATCAGAAACCTCTTTCTCAGACTGTTCAAACGCAATCAGATCTAGTGTACGGATTTTACGTACTTATTTCTAAACAATGGCGTAATACGTTATAATTGTACAATCATTGATTTATATGACCGTTCTGTTATTGCATCATTAAATGGAGATTCTATTACAGCAGAACTTGCGATAGAAACAGTAAAAATAGCAATAAAGCGCCATAAACCTGGAAAGGGATTAATTCTTCACAGCGACCAAGGAAGGCAATTCACCTCGAAAGAGTTCAGTGATTTCTGCAAAAAGAAGAACATTCAGCAAAGTATGAGCCGAGCAGGCTGCCCATACGATAATGCTCCAATGGAACGATACTACAATACGTTGAAAAATGAGCATATTAATCTGTTTACCTACAAAACAAAGGAAGAACTGGACATAGCAGTAAAAGAATTTGCTTATGTATGGTACAATCATGTGCGTCCACATTCCTATAATCAAGGACGCACCCCTTATGCAGCAAGAAGTGCATAAATTTTATACACTAGTGTTACAATTTTGCTTGACTAGAACAATTCTCCATCTTATCTTCCTTGCTCTACACATTGTATAAATCTATTTCTTCTAGAATCTCATCTGCAATATCAATAATTGATTTACGATTGGGATATTTACTGCTGAAATGCATAAATCCAAAACTAAAACTTGTCCTATAATAATGAACCTTTTCATATTTATTCGTGTGTATTATATATGATTTTATTATTTTCCCAATAGGAAAAACGTAGGGTATAAATATTATTGTTTTTCTTTTAGTCTTTCTATTTCTTAATAAAATAGTACTCATTATTTTATGAAAGTGATACTGAAATAATGGACACAAAAATATCTCAATATCACATTGTGGTTCTACTTTATTCATTGATATAAATTGTAGCACTCCAGGATCATCAAACTTAATTGTTCCATTAAAATCACATAAGTCGACGTATAATCCACTCTTATCAATATCAACTCCTTTCTCTATCTTTTTTGCAATACATGTACTATTTCTATCTTTAGTGCAATAAATTAATGATATTTTCAATTTACTTATTTTTTCTTTTAACTTAACATTTTTTTTCTTTTCCTCAGTAACCAAATTTTGTATTCTTTCTTCATCAATGTTCGAATAACTCATATGTAGAATCTTAATATCCTTATTATATCTTAATCTAGTTAGAACCCTATACAATTTAATAAAATCATAGAAATAATCCCCCGAAAATAAGGAAGAAAACAATATTGTTGGATTCTCTATCTTTTCACCATCCTTATTGATTATTTCTAATTTATATTGGCTTATAAATTTATTTCTCTTAAGCTCATATAATACCTTCAACAAACGGTCATCTTTAATATTATGTAATTGATATGATAAAAGATTGTTGACTCTATCATCAATTGACTGCAAAGCCACTTGAATCCCCCTAGGATAAGAGGTACGTTTTCGAATAATAGAATTATCTTTGCCCAATAGCCTCTTTTCTCTCATAATATACTGAATATGACAAGATTTCTTTATACTTCTATCAATACACATTACATCTTGAAAATTAAGTTTGTTATAGGGCTTATCAATTTCATATACAAATAATATCTCTGATATAGTTAAAAACATATCATTTCTAATTTGCTCAATCTCATCTGCTAATAATTCTTTTGTATAGTAAAAATTTAAAATATTCGGAACTCCAACGGTAAAGAAATAGAAAATAGAACTTCCTAAAATCCCCATACTCACATCATATAACCATTCATATCTTTTTAATTTTTCATCTGCGGTAACCAATAATTTTATTATAGAATATATCCAAGAAAAAACAGGTATTTCAAATATTTTTGATGTAATGATAGAAGATTTAGATAATTTCAACGATATTCCCAATGATAAAATAAAAATGACAAATAAAAAAATATTAACTTTCTTTTTCATAATTTCCTCCAAACCAATACTTTTGGAAATGCACCATCTTTTATTCTACATCCTATGTTGCTATATATCAATATTTATTATTTTCATATTTATCATATTGTTACTAATTGAAATATCCCTGCAACCTAAATTTTCAATAATTCTCTAATCTCTTTATTTACAAAGGCTTGTAACCTTTTAGATATTTTCTTAGTTGCATACAGTCCTACTAATTCTAGTTTCAATCATTACTTCTCTGACCTCACAACCATTTCATTTCTAAACTAATCTCCGTATTCTGCTGTACTATTTTTTCTTACTTGCTAACATATATTCCCTATCAAATATGTCCTGCTGCATTTCCATACATAATGCTTGTATTTCGAGCAAATCCTCTTACTGCATCATTAATCATAATTCTTTCGATCAAAAAAAACCACCTTCCATAACAAATCAACTTAACTGTCAATCTGCTATCAGAAAGTGGTTATTGATGTAAAAAGGAATATCATCGTCCCGACTACGTTTTTTCTACACGTATACCATCATCAAACGGCTATTCCCTTTTCTTATTCTGCTACCTTACGGTAAAACATCTGATAAAACCCAGTAAATACAACGATTCTACTACTATTCTTCATCCTCATCCGGCTCTTCCCAGTTATGATAAACTTCCTGCACATCATCATCTTCATCTAAAAGATCTAATGTTCTCTGAAAGAACTTAATATCCTTTTCATCAGTCAACTGACCATAAGTCTGAGGAATCATAGTTACTTCTGCTTGTACCATCTTGATACCTTCTTTTTCAAGTGCCTCACGTACTTCGCTGAATGCATCTGGATCTGTTAAGATCTCAAAGCTATCATCTTCCTCATTAAAATCTTCTGCACCAGCGTCTAATGCAAGCATCATTAGGTCATCGGAATCCATATCGCATTCTTCTTTATCAATGATAATCTGACCTTTTTTATCGAACATATAGGACACACAACCTGGTGTACCAACGTTACCGTTACCTTTTGTAAACGCGTTACGTACGTTGGATGCTGTTCTATTTTTATTATCTGTTAATGCTACAACGATTACGGCGATACCATTTGGGCCGTATCCTTCATAAGTAACTGTTTCGTAATTAACGCCACCTAGATCTCCAGCGGCTTTTTTGATACCACGGTCAATTGTATCGTTGGGCATATTGTTAGCTTTCGCCTTGGCAATTACGTCACGAAGACGACTGTTATTAAGTGGATCTGGTCCACCTTCTTTTACGGCTACAGCGATTTCACGACCAATTATCGTAAAAATTTTACCTTTAGCCTTATCATTTTTCTCTTTTTTATGTTTGATATTGGCGAACTTAGAATGTCCTGACACAATCATTCTCCTCCTTTAAATTGAAATAAATAAACCTGTTCCATTTTAACACCATTTATCGAAGTTTACAAGTACTTTCCATAATAAGAAGGTTTACACAATGTGAACATTCTAAAACTGATTATCCCCTATCTATATAACAAAAGGAAAGTCACATCAAAATCGTCTAATGCAACTTTCCTTTTTATTTCTTTCATTCCACCACTATTACACTTTTATTACATTTCCACAGATATACTATCCACAAATAAACATATCATATTTTGGAAGATTATTTTCATACATCCAATAATCCTCATCTGCGTCTGTAGGATAATAAAGTTTTCTTAGATCTTCGAACTCAAGTTTATCATTTTCACATAACACATAGAATGTACGAGGTACAGAATCTCTATCTTCTCCAGATAACACTAACAACTCTTTATATTCATCGTCGTTCTTATATCTATTATAGGAGCGATAGATTTTATATACACCATCTTTATATTCAATATTTGTCAAATCATTTTCGTTGTAATCATCCACACGAACAATGGTAACAACACCTTCTTTTCCATTTTGTGCATCTTTTATAAATTCGTCGAGAACATCTTTATTTGCAGTTATTCTCTCATAATCACTTACAACGTAACCTGCGTCTATATATTCCTGCTCGGAACTGTTTCTTGGGATATTATCAAATCCTTTGTAGCGAATGCTATCATCATACACTTGCATTCCAATAAATATCACAGTGCAGATTACAACATAAATAAGTTGTTTCTTACCTTTTTTGAAACAAGCATTCCATCTTAAATCAAGCATTGCATCAAGGATAAATAATCCAAATATAATTCCTATTATAAATCCGATCACTCTACAAGATAATGCATCTGTTGTAAGCATTTCTGGTAATATATAAGCAGCACCGATTGAGAAGACTATTAATAAGAAACCTTTTACAACATCTTTGAAGATAGGGAAGGTAATTGCTTTTCCTGCATTTTCAGCATTACGTTTTACATAAGTATAATTTGCTAAAGCAAATAGTCCTACAAATATAATAATCATAAGTGCAATGTATTTCCAATTAAATGGGATGAAAACAAACTCGTCTGGTGTCATTTCAATATAATTATATATCTTTTGATAGACTCCGCTGTATGCTCCTACACATGGTGTTGCTGGAGATAGATAAATCATTTTTTCCATAAAGCCACCAAAATAACCATCATATGCTAATGCAATCACAGCTGTTAACGCAGGAAAGTAAAATGCTAATACTGCAGTTCCAAGAACACCGAAGATAAATGTACCTGTAAGTGTCACAGCAAGGATGGTAACTGTGTACATACACAAGTAAAGTAGGAAGTTTGTAAAGCAACACTGGAAGAATGCCTTTAAAAATACTCCTGTACAACAGTTATTTGCGACTGCCATAATAAGTGTAATGACAATATTGATGACATAAGCACATATAAAATACACAATACCGATCGCATAGTTACATAAAAATAAGTTTTTTCTTCGAACTGGTAATGAAAAGTAGAAGTCTTGTTTTTGCTTTGAGAATAAATAGGAAAACAAGAAGAGTCCACTTAACACTGCTAATAACCCTATAAATACATACAATACTGAATTATAATACGTAATCAGCTCTAACACGCGCGCTGGTCTATCTACTCCGTGTTTACAAGCATTACTAAATGTTACTCCTGCATCACTTTGAAAGTAGTTGATTTCTGCCATAAATCGAAATGGCAAGAAAAGAAAAATAACTGCTAAACTGATACCAAACAACCATATATTTCGCTTGGATTCTGTTTTATACATATTTTTAAATAATGTTCTTGATGTCATATCCAACTGCCTCCGTTTCACATATAAAGATTTCTTCCAAACTTAGTGGAAGAATTTCATAAAATACTGGATTTTCTTTCTGCATACAGCTGATTAATGTTTGTTCCATGCCTCGTACTGTTGCAGTCACTAATTTCCCTTGTCTTTGGTGGGATAAGACTTCAAGTCCTTCAAGTATCTGTGTCAGTTCTTTTTCTTGATTTAATACAAACTGCACTCTGTGAAGATCTACTTTTAGGTCGATGATATCTTTGGATAATAAAATACCACCTTTATGCAGCAATCCTATCGTATCACAGATATCTTCTAATTCTCTTAAGTTGTGAGATGCAACAATTGGTGTAAAATTTCGTTCCGCAACTTCTTTGGCAAATACGCTTTTAATTGCCTGACGCATCACTGGATCTAATCCATCGAATGTCTCGTCACAGAATAAGTACTTTGTATTGGCACAGATACCTAATAAAAATGCTACCTGTCTCTTCATACCTTTTGAAAATGTACGAATTCTTCTTGTTCGTTCTAATTGGAATCCATCTAATAATTTGTAAAAACGCTCAATGTCGTAGTTTGGATAAATATTTTGGTAATACTCTGCCATTGACTTTGGTGTAGCCTCTGGGAAGAAATACTGTTCATCTGGAATATAGAAGAAGTTCTCTTTCACCTTTTGATTGTCATAAACGGGTTGCCCGTCAATATATACTGCGCCATTATCTGGCTTAAGAACACCACTTATCATTCTAAGAAGTGTACTTTTCCCTGCACCATTTGTTCCGATTAGACCAAAGATTAATCCATCTTCAATCTTCATAGAAACATTATTTACTGCGCATAGATCTTCAAATGATTTTGTTACATTTCTAATCTCTATCATGTCTTCGCTCCTAACCTATCATTATTAACTTTATAACTATTTTTCTGAATTGTCTAAGCTGTCATAAGATTGTTCCATCACGGCTTTCATCTCGTCTAATCCAATTCCCAGTCGTTTTGCCTCCTCAATGAGTGCTTGCATTTGCTTGATAATATCCATCTTCCTCTCCTCCTGCAACATCTTTATATCCGATACAAAATTTCCTTTTCCTTTTACGGAATAGATATATCCTCTGCGCTCTAATTCGGCGTATGCCTTCTGTATGGTGTTTGGATTAATGGATAACTCCATAGCTAGATTTCTTACAGAAGGAAGCTGGCTGTCTACTTCAAATACTCCGTGTAATATAAGCTCGCTTAATTTACTGCTTATCTGCTCATAGAGTGGGCGTGAGTCCTTATAATCAATATAAATCATAGCGTCTCCTTTCTATCTGCATAGATCGTACAGCGTTCTCTGTACTTTGTGTACTAGGTGTATTAGCTGTACTATTTATATTAATACAGTTAGTATAAATAGAAAAAATAGAAATGTCAATACTTTATTGCAAAATAAAAAAACTTAGTATTATGATACAACGTCCAGTTTAGGAAACTGCCGTTTTCCACAATAATACTAAGCTCTTCTTATGCAAAAAATGCTTTCACATTCTATTTTCCATTCATTAATTTTGTAATCTTGTCCATAACGTATACCACTTCGTCACTTTCACGAATTGCACACATAACCGTATCATCGCCTGCGATACAGCCAACGATTCCGGAAATATTTAGATTATCCAACGCCGCAGCAACCGCCATTGCCATTCCTCCGACTGTTTTAACGACTAAAATATTTTGTGCTTTATCCATTGAGATAAGTCCATCAGACAAAACTCGAACATATTTTTCATATAGTCCTGATTCTTGATTCTGAAGTATAATATACTTTTGACGATTTCCATCAACTGAAACTTTTGTTAGTTTTAGTTCACGGATATCTCTTGAAATGGTAGCTTGGGTTACGTTGTAACCAGCAGCATTTAAACGATCCGCCAATTCTTCCTGTGTTTCAATGTCAAATTGATTGATTAATTCTATGATCTTGGTTTGTCTGCCGACTTTCATTTATTACACCCTTTCCCTTCCAAGTTTATTTTTGAGAATATCAAAATAACTATTTTCGGTAATCTTTATTATTTTCGTACATTCTTCTGCACGACAAATCTCGACAATATCTCCTGAGCCCAACTGAGCCTCTACACGCCCATCGAAATATAATACAGCTTCATCTTGTGTGGTATCTTTTCGTTGTCCTATCTCTAATCTTATTTTATCATCAGAAGATACGACAAAACTTCTTTTGTTTAAGGAATGAGGACATACTGGTGTGACAACTAATGCATTAATCCCTGGCTTCATTACGGGACCTCCTGCTGATAAGTTATATCCTGTGGAACCTGTTGGAGTTGATACAATTAAGCCATCCGCCACATATGTATCAATCAATAAATCGTTGATATATAAATGAATGACTACAAGACGACTTTGCCCTCCTCTTGAGATTACGATATCATTTAATGCATGAGACTTTACACATGCTTCTTCCTTTGCTACTTCACCGTACAACATAAGACGTTCTTCTACGTTGCATTCATCTCGAAATACTTTTTCCAAAGCTTGTTCAATGTTCTGTGGCTCAATCTCTGCCATGTAACCTACTGTTCCCAGATTTACACCTAGAATCGGAATATCTAGATGTAATAAATCCTTTGCAGCATGTAAAATGGTACCGTCGCCTCCAAGCACAATGGCACACTGTGTATCTTCAGGGATATCTTCCACTTTTGTATAGCTACCACTATTGCTTACCCCTTGTTCAAAAGCAGTTGGTAGATAACAAGTCTTCCCCCTGCTTTCGATAAATTGAACGATAGAATTTGCTGTTTGATGATCCGTGTCTTTTTCACTATTAACAATCATGCAAAAACGATCCATAAGCACTGCTCCCGCCTTTTATTTATTTTATCCATTCGCTAACTGTGTATGAGAAGATGCCACCATCTCGTGAATCACCTTATCCCAGTCTAATACGTCTTCACCCTGCATTTTTAAATGAAGTAAATATTCAATGTTACCTTCAGGTCCTTTGATTGGAGAATAATCTAACTCTGTTGGTACAAATCCAATCTCTCTTGCATAGTTTACCACAAGTTCAATGACTTCCACATGTACTTTTTCATCACGTACAACGCCTTTTTTTCCAACCTTTTCTCTACCAGCTTCGAATTGAGGTTTTATCAGGCAAACGACCTCCCCATCTTCAGCAAGCAGATTTTTCACTGGTAGTAGTACTTTTGTTAAAGAAATAAATGCAACGTCAATGGAAACAAAAGATACTTTTTCTCCAATATCTTCTGGTGTTACATAACGAATATTTGTTTTTTCCATGCTGACTACACGCTCATCTTGACGTAATTTCCAAGCAAGTTGGTTGGTGCCGACATCAATTGCGAATACCTTTCTTGCACCATTTTGAAGCATACAATCTGTGAATCCACCTGTAGAAGAACCTACGTCCATACATACTTTATCTTCTAAGGTAAAATCAAATTGTTCCATTGCCTTTTCTAATTTGTAACCACCACGGCTTACATATTTCATTACTTGACCTTTTACTTCGATCTGAGCTTTATCATCAAATGTAGTACCTGCTTTATCTTCACGCTGTCCATTTACAAACACATTTCCAGACATAATGATAGCTTTTGCCTTTTCTCTAGATTGTGCTAGTCCATGTCTTACAAGCAGTACATCTAAACGTTCTTTCATATACTTTTCAAAATCCTTTCCACGATGGAATCTGTATCCAATCCCAAGTTTTCATATAGTTGATCGACTGAACCATGTTCCACGAATTCATCTGGAATACCGATATTTATCACCTTTTTATCGTGATAACCAGATTCCATCAAATACGAAATCACATGTTCCCCGTAACCACCACGTTTTACGTTTTCTTCCATAGAGACTACTAAATTGTGATCTGCCATAGCTTCTTCTAACAATTCTGTATCAATTGGTTTTACAAATCGTGCATTCACTAAAGATACTTGATATCCTTGACGTTTTAAATTGTCGCGTACCTTTTGCGCTATTTTCACCATATTACCAACTGCTAATAATAAAATACCATTTTCACGGTAAATCCATTCACTCTTACCATAGACAATAGGTGCTTGGAAGGAATCCAATCCTGTATATACTTCACCCCTTGGATAACGTATCGCAATTGGTCCATTAAATTCAGCACAGTACTTTAACATATCTTGGAATTCGTATTTATTTTTTGGTGCAATAACCGTCATATTTGGAATGGAAGATAGGAAGGATAAATCAAATACTCCTTGATGAGTTTCCCCATCTTTTCCTACGATTCCTGCGCGGTCTACTGCTAGTACAACTGGTGCATGATTGATACAAACATCATGTAAGATCTGATCATAACCACGTTGTAAGAAGGTAGAATAAATGGTTACAAATGGCTTAACACCTTTCAATGCAAGTCCTGCTGCAAACGCAACTGCATGTTCTTCTGCAATTCCAACATCAAAGAAACGATGTGGAAAAGCATCACGAAAGTGCACTAAACCTGTTCCAGATGGCATAGCTGCTGTAATTGCAACAATGTCTTCCTTTTCTTTCCCTAACTCTATCAGTTGAGCACTATACACATCTGTATACGTCTCTACATGACTTTTCTTTCTGCTTTCCCCAGTCTTTACGTAGAATGGCTCAACACCATGAAAGGCAGAAGGATTTTTTTCAGCCTTTGCATAACCTTTTCCCTTTTTGGTTACAACATGAACAATTACTGCCTTTTGCAATTTGGATGCTGTATCAAATGCTTTGGACATTTGTGCAATATTGTGACCATCAATTGGTCCAATATAAGTTAGTCCCATATCTTCAAATAGCATTCCTGGAATCATTAATCGCTTAATAGAGTCTTTGGAACGACGAATTTTATCGGCTATTTTATCGCCAATCGGCACTTTTTGTAATGCATTTTCAATGTCATCTTTAAATACTTGATACTTTTTATTTGTACGAATCTTACCAAGATATAATGCCATACCGCCGACATTTTCAGAAATGGACATATTATTATCATTTAAAACAATAATAAAATTGGATTTCAAACGTGCAGCGTTATTAAGGGCTTCATATGCCATGCCACCTGATAAAGCGCCGTCTCCAATTACTGCAACGACTTTTTCATTCGTTTGTTCAAGATCTCTTGCCACTGCCATTCCAAGTGCAACTGAAATAGAAGTAGAACTATGCCCAGTGTCGCAAGCGTCACAATCACTTTCATTTCTCTTAGGAAAACCAGAAAGTCCTTGATATTGTCTTAGGGTATCAAACTCCTCCTTACGACCTGTTAAAATCTTATGTGTGTAAGATTGATGTCCCACATCCCATACAATTTTATCATTTGGAAAATCTAAGAATAGATGAAGTGCCATCGTTAATTCCACTACACCCAAGTTAGAAGCAAGATGTCCCCCTGTCTTACTTATTTTACTCACCAAAAATCGTCGAATCTCACTTGCAAGTTGTTTGTATTCGCTTGGATCGATATTTTTTATATCATTTGCTTTTTCTATTTTCTCTAATAATATCTTAGACAAGTTAACACCTCTTTTGGCTATTTCACTCTATGAACTAGCATATCAATTAATTTTTCGAGAAAATTGTGTTCAGCCGAAAGACTTTGTAACATGTTTACTGCTTCCTCAGAAAGTTCTTTTACGGATTCCCTTGCTTTATCAAGTCCTTCTAATGTAACATATGTTGTCTTATTATTCTTTTCATCACTATGAATCGGCTTACCTAACACTTCCTCGGTACTTATGACATCTAAAATATCATCTTGTATCTGAAATGCCAATCCTATATTTCTGGCAATTTTCTCTACGGCATTTATACTATCATTGTCGGCGCCTGCTAAGCATGCACCTATCATCATAGATGCTTCTATAAGTGCACTTGTTTTCAATCTGTATATAAAATCAAGCTGTCCCTTTGTAAGAGGCTTATCTGTATTCTCAACATCTACAGCCTGACCGCCAATCATACCATAAATTCCTGCTTTATGTGCTAATATTCTAGTAGCACGCATTCCTCTTTTGTACAAGGCAATTGAATTCGAATCGTTATCAGATATCTTATCTTCAAACTTTAACGCAGTTTCAAATGCATAATTTAATAAGGAATCTCCTGCTAAAATTCCCATTGCCTCACCGTATACCACATGAGTAGTTTTACGTCCTCGTCGATAATCATCATTATCCATTGCTGGCAAATCGTCATGCACCAGTGAATACGTGTGAATCATCTCCATTGCCGCCATAAATGGAGCAACTATCTCAACATCTTTTCCGCCAAATAAGCGGTATGTTTCTAATATAAAAATAGGTCGAAGACGCTTTCCTCCAGCATTTACACTGTAATTTGCCGCCTCGATCACTATTTTTTGCTGCCCCTCTTCTATTGGCAAATATTTGTCTAAAATACGCTCAACCAATTCTAAATCTTCTTGCATTTGTACTTGAAAATCCACTTCTTTAATCCCTTTCTGATAGTACCACTAATTTTTTTTCAACCTTATCAATCGAGTCATTACACTTTTTTAGAAGTTTCATTCCCTCATTATATAATTGAAAGGAATCTTCCAGGCTTAAGTCATCCTGTTCAAGTCGATTAATTATAGAATCTAATTCCTCAAAAGAAGTTTCCAAACTCTTTTCTGCCTTCGCCATAACGAGCCTCCATACTACATTTATCCAATTCCGAATAGGTAATAGATGAATAGGTCTGGCGTAAGTCTGTACATACAAACCCGCCATAACTCTACTACCTATCTTTTTTTCTTACTCACCTGCTCCACGACTGCTTGAATATCCCCATCCACAACAGCGATAGTCAATGTTTCTCCTTGCTTTACGTCCTTGACGCTTTTCACAGAAGAACCTGATTCGTCGGCAACAAATGCGTAACCTTGACTAAGCTTGTCTAATGGTGACAGCCCTTTCATCTTCTCTATATAAATTGCAAGTAAATGTTTTTTCTTTAATAGAACTTGTTTCATCTGATATGTTAGTTTCTCTTCCATATCGTGAATATATTGTCTATTCTGCTGTATCTGAAATGCAGGACTTTGATGAGACAATCTGAGTCGATAATGTTCTAATACATATCTCTTTTCCTGTATCTTTCGATCCATCATGCGTTTCATGCGTAGTTCATACTCCTGCATGGTATAGAACAAGTCTTGTATATTACATACTGCAAGTTCTGCCGCTGCTGAAGGAGTCGGTGCACGTAGATCGGACACAAAATCCGATATGGTCCAGTCTACTTCATGACCTACTGCTGAGATAATTGGTGTCTTACATGCAAAGATAGCACGGGCAACACTTTCCTCGTTAAATGCCCATAAATCTTCCATGGAACCACCGCCACGACCAACAATTAATACGTCCAACTTCATTTGATCCAGTTGCTGAATGCCTTTCACAATCGTATCCGCTGCTCCTTCACCCTGCACTTTGGCTGGATAAAGAATTAACTCCACATAGGGATTACGTCTAGTTGCAATATTGATAATATCTTGAATGGCTGCTCCTGTACTTGCAGTAACAATTCCCACTTTCTTTGCATAAAATGGAATCGCCTTTTTATGTTCTTCCGAAAACAAACCTTCCTCTGCTAAGTTCTTTTTCAGCAATTCAAATTTTTCATACAGTGCACCTAGACCATCTAATACGATCTCATTGGCATATAACTGATATTTTCCATCTCTTTCGTATACATTAATGTTTCCGAATACAATAACATTCTGACCTTCCGTCATGCGAAAGGCTAGTCCAGAACGCTGTCCAGCAAACATAACACACGCCATCTGGCTTTTTTCATCTTTCAACGTAAAATAAATGTGTCCCGATGTATGATATTTTAAGTTTGATACTTCTCCCTTAATATAAATCCGGTTTAATGCATAGTCGGATTGAAACATATTCTTAATATATTGATTTACTTTAGAAACAGTATACGCATTTCTGATTTCCATGAAAATCTCACTCTCAATCTACTTTACTTGAACATCCTATTGTGCAATTTTAGCTAAAATACCATTAATGAAGCTACGTGAGTGGTCTTCACCATATTTTTTCGCTAATTCTACTGCTTCGTTAATTGCAACTCCAACTGGGATATCTTCGTCGTACTTCATCTCATATACGGCAATACGTAAGATTGTTAAATCTACTTTACCCATACGGTTTAATCTCCATCCTTTTGACACTTGATCAAGAAGAATGTCAATCTCTTCTGTCTTGGCTAGTACGTCAGCAAAACGCTTTGAGATAATAGAAACCTGTTCGTCGGATGGCTCCTTATCTAAATTGTCAAAATATAATCTTATTTGCTCGTTTAACTCCTCTGAACTATGAAATTCCTTATGAAACATTAAACGAAATAAATGTTCTCTAATTTCTCTTCTACTCATGAACCTTCCTCCTGAATGCATACCTATATTCATTTTTCATTGTTGAATACGTTATTAATCTTTTCTTTCTTGTTTTTATTATAATGATTATTATAACCGAAACACGCATAAACAACCCTTAAACATTACATTCAAGGGTTGTTATCATTATACACTATTTATTCTAATTAAGAAAGAATAAAAATACATGTTCATGTATATTATTCCTGGTTAATATTCACACCAGCAATTCTAACGTTTACTTCTGTAACGGTTAATCCTGTCATATTTTCAATTGCAGCTTTTACTTTTTCCTGCACTTTATTAGATGTTTCTGGAATACTGTATCCGTATTTCATCGTTAATGCCATGTCTACAACAACAGAATTCGATGTTACTTCTACTTTAACTCCCTTGGATAAATTCTTCATACCAAGTTTACTTACAAGTTCATTGGTGATGTTGCCAGCCATAGCAGAAACACCATCTACTTCTGTAGCAGCAAGACCAGCGATAATCGCAACCACTTCATCTGCAATGTGAACAGAACCGATATTCCCACCATCTAGCTTCCTATAGTTTCCTTTATTTTCTGGTTCTTTACCCAATTTGACTACCTCCTAAAGTATCTTTTACTTCGTTCAAAAGAATCCTCTCTTGTTTCATTATAACAAAAGATCCGTTTTTTGCAAATAAAATTTGCAGGATTCTATAAACAACGCAAAACATTATGTATATTATTCCACAACTCCCACTGGAGTAATCACAATATTTTCAGCTGAAAGACCAGTTTTTCTTTTTACGATATCTTCAATTTGAGCCATCTGTTGTTCTGTAAGATTGGTTGCATTGATTAAAACATCTGCATTTCCATCTACGATACTAATCACAACGTCTTGGAATCCTTTGGCTTCTAATAAAATTTCAGCTGCACTTTCTTTTTCTGCAAAGTCAGTCATTTCAATAATGCTGTTGATAGCAGCTTGTTTGTCGGATTCTGTTACGTTGGCATTATTTACAACGTCCATAAGAGTCTCTTTGTTTTGAGCTCTTGTCTGTTCTCTTTTAATCTTTGCTGTGCTAAAGAAATCCGCATTGATGGTATTACTTACAAGAACGGCGTCGCCTGTTGTGTCACTTTCTGCAACATTGGCATCTGCTACATCTACGGTATCTGTACCAATATCTTCTGCGGAGATGTCAGCAAATTCGTCCACTGCTGCATCGGATGCTGTATCCTGCGCTTTTGGAGCTTCACTAACTACTGCCAATGGATCTTGTGTCACACTTGTACTTGAAACATCCGCTGAATCTTCTAAGTCTAAAAACAATTCATTATCTAGAACCTGACCCGAATCAGTTTCAACTGAAGTTTGGTCTGCCATACTCTCGGTTGTGATATTTGTAGTTGTGAAGCTATCTTTATTATCATTCGTCATTCTTAGGTATCCTACGATTGCGATCATTAGTACAAGAGCTGTGATGATTACTTGGTTGTTTTTTAATATCTTTTTCACAATACCTCCTAACTTGTGCTTCATCCTGCCGGACAGCACTTATATCATTTTCATCACTTTAATTTTATGTGCTGGTACACCAAATAATACCTGTACTGCACTGTTAATTTCGCTAATTACTTTTGCATCATCACCTCCTCTGGCGATTACTAATACACCTTCCACTTGAGGTTCGATCTCCTTTACCACATAAGGTGAACTTTCTCCCGAACCAGCTTGAGACATAACGGTTTCTTCCGTTTTATTGGTGTCCGATGAGATTCTGCTACCACCAGAAGAATCGGTTTCTGAATTGGATATCTGTGAATTATTGGTGTCTTTTAAAGCAACTTGTTCCTTGGAGCTTTTTAAAGTAAGCATGACTTCTACTTCACCTACGCCGTCTACTTTTTTAAGAAGCTGTTCTAATTTTTGTTCTTGACTTTGGACGTAAGCATCATTGGAACTCAAATTGGTATCTCCTACTCGAACGGTGGATTGCACTCCAGTTTGGGTTGATTTTGACCCAGAATCCATATCAAATAACCCCGGTACGGAGAGAACCAACAAAAAGATTCCCACGGCTACTAATGTAATTATCTTTGGTAAACCAATTTCCTTTATCGAAAGTGGTTTCTTTTTGGACTCTTTATCATCTTTCATTTCCTGCATCCTCCTCTACCTGAATCCGAATTTGTTCCACTCCAAGACCATACATATTTGCAATCTCCAACATAACCTCTTTGGTTTCTAATGTATCTTCCGTTTGTTGTTCTAATTCTTCTTTTGTTTTGATTTTAATCTCTGGAATCTCCACTTCTTCTATGGTACTGGCTTCTGCTATATTTTCATCAGTTCCTTTTAGACAAAATACTTCGATTTCTTTTACTTGTCCGAAGGAATCACTCTCTAAAGAATCATCAATGGTAATGGCGACGTCTGTTGCATAATAATCATAGTTTTCCATTACGGCATTTACTTGCTGTCGGATAGTATTTTGATATTGTTCTAGAACGGCATCGCTTTGCTTTAACTCTGCAACCATGATGCTTTCTGACTCTGCTTGGGTTATTTCATAAAGTTGGTTTTTCTGTAATTCCATGTCTAGAGTGCCTTCTGCTCCAAACAGCTTAATAAGTGGATTTAAAATGATAATAATCATAACTAGTCCACTAAACATCTCGATGTACTTTTTGTAACTACTGTTACTGATAAGGGCCATTAATACAGATAAAATAAGATAGTAAATTAAGATGTTTTGAACAATTTCTTTTAGTACTGCCATAGAAAGACCTCCAAGCTATGCAAGATTTGTAGTTGATGTAACGATTACTATTGTAAACAAAAACAGCACCGCCGACACCATCACTACCGACATTAATAACTTCGCACTTTTCGCTGTTGCGTTAATGCAATTCAGGATACGTTTGTCCGATATTGGCTGTACAATGGCTGCCCCAAAGGAATAAATCAACTGGTACATTGCAAGCTTGATAATCGGCAAAAGACAAATTGCAATTACCACAATTAGCCCTGTAACGCCAATTGCATTTTTAATCAGAACACTTGCCTGTAAAATGCTCTCCGTTGCTACTCTCATCGTATTCCCCACCCCTGGTAGTGCTTGAGCCGTTTTTAGCAACATGGACTTTTTCACCTGATCGGAGACAGGCACGATGAGCCCCTGAATCACATTGATTCCAATTACCGCTGCCAATAACGTCTTTAATGACCAAGATACAATCTTTTCTAGCAATTCTGACATCTTTGATAACATGTCTTCTTTCATGATATTGTTTGCCAGAAGCAAAACAAAGTAGATATTTATCATTGGAAATACAATTCGAATCAACAAAAAGTTTACAATGGTTATGATTCCTAACGTGGTTTCATAAAATACCATAGATGACTTACTTCCCGTACAAAATGCAATCCCTACTGCATACGTTGGAAGCAATGCCTTCATAAAATCCAATAAATTGGTCAAGGTAGATCCTGCTATCTCCGATATCTTGTAAAATGTCGTAGTAAGCAACGTAAAGAGCAACAAATACGTCACATAAAACCCTGTCTCCGCAATCTGCGAGCTTTTAAACACATTGGTAAAACTAGTAAAGATTGCAGCGATTACCGCAATGGTGATAAGCTGTACGATAGAACTTTTCTCACGTTTAAATTGTCCTAAAAATGCATTTCCAGCATCATGTAGGATCGTTTTCAAATTAAATGTCTTTTCCCCAGAGATAAATCCTTCTACATACTCCCGAAAAGTAAACTCTGTTCCATCAAAATTTTCTATCTGGATATCATCAATTGCATTTTGAATTTCACTGTAATCTAAACTATCTCTAAAATCTTGAATCATGTTCATTCCCGTTTCACTGTCATAATAGGAATTACCGTAGGATTCACTACTTGCAGACACTACACTTCCTTGTCCCACCAAGCCTATCAGCAAAAAACAGAATAAAAATAAATACGTAAAGATAATAATTCGCTTTTTTCTTTTCATGATTTCTCCTTACCCAACTTGACGAGTTCCTCTAGCACATTTCGGTGAAGCATACCAAAACACTTGTCTCCCATACCACTAAGCCAGAAACGCCCGAATCGTATCCAACAACGACACAATAATCGGCATACTCATGGATAAAATCGTCAGCTTCCCTACGATAGAAATCTGATTGGAGATTGCGTCATACCCCGCATCTTTACAAAGATTAGCGGAGAATTCAGCAATGTAAGTAATTCCAATCATTTTTAATAAAATTGCTATGTATGTTGGGCTAATGGATATATAACTTTGAATTTTGTCTACAATCGCCATTATGCTCTTAATCTTCGTAACTCCCAATGCAAAGATAATCAGACACGTACTGATACTAATATAGAGTGCAAACTCTGGTCGTTTTCCCTTAAATTGTATGGCTACAAGTGCGGCGCAAAGCCCCAATAATGCTATCTTAATCATCGTATCACCCACTATATTGAAAATAAGTTTTTTATCGTATCAAATAACTGTGAAATGTAAGGAATAATCCAGAGTAACACAAGTACCAATCCTGCCAAGCTTGTCAGAAATGCTTGTTCCTCTCTTCCTGAATGCTTTAACACTTGGCTTAAAACAGACACCAAGATACCGACTGCTGCAATTTTAAAAATAATTGTTATGGACATATACAGTCAAACCTTTCTCTATTTTTATCTTATGGCAAATACTTTCATAACGATTCCTTAAAATCATTTTAAATCATCACAATCGTTATGAAGATTCCCGCCATAATTCCCAACATATTATAAAGTTTTGTTCGTTCCTTCACTACAATCGCTTGTTCTTTGATTTCATCTTGCAATTGATTGATATATAAATCAATTGTGTTAATCTGCATCTCCCGATCCAGATACCCTAGATTGTCACCCAAGCGAATCATACTTTCTTTGTCCGATTCCTTTAAACTTGTATTTTTAAGGTATTTCTCAGCACATTGTCCCCAGACTTCTGAGAAGGTTCCTCCTCCACTTTGAAAAAGTTCTTCTGAAACCTTCGTTAAAAATGTTTGAAACACCCCAGAATTCCGCCTTGCCAGATTGCCAATCGCCTCTGGCAGAGGCGTTCCACCGTACCTTATATCTCCCCTTAAAATCGTAACAAGTTTTTTCCAATCTCGTAACTGCTTTAGTCTTGTATTTAATTCACTGCTAAAATAAAATCCCAATGCAGTACAAGAGGAAATCGTTAATACAGCTCCAAGTATTTTTAAAATCATAGCCTCGCCTCACTTTGTTATCCACGGAACAAAACGGTTCCTCTACTGTCACATATGGATTCGATAAATCCAACATTCTTCGCTGCATTTAATATGACAAATCGCTCAAATATTTTTTCTTTTACGAGCCTTCCTATCAATGGTTTGGCTAAAACGTCATCCACGGAACTGCCATGTACGGTAGCTAACATTTTACAACCACAATTGATAACGTATTCTAGTGCCTGCATATCTTCTTTTGAACCAATTTCATCAACGGCGATTACTTCTGGTGACATAGAACGAATCAACATCATCATACCGATTGCTTTTGGACAACAGTCAAGGATATCGGTTCGCATACCAAGATCATTTTGAGGGACACCCATATAACAGGCACCGATCTCAGAACGCTCATCGACTACACCTATGACACAACCTCTAGATTTGGAAGTTCCATTGGATAACTGTCTAATGGCATCACGTAGCAATGTTGTCTTACCACCACCTGGTGGCGAAATAATCAACGTATGACAGATTCTTCCTCCGTCTAATATGTAAGGCAAAATTGGAGTCGCACATCCTTTTATCTGATGGGACAATCGAATATTAATAAATGAAATATGTTTCAAATTTTTAACACGGTCGCCATCGGTAATTGCTTTTCCTGCAACACCTACACGATGACCTCCCTGTATGGTGATAAATCCCTGCCTTATCTCATCTTCAAATGCGTAGAGTGAATAATTGCTTATGTATTCCATAGTCTCTCTCAGTTCATTTTGCGTGACAATATAGGCATCTTCTCTGGAAGAATCAAAACGGTGTTGACGATTGATAAAATATTCTTTATTTTGATAAATCACAATCAAAGGTTTGTTTACACGAAGGCGTATTTCCTGTAAGTATTCAAAGTTGATATTGCTTTCGTCCATAACTTTCCTAAGATTTATTGATAACACTTTTAGAATCTCTTCTTTCTTTTCCATGCTCGTCTCCTTTCTCAACCTTTTCTAAAAATATATGTAATAAACAAAATATTATAACTTGAATTTCTACACTTTCTATAATATGATGGAAAATGAAAATTGAATCCTATTTTATGAGATAAAATTAGTTGAAATTTCATCATATTAACTTGAGAAAAAAGTACATAAAATTATTTTTAAGAAATGGAGTAAGGACATGAATAAAGAGGTTAGAAATAAGGAGATTACAGGGAAAACAGTTTTGACTGGACTATTAGGAAGTCCCGTAGCACATAGCATTTCCCCACTGATGCATAATAAAAGCTTTCAAATGTTAGGTCTTGATTATGTTTACTTAGCATTTGACGTTCAACCTGAAAATTTAAAAACTGCTGTTGAAGGCTTAAAAGCGATGAATGCAAGAGGATACAATTTAACTATGCCACATAAAAATTTAATTTGCCAATATCTAGATTCGCTGTCACCAGCCTCACAATTAAGTAATTCGGTGAATACAGTTGTCAATGATAATGGTAAATTAATGGGGCATACAACAGACGGAATCGGATATATGCGTGCGGTAGAGGATGCTGGATTTGATATAATTGGTGAGAAAATGACTTTACTTGGAGCTGGTGGCGCTTCTTCTTCCGTATTAGTACAAGCTGCATTAGATGGCGTAAAGGAAATTGATGTGTTTAATCGAAGGGGTGCTAATTTTGATCGTGCACAAGAATTGATTGACCGTTTAAATAAAGAAACAACATGTAAAATCTCTTTATATGACATTGCAGATGAAAAAACACTTACAGATAGCATCTCAGAAAGTAAGATTTTAACAAATGGAACAAGCGTGGGAATGCATCCAAATACGGACGGTTGTTTGATTAAGAATCAAGATGTGTTTCATGATCAGTTAATCGTATCAGATTTGATATATAATCCTAGAGAAACGAAATTAATGAGATTGGCAAAGGAACGTGGTGCCAAGACCTTTAACGGATTGTATATGTTATTGTATCAAGGTGCTGCTGCATTTGAATTATGGACTGGTGAAAAAATGCCTGTAGAACAGATTAAAGCGCTTTATTTTCAACAGTAATCATTGACCTTAACTTAAATAGGTAATACAAAAACTGCTATTCATGTCATCTTCTCACGAAGATTATGAATAGCAGTTTTTTCTAAACACTTTCATTCTACACCTACTTACCTTACTAAAAAAGCGCCACAAATTGCACCCATTCCGGCACCGATTATTCCATTTTGAAACATGGTCTCCGTTAAGACAAATCCCAACAAAACGGCAACTGCCAGAACAATGGAACGATAATTCATTGTCTTTTCCTTCTCCCATACCTGATACATTCCAACCTTCGATACTAGAGAAAATCCTGTGCGCTCTAATATTTTTTGATAAGGCACATTGGTATCTTCAAAACAAGCACGTACATAGTTGACCTTCTCTTGCTTCAATGCCCATTCGCAAATAAGTTTTATAGTCTCCCTCGCATAGCCATTTCCACGATACCGTTCTTCTACATAAATAGCAATTTCCACTTCGCCTTTTTCCGTAGGATGACCACGAAAACCAACTTTTCCGATTACTTCCTTTGTCTCTTTTAACTCAATATTCCATAAGGTGTACCAGATACGCTCCTTTGGGTAACTTTCAAGACCTCGAAGCATCTTCTCAAAGTTGTCTCGTAGCATTGGAATTTTTTCACGCAACATACATTCTTGTACTTGGCTATCGGATAACGTCCGAAGAACAATCTTTCCCTTTCTAATCTCCATTAAATTCCTCCAAACCTTTTTATATACCATATTCATACATTTGCTTCGATATGTATATTATAATAAGTGCTTGAAGAAAATAATTGAAAAATGTTCATCGTGCATTGTTTTGTAACATAAACTGTTTTTTACAAGATTCTTATCACTTATTCAACTAAAAATGAATCTTCTGTATTGTACATTTCCCGAAAAATAACAATGTGCAATTCGTCCTCTATTCTCAGCTATAAAACCTCCTACGCTATGATTTCCGATTACTTTGGCCGATGAAAAGCAGGCTTGGATTAGACTTTCCTCACTTACTGACGCAATGGAACTCGTGCATTTGCCACCTTTCATCATACCTTCTATGGATAAGTTTTGAATCACTGCGTGTTTTAAATAGCCAAAAAAACCAACATATCCGTTGTGATTACCAGAAATAACCACATTTTTTATAGAGTGCCCATTCCCATCGAATGTCCCACTAAATGGATAGTGTTCATCTTGACCGAAAGGAGTCCACTTTGTTCCAAGTAAATCTAAGTCTTTCAGCAACTTATAGTTTGCCCTGGAGTAAAATGAGTCACCTAAATTTACTTGATGACAGATTTCTGTAAGTTGCTCAGTAGAATGAATTTCAATAATAGCATGATGCTGTTCACTGGAATCTTTCGCATAATCAATGCTATTCTTTTCGACGTCATCTACAATCTCTTCACGATTCTGATTACTTTCCGAATCTTCTACGAAATTCAAAATAACCCCACTATTATTTACACAAAATACATACTCACCATTTTCCTTCTCCCATGATAATTTCCCATGACAATCTATGATCTCTCCCTTGTTGGTATCCACGAAAATACCTAAGTTCTTGTTTTTTCGTTTACACATATACTCACCTCTATACGTTTTCGATTGCACATGGGATATTTTACCATCTTTAAGGCGAGTTGTCAAAATTTTACTATTTCACTGGGAGCTTACCCAATCATTTTTCCTTATCTCAACTCTTCGAATCTTACCACTAGTGGTCTTTGGAAGGTCCTTTACAAATTCCACAAATCTAGGTCGCTTGTAACTTGCTAGATTTTTATTGATGTACGAGAAAATCTCTTTTTTTAATAATTCTGTTCCAGTAATCCCTTTGGTTAACACAATAGATGCTTTAATAGCCTGCCCTCTTGTCTTATCTGGTACAGAGGTCACCGCACATTCTAGCACATATGGAATCTTCATTAATTCACTTTCGATCTCAAAAGGTCCAACACGATATCCAGCTGCTTTAATTAGATCGTCTATTCTGCCTTCGTACCAGAAATAACCATCTTGATTCATACGTGCTTGGTCACCAGTATGATAATAGCCATCATGCCATTGCAACTTGGTCTTTTCTTCATCATTATAGTAACCGATGCTTAAACCATTTGGATAGCCTTCTGCAATACGGATAACAATTTCGCCTGGCTCATCAAAATCACATAAAGTGCCATCACCACGCATCAAACGTACATCATATAAAGGATTCGGTTTTCCCATAGACCCTGGTTGTGGTTCTACTCCATGAATCGTACCCAATACCATCGTTGTCTCGGTTTGACCAAATCCTTCATGAATCATGAGTCCTGTAGATTCATGAAAACGAAGAAATACTTCTGCATTCAAAGCCTCTCCTGCTGTTGTCGCATGTTGTAAAGATGACAAATTGAATTCTTTCAAATTCATACGAATCAAAACACGATACACCGTCGGTGGTGCACAAAATGTAGTAATTTGATATTTTTCAATTAATTGTAAGATTTCTTTTGCACTAAAAGAATCATAATCATATGTAAAAATAGGCGCCTCACAAAGCCATTGGCCATATATTTTTCCCCACATTGCCTTTGCCCAACCAGTATCGGACATAGTCAAATGTAGTCCATCTGGATCTACCTGATTCCAGTAACGAGCTGTAACATAATGTCCCAGAGGATATTTAAAATTATGAGCGGTTAACTTGGAGTGTAAAGAAGTTCCCGAAGTAAACATCATCAAGGAAATATCCTCTGCCTTGGTCCTCTCTTCTTCTGAGATAGGACGTTCAAAGTGTTTCTCAAACTTCACGAAATCCTCGTCGAAGTTATGCCATCCGTCCCTACTTTCTCCAACAATAATCTTATTGTGAAGCATGTGTACATTCTTATCTGCATTTTCAATAATAGTCGGCACATCGTCTGTAGATGTTGCAATCACGCAGTGCACATCTGCAGCTTGAAATCGATACTCATAATCCTGCTCTACTAACAAATTGGACGATGGAATCCCAATCGCTCCAATCTTGTGTAAAGCTAATAAACAAAACCAATATTGATAATGGCGCTTTAAAATTAGCATAACTTTATCGCCCTTTTTAATTCCTAACGATTTAAAATAATGAGCTGCCATGGAAGAATACTCTGACATATCCTGAAATGTAAATCTTCGTTCTTTCTTATCATTGGAAATATGTAGCATTGCCAGCTTCTCTGGGCACTTCTTGGCTAGCTCGTCTACAATATCAAAAGCAAAATTGAATTCCTCAATATCATGAAAGGAAATTTTTTTCAAGACGCAATTTTCATCTTCTTCTGTTAAAATATACCGCCTTGCTATGGCATCTCTATCTAATGGTCTTACCATTGAAACTCCACCTCTTTTTCAATTTTGTCTGCATATTTTAACTAATCGCACTCTTTAAGTATACTATTTACCGTTGCTAATGTCAATGGTTTTCAAAACTATATGTAATGGTTATTAATAATTGTTTAGAAGTTATTTTTTATCATTTCATTCCAGAAAACGATAAAATGGTTTTGCTTATTAACCAAAAAGTCGCAATTTTCTCATGTGAATAGTTCCTCCAAGTCAGTTATAATAATACATAAAAATAGCCCTGTAGGCTACCACTCTTTATAAGTGTCCAACCTACAGGGACTATTCTATTTCACCACATACTTTTTATAAATAAGATAGGCTAAAAATTAAACTCTCTTAGAATATTCGCCAGTACGTGTATCGATAACGATTCTGTCACCTGTTTCAACGAATAAAGGAACTAATACGTTAGCACCTGTTTCAACTTTAGCAGGTTTTGTAGCACCTGTAGCTGTATCACCTTTGAAACCTGGTTCTGTTTCAATAACTTCTAACTCAACAGAAATAGGTGGTTCAATAGCAAATACTTCGCCAGCGTGAGATACAACTTTAACCATTTCATTTTCTTTCACGAATTTTAAAGAATCACCGATAGAATCTTCATTTAACGCGATTTGGTCAAATGTTTCAACATCCATGAAGTTGTATAATTCACCATCATTGTAAAGATATTGCATCTCTTTTCTTTCGATGTGAGCTTGTGGACACTTTTCTGTTGGACGGAAAGTTTTTTCCACAACGCCACCATTCTTGATGTTTTTAAGTTTTGTACGAACGAAAGCTGCACCTTTACCTGGTTTTACGTGTTGGAATTCAATAATTTGATAAACATTGTTATCATATTCGATTGTAAGGCCGTTTCTAAAATCGCCTGCTGATACCATATTAAATAGTCCTCCTTATATTTGACTCATTCATCTCTGTGTAAAGACTCCTGCCATGCAAATTTAGACTTTATTTGCATTTTACTTTATTAGTTTATAATAAACTAACAAATATTTCAACCTTTTTTTATAGTTCAATTAGATTCTTATCAGAATGTGTATAATTCACTGCGCCTGCTTCGGTTACACAAACTAAGTCTTCAATACGAACACCGCCAAAATCTTTGATGTAGATTCCAGGCTCTACTGTTACTGTCATATTTGGTTGTATGATATTTTGATCCTTCGGTGATAGTCTTGGATCTTCGTGGATATATAAACCAACACTATGACCTAAACCATGACCAAAACATCCTTCATATCCTGCATCATAAATGATTTTACGTGCAACATTATCTATTTCACAACCCATATAACCTGCTTTAATAAATTCAAGAGCTGCCATCTGAGCATCTAATACAAGTTGATAAATACGTTTTTGTTCTACGGAAGCTTTTCCTACCACAATTGTTCTTGTCATATCAGAACAATATCCTTTATAGATACAGCCGAAATCCATTGTTAAGAAATCACCATTTTCAATTTTCTTATTACTTGGCATTGCATGAGGCATGGAGGAATTGATTCCAGATGCCACGATTGTACTAAAACTTAGATTTTCAGCACCATTTGATTTTAAATAGTACTCAATTAAGGCTGCTACTTCTAATTCTGTCATCCCTGGCTTAATGTCGCCTAGAACCTTTTCAAATGCTAAATCGCCAATACGTTCCGCTTGGGCAATTCTTTCTAATTCCCAAGGTTCCTTAATGGCACGAAGTAAGGTTATTTCATCTTTGATTGCTACTAAGCGTTTCAAGAGCAATTTTTCCTTTAATCTTTCATAATTGAAGAATAAGGTATCTTGACCTTCAAAACCTAGTATGTCCACATTTTCTTCTTTAATAAGTAGATTAATTGCCTCTTCATAGGAACCATCAATTTCAAATACTTCATATCCATTACTTTCCGCTTCAGCCTGTATCGTATAACGGAAGTCTGTAAGGATTACTTTACGACTTTCTGTAATGAACAGATAACCTGTTGCACCAGAAAATCCACTTAAATAACGCATATTATATCCATTGGAAATCAGTAATCCATCTATTGCATATTGTCTCAATATATCTAAAATCTTGTCATCTAAATTCATACATTACCATCCTTTAGTTCCTGTTTTTTTCTTTTTCCCTAGAACTCATTATGTCGAAATTACGGTGAATCTCCTCGGTAATTTCCTCTACACTTTTACCATCTACATCAAGAACCATATGAGCCCCAATTTCATAAATCGGATCACGATATGCAAGAAGTTGTTCAATCTTTCCGGATACATTATCTCCTTGCAGTAATGGTCTTGTTGTGTCACCCTCTAATCTTTTCTCTACAGTCTCTCTCTGAACTCTCAAGTAAACGACGAATCCAAGTTTCTTTAAAATCTTAGAGTTTGTCTCTCTTAAAGGTAATCCGCCACCTGTTGAAATAATCGCTTTCTCAGTAGTATTTACCATATCACTTATTGTACTTGTCTCCAATTCGCGAAAGTATTCTTCCCCCTGCGTTGCAAAAATTTCGTTAATTGTCTTCTTGGCATTCTCTTCAATCTGGGTGTCTGTGTCTATAAATTGAAAATTCAAACTTTTTGCTAATTCTTTTCCTATCGTAGTTTTTCCACAACCCATAAAACCTATTAAAACGATATTATGTTTCAAGCTGTCATCCTCCCATGCTTTTCTTATAGAAATGCAATACTATTTTTTCCAAATAGCGTTTTAGTACAATCTGTATCTCCTCTTTTGGATTCATTGGCTTTACAAGAATATTGTACAGACCCACGCGCTTCGCTCCATACACATCCGTAAAGAGCTGATCTCCCACAAATACAGTGGAACTTAAATCAGTACCCATAAGTTCCATCGCTTTTTGGTAATTCTTCTTAGAAGGTTTATGTGCATCGTAAATATAATTTACATTGACATCTCGATTAAAACGTTCTACTCTCTCCTGCTTATTGTTGGAAAGTAAACATACTTGAAAACCTAATTCTTTTAATTCTTTTATCAGGTTGATAGCACGCTCATCTGCATCAAATCCATGTGGCACTAATGTATTATCAATGTCAAAAATAATACCGCGGTATCCACTTTCTCTAAGTTGCTTAAAATCTATGACGTACGTGGAATCCTCCCATCGATCTGGATAAAATTTATTAAACATGAAACCTCCATAATACTTGCTTTTTGTTACGCATACTGCTTGTATTATACCAAGGTTTTTGGAAGATTACAATTGTATTATTTTTGAACAATATTTACACATTTTTTCGTGCAATTTTTTAGTTTCCGTTTCTTATGTTAAGTTTTTAGCATAGTTTTTTAATGGAGCTTTTTAAGAAATAATTCCAGACTCGTAGTCGGATCTGGATTTTCCCCGATAATAGGTGTGATATTACGGCTTTTTAATACTTCTTCTTGAATTGGATTGGGTACTGCCATGAATATGTAGGATTTCGGTTGTGATTTTTTATTCCCGAAGCCCCATATTTTATTTAATTTATAAAGTAAAAACCGGATGTTAATGTCGGACAGGCTATATCCAATAAATAGTATCGATTTTCCTAATATATCTGCACGTAGTTTAATATCTAACGGTGATTCAAAATCCATTCGGTCGAAATAACTACTTTCCGTTAAAACTAGGCTTCGGAAGTTGCTTACATCTCCGTGGAGCTTGATAATCTGCGTTTTTCCTTTTTGCACTTTGGTAATATCTTGTACACGGGCTATTTTAGTATATGGCTTATGATGTAGTCGATATGCCTGTTCTAAGCAAGTATCAAAATTCGTGGTATAAATGACAGGGAAATCCAGTTCGACGATTCGTTGGTGAACGTAGGAAGATTTTATTTTTGCATCGTCAACTTTCCAATTTTCTTGCATCCAGTTGGTTAATCCTTTTAAGTCACCTTTTTGAATCTTGTAGTATTCGGCTAAGACAAGAGGTTCTCCGTACATAGAGAAAATGTCGGGATCATAGTGGAGATGTTTGGCAATTTCGTTCAGGAGTTGAGACCATGTGGGAAGGTTTAGGGTTGCAGATACTCCCGCACCGACGAAAAGGATGACGTTTCCTTCCTGAATTCGTTGGATTAATTCGTTCATTGGTTACTCATCTCCTTTTAAGAAATTTAGAAATGTAGTGATAGTTTTATAGCGGATGGATGGATAGTTGATTTCTTCTCGCAAGCTGGAAATGGTTTTGGTTTGTCCTTCGGGAATGAAAATACAATCCCAGTGGTGGGTACGGTTTCCTTGTGGGGATTTTGAAATCGTTCCTTGTAAGGTTTCTTGGAAAATGGATATTTGCTTGCCATCACAATAGGCAATCGCCGTAATGGATTTTGCGTTGGTGTTGTCTCGACTTCCGAAGTAGTCGCAGAATTTTTCTGGGGTTAAGGAATTCCAGATGATTTCCGTTAGACCTCCTGGGAGGTCACCGAAGTCTTCTATGTAGAGACCGGTCTGTTCGACGAAGACGGGTCGTTTTAAATATCGGAAGGCTTTTTTGACTTTATCGGTGACGATTTCCTGCATGTTTAGGCATTGGATTTCATGGATTTTGTAAGTGACACAGGTTAGAGCGAGGTTGTGCGTGGAAAATAGATGTTGCATTTCATAGATTTTTCTTGGATTGCTGGATACGAAGCAGAGTTGAGTTGTTCGGTCTGTTTGATTCATAGGGAATCACCTCCGTTTGTTGCCGTGGGTTGACAATAGTCTATGCCCTTTCGAGGAAATACATTACTTAACAGAGCATTTAAGACTATTCCGGAAAGCTACAAGGTGTTTTCGTCCCCTCACGGGGAATTAGATTACTTAACTGTCATGCAAGAGCTGGTCAGAAACTTTCAAAAGTAAGTTTTCGTCCCCTCACGGGGAATTAGATTACTTAACGAGACAAAAGCGTATAAGGACAAGTCCTTGCGTGGAGTTTTCGTCCCCTCACGGGGAATTAGATTACTTAACTGTTATGGAGTTTATTATTTAATAATAACTGTCTTATGTTTTCGTCCCCTCACGGGGGAATTAGATTACTTAACTTTGCTGGTATTGCGATTGCTAAACAATTAAAGAGGTTTTCATCCCCTCACGGGGAATTAGATTACTTAACTTTGCTGGTATTGCGATTGCTAAACAATTAAAGAGGTTTTCGTCCCCTCACGGGGAATTAGATTACTTAACTTGACTTCATCAGCCAATGCGATGACATTGTTTGGTTTTCGTCCCCTCACGGGGAATTAGATTACTTAACATTTCTCGGCAACGATGTGAAGAAAGATTTCCAAGGTTTTCGTCCCCTCACGGGGAATTAGATTACTTAACTAAAAGAGTTGAATTTGTTACCCCTAGTGCTGATATGTTTTCGTCCCCTCACGGGGAATTAGATTACTTAACGGTTTAATATGGCAGATGAATTTGATTTCAATATTGAGTTTTCGTCCCCTCACGGGGAATTAGATTACTTAACTTTGTAGTTTTCTATCTAAATTCTACCAATTGAAATAACAGTTTTCGTCCCCTCACGGGGAATTAGATTACTTAACAATCAACTTATCTCCTGCATCATGACCGTAATTGTCAGTTTTCGTCCCCTCACGGGGAATTAGATTACTTAACGTTCTTTCGGTAATTTCCTTCTGTACTGTTTTTTTTGTTTTCGTCCCCTCACGGGGAATTAGATTACTTAACAATTGCATAACCGTTTCTTTCGCTGCTTCTTCTGCGTTTTCGTCCCCTCACGGGGAATTAGATTACTTAACGCTAAATATGAATAAGAATATAAAAGTTACACTTAGTTTTCGTCCCCTCACGGGGAATTAGATTACTTAACCTATGTCAGAGGAAGAAAAAGCCTTTGTCATAGCTAGTTTTCGTCCCCTCACGGGGAATTAGATTACTTAACTCGAGCAACATTATAGTATGCTGTTTTTCCGTCTGGAGTTTTCGTCCCCTCACGGGGAATTAGATTACTTAACAATGTTGCTGTTTCTGTTTCACTATCATTGGAAAGTTTTCGTCCCCTCACGGGGAATTAGATTACTTAACCCTACCATCTCAAACCCTTGCCACTACTGGTCTGAAAATGTACTTTGCGGGGCAAACTTATTTTTTATCTTTCTAAACTCCATTTTCCATCCATGAAAGCTATCAAACCCTCTGTATATCATGCGCGGGGTAAAAATTCCATACATATCCATATATCATTTTTCTAAACACAATTTATACTATGTATTCGACATTTTTGTCACTTTTTCTATTTTACCTCATTCTTCCAGAAAATGCAACACTTTACTGAACATTTTTTAGTAATAGTACAAATTCAATTCCTCCTGAATCTTCTCAACATCCCCTTACGCCTCTTCCGCCTTCTCGTCTTTCTCTTCCGTCTTCACTTCATCCGTCGGTATTCCATTGATTCATCTTCTATTACTATTACAGCAACTCATCAATCTTTATCCCAAGTACATCCTCTGGCAACATCCCATTCGCCAAGATAAACTTCTTAAATCTCCCTAAGATATCTTTCTGCGCAGATGTCAACTCTTCTTGAATCTTCTCCACATCCACTTGTTCCTCTTCTACCTTCTCGTCTTCCTCTTCCGCTGCTTCTTCCTTCTTCACTTCGTCCGTTAATGTTCCACCACCGAACTTCTCTTCTAATTCTTCTTTCGCTTCCTCATAAATCTCCGTAATAATATTCTGAACGGCAACTTCCATAATCTCTGCTGCCGCAGCTTGCACTGCAACCATCGGGTCAGCTTTCAAACGTTCTAGCTTAATGGCTTCAATCTGTTTTCCTGTATTATCTACTTTCCCCATTGCATCTGCTTTCCGTTCTTCCCAAACTTCAGCCTGTGCATCATATTCTAACGCCGCTTTCTGATAGTCTGTAATCTCACCCATTTCTTCCAATTTCGTCATATCTTCCTCTGTCAATGAAAATGGATCATTTACACTCTTCCTAAGCAACTCTAAATTTTCCTCTTCCTCACAGCCATCGGTAATCCCATATTCTTCTTTCAATTCTTTCTGTGCCTGTTCAATCTTATTTAGCTCTTCGTTATACTTTTCAATTTCTTTCGTAAGTTCTTCTCTCTGTACTTCACTATCTTTTATAGCGTTATCTACCTCTAAATCACTGGTAAACTGCTCTAAAATCTTCTTCAATGCATTTTTCTGTGCATCTGCTTTCTTCTGCCCCATCTGCTCAGAAAATAATATTGGAGAATCTCCGACAAATATATTTTTACCGCCTTCATGTTCCTGTGCAGATTCTTTTTTCACCTCTTCCTTTTGTCCTATTGATACGCTATCTTGAAATATCCCTGTTCCAAATCGATCGGTATGTACATTAATTGATGCCATATCTACTCCTCCTTTTTCCTCTATCTTATCTATCACTCTATCTATCATTCTTCGACACACTATTTTCTATAAACCAACATAAAATAACTCACGAATATGTATACACTTTTTGTTTGTATCGACCAAATATTCAATTATCTTTACATCTCTATCCACCACTGGAAAATTCATTTCCATTTCCAATTAAGTTATTGTATAATAGATTACAAAAATCCTTTCGGGTTCCTTTGGGACTCGATCGTATGAAAGATAGGAGATAACATGGCATTAGACGGTATTGTAATTTCAAATGTAGTAAAAGAATTAAACGACTGCCTTACGGGTGGACGTATTAATAAAATTGCACAGCCAGAAAAAGACGAGCTCTTATTGACGATAAAGAATAACCGTGAACAATATAAACTTTTGATTTCTGCTGGTGCGAGTCTTCCGTTGATTTATTTAACGGATGATAATAAACCAAGTCCCATGACGGCACCAAATTTTTGTATGTTGCTTCGAAAGCATTTGAATAGTGCACGTATTTTGAGCGTTACGCAGCCAAGTTTGGAGCGTATCGTGGATATTAAGATTGAGCATTTAAATGAGTTGGGCGATATTTGTACGAAGCATCTGATTGTGGAATTGATGGGTAAACATAGTAATATTATTTTTGTGGATGACGAAATGCGTATCGTGGATAGTATTAAGCACGTTTCAGCGTTAGTTAGTTCTGTGCGTGAGGTTCTTCCGGGACGTGATTATTTTATTCCAGAGACTCAACATAAGTTAGATCCACTAAATATTACGTTAGAACAGTTCCAAGATGAGGTTCTTAGTAAACCTATGAAGTTAGGGAAGGCAATTTATTCTTCTTTAACTGGATTTAGCCCTTTGATTGCAAATGAAATCTGCCATCGTGCAAGTTTGGACGGCGACCAAGATTGTGCTTCTTTATCAATGGAACAGGGAATTCATTTGTTTCAAAATTTGGATCGATTATTAGATGAGTTGAGGGAAGGGGATTTTTCACCAAATATCGTATACCAAGATGGAAATCCAGTGGAGTTCTCTTCTACTACTCTTACTTGTTATGATGGAAATGAAAAGAAGACTTTTGATTCTATCTCTGTAGTATTAAAAGAGTATTATCAAATGAAAGACGTAGTTACGAGAATTCGTCAAAAGTCTACAACCCTACGAAAAGTGGTTTCTACAGCGCTAGAACGAAATCGTAAGAAGTATGATTTGCAAGCGAAACAATTGCGTGATACAGAAAAGCGTGAAAAGTTTAAGGTGTATGGGGAACTGCTTACTACTTACGGGTATGAGGCGAAACCTGGGGATAAATCGTTGACTTGTATTAATTTCTATGATGATCAAGAAGTTACGATTCCTTTAGATGAGACAAAAACAGCTATGGAAAATGCGAAAAAGTATTTTGACAAATATAATAAGTTAAAGCGTACATTTGAGGCGGTTACGGTTCAAATGCAGGAAACAAAGGAAGAAATTGAGCATTTAGAATCCATTAGTAATGCATTGGATATTGCTTTAAAAGAAGATGATTTGGTATCCCTAAAAGAGGAATTGATTCAATTCGGTTATATGAAGCGTAAAAATGTGTCTGGTAAAGGCAAGAAAACGAAGACGACGAAGATTGTGAATAAGCCGATGCATTTTGTATCTTCAGATGGGTTCCATATTTATGTTGGAAAAAACAATTTCCAGAATGATGAATTGACCTTTAAGTTTGCGGTAGGAAATGACTGGTGGTTCCATGCAAAAGGTATTGCTGGTTCTCATGTTATTGTGAAGACAAATGGTGAGGAACTTCCTGACCGTACTTTTGAGGAAGCAGGACAACTTGCAGCATATTTTTCTAAAGGAAAAGAGATGGACAAGGTGGAAATTGATTATACAGAAAAGAAAAATATTAAGAAACCGAATGGTAGTAAACCAGGATTTGTTGTTTACTACACCAACTACTCTTTAATAGCGAAACCAGATATTACAGGGATTGAGCAACTTGCAGATTAGGAGGTATCTATGATTCGAGCAGATTATCATGTACACACGGATTTTTCTAGTGATTCTACTTCTCCTATGGAGGATATGGTAAAACAGGCGATTTCACTAGGACTTGACCGTGTATGTTTTACAGACCATATGGATTATGATTTTCCAGAACAGTATGAGTTACGCTTTGTATTTGATACAGATGAATATTGGAAGAAACTTATTGAGTTACAGAAAAAATACCCTCAGATTAAGATTTTGAAGGGGATTGAGTGTGGCATGCAGGCAGGACTAGGGAAACGTTATGAGGAGTTAATTTCTTCATATGACTTTGATTTTGTAATCAATTCTTGTCATGTGCTATTTCAAATGGATCCTTACTACCCAGAATTTTGGGAACATCGTTCCGAAAAGGAAGGGATTACTGCTTATTTTGAGACGATTCTTGCGAATATTAAGGAGTTTCAAAACTTTGATGTATGTGGACATATTGATTATATTGTGCGATATGCGCCTTCTAAGCCAGAACATATTAATCTGAGGGATTATTGGGATTTGATTGATGAAATCTTGAAGACGGTAGTTCAGATGGGAAAAGGAATTGAAGCCAATACGTCTGGTTACAAATATGGACTTGGTAGACCACATCCTTCTGAGGATATATTGAGACGTTATCTTGAGCTTGGTGGTGAGATTCTGACAGTTGGTTCGGATGGTCACCAGCCAATTCATATGGCATATGACTTTGACAAGGCTTGTGAGTTGTTAAAGCATATCGGATTCCGTTATTATACGGTATTTAAAAAAAGAAAACCTGAGTTTTTCTTATTATAGGTTATTTTATAGGTTATTGAGATATACAAAGTGCCCCAACCGACGGTATTCACACATTTTGCATAAATCGTTTGTTGGGGCGTTCTCTTATATTATCTTTCTATGTAAACTTGTTTACTATGTATACTTGTTTACTATGTATACTTGTTTACTATGTATACTTGTTTACTATGTACACTTGTTTAAACATGGAATAATTGTTTTCCACTTCTCGTATATGATATTACACGCGGGCTTCCCATAAATAAAATAATGTCTATCCATACTTGCTGCTTTCTCTGTTAATCTTCTATTGTTCCAGCACCAGATTCCTATACCCTGTAAACAAGCTTCTTCGTTACAACTTTCGAATAATGTCTGAAAAAATTCTACTTGTTCTTGCAAGGATAATTCACCTTCTGCAAACCAATCATTTGGCTTTATGGATGCACCTTTCATGGACATGCAACCACACTCTGTTAACAAAATATTTTTCTTTACTTCTTGGGCTAGTCGATGTAATCTTGATAACTCTTTTCCAATAAAGCTTTTTGGGTAATTGCCCGCTGATGCAATCGTATCTAAAGATGACCAGAACAAAATGCTTTCCTCATTATAAATGTCTGCCTCATATGTAAGTAACCCACCATAACGTTCTCGAACTTTTGCGATCAAATCCATCCATTCCACTGTAAATGACTCCAATTGCAATAACTGACTTCCAACAAAAAACATGGAACATTGATTTTTTTCTGCAATCTCTGCGTAATGAAGAATAAACTTCGAATAACTTTGAAACCACTGCTCTCTCCAAGAACCATTCTGCTGCGCCCCAATTGCTCCACGATGCTCTCCGTTGCGACATTCTACAACTGGTTTTAGGACAACTTGTAAATCAAGACTTCGAGCATAATGAATAAAATCTATCAAATCAGCATCTTTTGGCATAACAGGATGCTGGTAATCTACATCTTTACTCATAGGTTCATCTTGTAACGCGCCTAATACAATAATGACGGTATTACATGCTGTCTTTCTCTTCATTAGCATCAAATTATCTTTCGTTTTTTCTTCACCAATACAATGATAATTAAATCCAGTGTAATTTATGGCTTTTATAAATTCCATAACTATCACTCCTTTTCTAGAACCGTATCCATTAAGCAAACTATCTCTTTGTATAAGTGCATTTCTTCTTTTACTATTTTTACTATAATATGGTCGATATAAAAAAATATTATTAAAATCAAAATAGAGCAATGTCTATACTTGTAGTATAGGACTTTTGCTCTATTTTTACAACCAATTTCTAAAACATGTATATAAATTTGGATCAAAGTGTAAATTATTTCGGTAAATTTCTACCTATAATCGTTCCACCACCAACTACGATGTCACCATCATAAAATACAACTGCTTGACCAGGTGTAATAGCACGTACTGGCTCGTCAAATACAACCTTTACAATGTCATCTGCAACCTTTTCAATGGTACATGGTGAACCTTGATGGCTGTAGCGAATCTTACCCATTACTTGCATTTTACCTTCTAAGTCTTCGATGGACATAAAGTTTAGTTTATCCGCATATAACGTATCAAAGAATACATCTTGGTTATCGCCGATTACGACTTCGTTTGTCTCTGGACGAATCTCAACTACGAATGCTGGTTTCCCAAGAGCTAAGTTTAGACCTTTTCTTTGACCAATTGTATAGTGGATGATACCCTTGTGTTTACCGATTACATTGCCATCCATATCTACGAAGTTACCTGGAACTGGTGCTTTTCCAGTGGTTTCTTCGATAAAACCAGCATAATTATTATCTGGAATAAAACAAATCTCTTGAGAATCTGGTTTGTTGGCAATTCTTAGGTTGATACTTTTTGCCATCTCACGAATCTGATCTTTTGTATACTCCCCAACTGGCATTAAGGTATGGGATAACTGATGCTGTGTTAAATTGTATAATGCATATGTCTGATCTTTCGCTGCGGTAGCGGATTTTTTCAGTGCATATCTTCCGTTCTCTAATTGAACTATCCTTGCGTAGTGACCTGTCGCAATGAAATCAGCTCCAATGTCAAGAGAACGTTTTAGTAGGGATTCCCATTTTACATAACGGTTACATGCAATACAAGGATTCGGCGTTTTTCCTTCTAAATAGTCTTGAACGAAATAGTCGATTACGTTACATTTAAATGAATCCTTAAAATTCATAACATAGTAAGGTATCTCTAACTGGTTGGCTACTCTTCTTGCGTCATCCACTGCGGATAAACCACAACAGCCTCCATTTTCCTCTTGTACATAAGATGCTTCATCTTGCCAAATCTGCATGGTTACGCCGACTACATCGTAGCCTTGTTCCTTTAAAAGAAACGCAGCTACGGAAGAGTCAACGCCACCGGACATTCCAATTACAACTTTTTGCATTAATATTCCTCTTCTTCCCCGTGATCGTGCTCACTAATATCGTTTACTGGTTTTTCTAAGCCTTCAATGACAATATTGTGTTTTTCTGCATAATCCCACAATGCTGCATGAATTGCTTCTTCTGCTAATAAAGAACAGTGTACCTTAACTGGTGGCAATCCGTCAAGTGCATCCATAACAGCTTTATTGGTAACTTTCAATGCTTCTTGGATTGTTTTTCCTTTTACAAGTTCTGTCGCCATACTACTTGTAGCAACTGCAGCACCACAGCCAAATGTTTTGAATTTGCATTCTGTGATAACTCCATTATCATCTACTTCGATATACATTCTCATGATATCACCGCATTTTGCATTACCAACAGTACCTACACCACTGGCATTTTCGATTTCTCCAACATTTCTTGGGTTTTGAAAATGATCCATTACTTTTTCTGAATACATTGTATATTCCTCCTAATTTCAAATGTCTTTTATTTCTATCGTTTTCCAATTTCCTATTCCAATACAAAAATTTTATTATCTTTGATTACTCTTTACAAAATCCTCATATAATGGAGACATGGAACGTAATTTTTCTACGATTGCCTTAATTTTTTCTACTACATAGTCCATCTCTTCTTTTGTGTTTGTTTCACTTAATGTTAATCGTAAGGAACCATGTGCAATCTCATGTGGTAAACCAATAGCTAATAATACATGAGATGGATCTAAGGAACCAGAAGTACAAGCGGAACCACTAGAACCACAGATGCCTTCCATATCTAACATAATAAGAAGAGATTCCCCTTCGATAAATTGGAAACTAAAGTTAGCGTTGTTTGGTAAACGATTCCTTCTATCTCCATTTAAACGAGTGTAAGGAATTTCTGCTAGTACACGATCAATTAAATAATCTCTTGTTTCGATTTCTTTCTTTTGACGTTCTTCTAATGTTGCCATAGCAATTTCTACGGCTTTTCCTAATCCAACGATTCCTGGAACATTTTCAGTACCAGCACGTCTATGTCGTTCTTGTGCTCCACCATGAACAAAGGAACGTAATCTTAAGCCTTTTCGAATATATAAAAATCCAATTCCTTTTGGACCGTTTAATTTGTGACCACTTGCACTTAACATGTCGATATTTAGTTCGTCTACATTGATGTCAAGTTGACCAAATGCTTGCACTGCATCTGTGTGGAATAGGATACCATGTTCTTTTGCAATTTTACCAATCTCTGCAATCGGTTGGATTGTACCAATTTCATTATTAGCAAACATAATTGTGATTAAAATAGTAGTTGGACGAATGGCTTTCTTTAGTTCGTCTAATTTTACACAACCATATTCATCTACATCAAGGTAAGTTACTTCGTAACCTTGTTTTTCTAACCATTCGCAAGTATGAAGTACTGCATGATGTTCAATCTTACTTGTGATGATGTGATTACCTTTTGCTTTATAGGCTTCAGCAGTCGCTTTAATCGCCCAGTTATCCGATTCGGAACCACCCGCTGTAAAGTAAATATCTGCTGTATTCGTACCAAGCGCATCCGCAATGTTTTCTCTTGCTTTTGTAACAGCTTCTTTATTTTTAGCTGCAAATTCATATACGCTTGATGGGTTACCAAAATTCTCTGTAAAATATGGCAACATGGCTTCTACTACTTCTGGTCTTGTAGAAGTTGTAGCGGCATTGTCTAAATAAATGAATCTTCCCATATAGATAACCTCTTTTCTCTTAAAAAATACTTCTATATTACAATTTATTACATTTCTCCGAACATGTTCCTATTTAATGACAATAAGGTTTTTTCTTCTCTTGTTCATCTAAGGATTGGCATGTCTCAGATTGTTTTTCCATTGAATTATTTATTAAAATCTTACCTTCTTCAGCCAGTTCGGATAACATTAACGTATCCACAGCTTGACTGATGCTGTCGCTAATTCGTTTCCATACGAACTTTGAGACACACAAATCTGCACCTTGACAGTTTGTACCGTCTCCGCCTACTTGGGAACAATCCACCGGATGCAAGTCCCCTTCTAAGGCTCTTAAAATATCACCTACGGATATCTCGCTTGCTGGTTTTGCTAATACGTATCCACCTTGTGCACCTCGAATACTGTTGACGATTCCCGCCTTTCGAAGTTTTGCCACAAGCTGTTCTAAATAGCTTACAGATATGTGTTGACGTTCAGCAATGCTACTTAGGGCAACTGCTTCGTCTTCGCTATGCATTGCCAGATCCAATACAGCTCGTAAACCATATCTTCCTTTTGTTGATATTTTCATAGTATCATTCCTTACCGTGTCATTTCATTCTCATATCTACATTTACTTATTTCCTAGTAAATCAATTCTGATTAATTTAATTCCGATTAATTTACTCAGAATTGATATAATAAATATTATCACCACTGCTATTTTTTGTCAAGCTATCATGTCTCAAAAAAGTTATTTTTTTTCACTTAGCGAATATAATTAAACAAATAACTACGATGGATGGTTTCATGAAGAAAAACACAATTATTAAAGGAACACTTATTTTAACAATTGCAGGCCTTATCACTCGTATTATTGGCTTTTTCTACAAAATATATTTATCCAATACTTTAGGTGCGGAGAAATTAGGTCTCTATCAGTTAGTTTTTCCTGTTTATGGGATTTGTTTTACGATGTTTGCAGGTGGAATTCAAACCGCCATTTCTAAACTAGTGGCCGATGAAAATGGAAGGCAGCAAGCATTCCATAATCCTGACTACGCGACTAGGTATCATATCAAGAGGATTTTACGAATTGGTATGACGCTTTCTTTTACCGTTGCGGTTACATTATCGGTTCTCGTGTACTCCAATGCAACGTTTCTTGCTACTCGATTTTTACATGAATCAAGTTGTGCTGCTTCACTACGAATCTTGGCACTTGCATTTCCATTTTGTAGTATGAGCAGTTCTATAAATGGATATTGTTATGGTCTTAAGCGACCTACGGTTCCTGCAAGTACACAGTTATTGGAGCAGATCGCAAGGGTAATCTTCGTCTACTATGCAGCGCATTACATGGGAAATGGTGATTTAAGCGTAACAGTTGAACTTGCGGTATACGGTATTGTATGTGGTGAATTTGTATCAATGGTTTATAATCTAATTTCTCTTTTGGTGATGAAGAAGCCGTTTACCAATCGAAAAGAAAATGAAATACCAATGCCAGTATTAAAGCCACTTGTTACATATATGCTGCCACTAACAAGCAATCATCTTGTCGTTAATTTATTAAGCAGCTTGGAAGCCATCTTGATACCATCTATGCTTCGGAAATATGGACTTTCGTCTTCAGAAGCCCTAAGTATCTATGGAATCTTGGTTGGTATGTCAATTCCATTCATTTTATTTCCTTCAACCATTACCAACTCCTTGGCTGTACTGCTGCTGCCTACCATTTCTGAGGCGAATTCTGGGAAGGATCAAAGGACGATTAATACAACCACAGAAACTTGTATTAAGTATTGTTTGATTATTGGGATATTTAGTACAGGAATCTTTATTTTGTTTGGGCAATCGTTGGGAGAATTTTTCTTTCATAATGCGCTAGCGGGGAAATTTCTAGTGATATTGGCGTGGCTTTGTCCGTTTATGTATATTGCGACGACCCTCGGAAGTATTATCAATGGACTTGGAAAGACCCATCTTACATTTATCAATAATGTGACGGGATTGGGAATTCGTATTCTATTTATATTTTACATGGTTCCAAATAAAGGGATCTACGGATATTTAATTGGATTACTGGTAAGTGAACTTGCGATTGCACTGCTTAATTATATGTCCCTACGGGGAGTGGTTCATATACAACTTGATGGAATTAACTGGGTGGTAAAACCTGCATTAATTATGTTTTTGTGTGGGTCGATTATTTACCGAATCTACGAATATGTCCTAAGCCTTTGTATCATGCTGGATATATTGACTTTAGCTGTATTTTGTTGTATCATACTTGCGATGTATGTTCCACTTCTTTTCTTGACAAAAAGTGTCAACATACATGATTTTAAATAACAATGTGTAATAATAGTTAACAATAATTCAGTAATTTAAATATTGTTATAATAAAAAGTAGTCCGCTATGAACATACTCCATATAGTGTGACTACTTTATAAAAACATATTAATTGTTATTATTTTACTTTTTGAGAGTAAAACAAGTAGGAAACTTCTTTTTTTACTACATTTACAGTATTTATTACTTAAGAATGGAGGCAATTATGAAAACAGTTAATTTACCAAACATTGCAATGAAAGGTCTTGAAATCTATTATCCTGAATACTCTTGCAGTGTTGACGAAACCATTGAAAAATACGAAGAACAAGGTATCGACGTAGAATACGAGGTAAAAGAATTATTTGGAAAGGAAACCGTACATAAGATAAAAGATAATGTTGAAAACTCACTAACTATGGCACTTAAAGCTGTAAATAAAGTTTTAAGTTCAACTAATTTAAAAGGTTCCGACATTGATATGATTGTAATGGCAAGTAGTACTCCTGAATATTTCACACCACCTACTTCCAAAATCATTCTTGATGAAATACAAGGTCCTTCTCATGCAGTTGCATACGATATTAATATGAGCTGTAGTGCATTAGTTTTTTCTCTTATTCAAGTATCCAATCAAATGCAACTGGACGAATCTTTGAACACCGTTTTACTGGTTGGTTCAGATTGTGTATCTAGACATATTAGAAGCGGACAGCCAATTTATGAATCTATCGTAGGTGATATGTCGTGCGCGATTATTTTACAAAAAACTGAGGAAGACGCTGGAGTAATTGACCAATTATTCTTCAGCACATTCACACCTGACGAAAAACGCGCTCACTTCCCTTACTGCGGATTATCTAATATATACACCGCTACGCCTGAAGATAGAAAATGTCAGTTCTCCGCTCAACCACTTGACACTCAACTCGTTGCTGAAAAATTTCAAACATTACTTAATCGAAACCAATTAACAATAGACGATATTTCTGCATTCTGCTGCACACAATTAGCAAGCTATCACTTAAAAGCAGTAAGCAAACATCTTTCCATCCCTGATGATAAAATGATCTATGTCGCAAATCAATATGGTTACCCTGGTGTTGCATGCAACTTCCTAGCTCTCCATCATGCGTTACAAGAAGGAAAAGTAAAACGCGGTGATTATGTATTCTTGTGGGGATTAGGTTCTGGATTCCAGATGGTATTCTGTATTATAAAATATTAAAGGGAGAGGATATACGTATGAATACAATAGTAAATTATTTAGAATTACAAAACACGAAACAACCAAATCAAAACGCTCTTATCTACCTTTCCTATCCAGATGGAGAAAGTGACGAAAGAATGGAACGTACCATAACATGGCATGAATTATATACACAATCACGTAATTATGCACTTAACTTTTTACATAACGGGATTACAAAAAACTCTCGCGTTGTCATTATTGCGGAACAAAATCCAGAAACACTTTTCGCACTCTATGGCACACTACTTTTAGGAGCTATTTTTGTACTAGTTCCGGCACCTACAGATGAGTCAAAAATGGAACGTCTTCTATCAACAATTCACTCTTGCGAAGCACAACACCTCGTTGTTCAGAATTCTATTTCTGCACAATTATCTGCACAATTAGAAGACTCCATTCAAATCATTGAAACAACTTCCATTCAAGCACAAGAAGGTGAATTGCCTACAATTTCAATCAAACCAGATGATGTTGCTTTTCTTCAATACACTTCTGGTTCCTTAAGCCAACCAAAAGGTGTTATGATTACACATAAGACAATCCTAAGTGCTCTGAGAATAGAAGCAGAACAATACCCAATGGATGAAAATGATATCTTTGTAAGCTGGATACCATATTTTCATACAATGGAATTGATGGCTGGATTCTTATTAAGTTTGTTTACTGGACGAACACATGTTACTTTAAATACCGACTCATTTTTAGAGAAACCAGCGAGATATTATCAAGTTTTATCGGATTACAAGGCGACCATTACCATTGCACCTGCTTCAAGCTACGTAGAAAGCTTAAATGGACTTACTACAGATACACTAGACCTATCTTCTATCCGTTTCCTTTTATCTGCTGCAGAGCCAGTATATAAAAGACAAGTTGACTGCATCTATGAAAACTTATCAAAATACAACTTAAAAACGGATACGTTCTATTCTGGCGTAGGAATGACTGAAGTGCCTACTATGTTTACTAAAACTTCAAAGGAACTTACTACAATTACATTAAATTCCTCTGAATTTCGAAATGGTGTGATCAAAGAAGCAGATTCTTCACAGAAGAATAAGATTCTTCTAACTTCTGCTGGTATTCCAAATCAAGAAATCACTGTAAAAATTGTAAACCCTAGCACCCTAAAAGAATGTGCACCTAATACCATCGGGGAAATATGGTATCAGGGCGACCTAATCGCGTCAGGCTACTGGAATATGGACGAAGAAACACACAATCTATTCCATGCAACATTAGAAGGATATGATGGTTTCTTTTTCAGAAGTGGCGATATGGGATTTCTTAAGGACAATCATCTTTATCTCACTGGACGTAGCAAAGAATGCATTATTATCAATGGTAAAAATATCTTTGCAAATGACATCGAACAAACGATTCGAAAAAACATCGCATCATTGGAACATGTGGTACTAAAGGTTGCTGCCATTTCTACTGAGGAAAGGGAACAGATTATTATTGCGATAGAGAATAATCAATATGATAATATGAAAGAACTTATTACTTCTGTAAATCATGTGATTAAGCAATATTATCATGTCAGTGCATTTGATATTTTCTTTACTCCGGAAAATGGTATTCCAAGAACCGATAATGGAAAATTAAGTTCTGCGCGTTTGAAAGATGCCTACGAAAATCATTCATTAGAGATTCTTTCCCATTTGAAAACAGAGCATAAAAAGGTAGAACATGTTACATTTTCTGAGATTGCAGCTAGTATTAAAGAGATATTTGAAGAGATATTACATGTTACATGTACTTCCCCTAAAGATGATTTTTATGAACTTGGCGGTACTTCTCTTACTCTGGTACAAGCAATCAAACAAATTAAGAAACGTTATCATGTTATGATTCCAATCGACTATGTTGTGGAGGATACTTCTATTGAGCATTTGGAGCGATATGTAGTCGAGAATATCTAAGTTCGAGTGTTTGGTATATAAAAGCCATTGAAAGATTGCATGTTAAATTCATGCTTTCATTCAATGGCTTATTTTTACCAATGGCATATCTCTACTTTAAGAAGCCATCTACAATCTTTGCTTCTGCTTCACTTTCTGTTAATCCTAGTGTCATAAGCTTCATCAACTGCTCTCCTGCAATCTTACCAATCGCTGCTTCATGGATTAAACTAGCATCTACACTGTTGGCTGTCAACTCTGGAACTGCACTTACACTTGCTTCATCCATAATGATAGCGTCGCATTCGGTATGACCTGCACATTTGTTATTTCCAACGATCTTGGAGACAAAAAGTTGTGTGGATTTTTCCTTAGCTACAGAACGAGATACTACATTTGCACTGGAATCTTCGCCCTCCAGATTAACTAGGAAATAAGTCTTTGCATCTTGTGTCCCATGTGTCATAAGCTTTTCTTTCACTACTAGAGTAGCATCTTTTTGAAGGGTACATTCTGTTTTACGGTCTGTGGAATCGATTCCTTTAATCTGTGCAAGTTCCATCATCACATAACCACCTTCGTCGATATTCACTACTGTAGTTGGGTTCATAATACGAGTTCCTTTGCCATCTCCGCTACCATAATGCTTTTCAACATAACGCACCTTTGCATTTTTACCAACGAAGAAACGATGGATACCGTTGTGTTCGGAACCTTGGTCACCACCGTTATGGATACCGCATCCAGCAATAATGGTAACGTCTGCATTTTCACCTACATAAAAGTCGTTATACACGGCGTCATGAATACCGCTTTCGGTTAATAGTACCGGAATATGTAATGCTTCATTCTTGGTATTCGCTTTGATATGGATATCAATTCCTGGTTCATTTTCCTTTGGAATAATGTCGATATTGGCTGTGGAATTTCTAGCAATACCTTTTCCGTTAGCACGGATGTTATATGCTCCTCTTGGAATCTCGTGAAGTCCTGTAACTTGTTCTAATAACGTTTTTTGAATGTCATCCATCTTAGCATACTCCTTTCTTGGTATTGCAACATTCGTCTACACTTTTTAGCATCTTTGGTAAAATCTCATCTCGTGTACCTATCTTGGTAACTTCTCCATTTGCCAAGACAATAATCTGGTCTGCAATATTTAGAATACGTTCTTGATGTGAAATGATCAGGATGGAACCTTGAATCTTTTGGTGTAAATTTTCAAAGACTTCGATTAGATTATTAAAACTCCATAAGTCAATTCCTGCTTCTGGTTCATCAAAAATAGAAAGTTTTGTACTACGTGCTAGAATTGTTGCAATCTCAATTCTCTTTAACTCTCCACCAGATAAACTTCCATTTACTTCACGGTTAATATACTCTTTTGCACATAAACCTACTTCGGATAAAAAGCGACAGGCTTCTTCCATACTGATACTTCCACCTGCTGCGATCGAGATTAAATCTTTTACAGTAATTCCTTTAAAACGAACTGGTTGTTGAAATGCAAAGCTTACACCTAAGTTTGCGCGTTCTGTTATACTCATATCGGTAATATCTGTACCATCCCAGATAATTTTCCCACTAGTTGGTTTCATAATACCTGCAATAATCTTGGCAAGCGTTGATTTTCCGCCTCCATTCGGACCTGTAATAGCAACAAAGCGTTCACTTATATTCAAATTAATGTTATGTAAGATTTCTTTCTTCTTCCCATTCTCTTCGACTTCGAAGCAGACGTCCTTTAATTCTAACATAGGATTTCCTCCAATTTGTAAATTCTATAAATAGTATAGTCACATTGTTTAGGAAATGCAAGCAAAAACATGTGTTTTTCCGTTGTCAAATGATAATAGAAAAAAGGATTACATTGACATTTGACAATGCAATCCTAACTCTCTTATCTAATAATATTTCTAATAATATTTCAAAAATTATTCTTCATCGCGAACTGTAATATCCACGCCACCTGCAAATAATTCATAGTTAATAAATTCTGGACTTACACCTAGATCTGTCAACTTATGATATAAGGATTTCATAAAAGGAACTGGTCCGCAGAAATAGAACTCTCCATCTAGAGGAAGATTTTTTGCAATCCATTCTTCTGTGATTCTACCTCTCATATCGTAGTCAACACCTTCTACTTCTGTATCTAATGGGTCAGAAAAGATAAGTGTTGTTTTTACGCGATCACCAATTTTCGCCAACTCTTTGATTTCTTCTTTGAAAGAAACAAATTTTTGATTTTTTGCACAATAGATAAAATGAACTGGACGTTCAGAATGTTCTAATTCTTGTGCCATAGCGAGCATAGGAGTAACTCCGATTCCACCACCAAAGAAAATAGCTGGTTTATCACTTTCTTTTAAATGGAACTTTCCAACTGGAGCTGTACACATTAATGTATCTCCTACTTGTACTTGTTCGCAAAGCATTGGACTTACTAAGCCTTTTTCTTCGATTTTAATACTGATTCTGTAATAATCTTTACGATAGTTTGAAGATAAAGAATACGCTCTTGCAGGGCTTAATTCTTCTCCATTTTTCACACGAACGGAGATAAATTGTCCTGGTAGATAGGATGGTAATTCTTCTCCATTGATTTCTTTTAAATATAAAGATGTTGTTACATCATCTTCCTTAACCTTGTCAAATACAAGTAATTCTTTAAAGCCTTTCCAAGCTGCCATAAATGTCCTCCTCGCTGCCATCACCGGATTGTTAGATGTACAATCGTTGATTTCGATCGCGTCATTGAATCAATCATATTTTGAATTCTATTTGTACCAAATTTGCTGTGCTTTTGAAATGGTACATAATCCGGCCATCTTTCTGTCTTTCCATTTATTTGTACTGTTCCCACTTTTAATTTTTTTGCTATTGAAAATGCTTTATCAATATCATTGGTAAGCACACACGTCTGTAAATCATAGTCTGTTTTATTGCTCAGTGCAACTGCTTCTTCCTCCGTCTTCACTGAAATAACAGGAAGTACTGGTCCAAATGGTTCTATCCATGCAATCTGCATATCCGACGTTACATTTTTTAGTAAGGTTGGATAAATCAAATTGCCTTCTCGTTTACCCCCTGTGACCAAAACAGCACCTTTTTGTATTGCATCTTGCAATAAGTTCCAAACAAAATCTGCAGATTCTGTGCTAATAAGCGGTACAACGTCTGCATTTACTTCCAATGGATTCCCTACCACTAAGGTTTTCATGTACTCCACTATTCGTTCCATTAAAGCTTCCTGCACCTCATTACTCACAAGTACCCGACTAATTGCTCGGTTACGTTGTCCTGAATATGAAAATGCGCTTCCAACAATACATTTTGCAGCATTATCCAAATCTGCATCCTTTAATACAATAGCTGTATCCTTTCCGCTTAATTCCATATACACTGGAATCTTGGAGGAAATCTGGGCAAGTTCTCTAAAAATTGCATTTCCAATGTCATTACTTCCTGCAAAATGAATACAATCTACAAGTGGATGAGTGGTCAAATAGTTTCCAATTTGCCCACCGTTTCCCGTCATAACCTGCAATACTTGACTTGGCACTCCTGCTTTCCAAAAAAGTTTAACAACATATTCCGCAGTCAAAGTTCCATTGGTTGCTGGCTTCCATACCACAACATTTCCAGTGATTAGTGCAGAAATAATACGTGGAATTGCAACTAACAAAGGAAAACTAAACGGACTGATCACTAGTATTAGTCCTAGTGCTTCTTCCTCAACTAACGAAATCCGTCCTTCGCTGTACTTATTTGGTCTACATTCGCGCTCCTTTTCTTTGGAATAATTCAAAGAATGAACTATTTTCCGAATCAAATCTACACTCTTTTCAATCTCTGATTCAGCACTTTTTTGTGATTTACCAACTTCTTTTACTAGAAATTTGGCTAACTCTAGTTTATTATGGATAAGTAAATCGGCAATCTCGTTTAAAAGCTGCACACGTTCCTCTAATGACGTCAAATTCCAAGTAGAAAATGCCGTCTTTGCTTTCTGCATCCGTTCATCAATTTCTTGTTTTGATAACACCGGTACTTGACCAAGTAGCGATTGATTTATAGGTGAAAATACATCTAATAATGGATTTGAACTCATTTGCATTTCCTCTCATTCCAACAATATCAATCTTCTAATTACAGATTTTTACACATTTCTAATTTTGCAAATTATATTAATTGCGATAGCAACCAATATTTAAAAATGGGTGACAGAGTATGCCTTTTCTGAAAATTATAAACTGCATTTTTTCGGTAGTAAAGTGGTACATTATACCATCCTTTTTTTTGTAAGTCCAAATGAAATATTCTATGAATATGATTTATGTGGTTCGTATATTGTTAGAATTTGTAATCCACGAAAAAATATACAAAAAAGCTGTGTTATGCAAAAATTACATAACACAGCCTATATTATCCTGAATATCGCTAGAAAGAAAACACCAAAAATGATTGACAAAATATTGACAAAGGCTCTATGTTTTATTACAATTTCATCACTCATTTTCACAACCAATATCAGTGTACTTTTCTATTAATTCTTTAATTCCAATCGGCTTTGAGTAAAAAAATCCTTGATAACTTCCTGGTCCATATGTTTTTAAAAAATCGGCTAGTACTCGGTCTTCGATTCCTTCTATACAGACATTTACACCAAGATCATTTGCACATTGGGAAACACATTTTACAATAGCTTGGTTGGCCTTTTTCTGGATGATACCCGTTACAAATCCGCGATCAATCTTTAACGTATCAACAGATAAATAACTCAGCACATCTAGAGAAGAGAAGCCTGTACCAAAATCATCTAGCGCTACCTTTATCCCCATATCCTTGATCCCTTTCACCTGTCGAATCAAATACTCTTGTTCTAAAGTACGACATCGTTCCGTAAGTTCTATGCACAGATTCTTAGCTGGAAATCCAACTTTTTTTATAATGGAATCTAATGCTTCGATAAAACCAAAACGTTCCATCTGTGGATATGCTATATTAACATTTAAAATAAAGTCTGGATAACGGTCTACGATTGGTTTCGCTTCTGTTAGTGCTGTTTCGATAATCCAATTGCCTAGTTCATAAAAGCAAGCATCATTTTCCAACCAAGGTACAAATACACCTGGTGAAACTTCGCCAAACTCCTCATGCTTCCACCTAAGCAAAGCTTCCATTCCAATAATCTGTTCATCTTCCACGTGAATAATTGGTTGATAATTTAAATAAAATCCCTTACACCCATTCATAACACTATGTCTTAGTGTCCCCAAAAGTTTAAGGTTCTTCTTACCATGATCAATTCCTTCGTTATCAAAGAATACCAATTCTCCATGCTTGTCATGTTTTGATTTGGATATAGCATATGACAAGCCTGTGATGATAGATTGTACATTTGGCTCTTCATCGCACGTAACCGCTCCAGCTGAAAAGGAAAGGGCGATGGAATAATCCGCTAAAAGTTGTGACTTCTTAACTCGTTCTTTTAGGTTTTTGTAAAAGTCTTCTAGCCATTCTTTATCTTTGTCAATAACATAAAACGCAAATCTTGCTCCGTCGATACGATAGACGTATCCATTATATTTAATCGCCTCAAGAAAAGTATTGGCAAGATATTTTAATACATGATTTCCCATATCATAACCGTACAAATCATTGATATCAGAAAACTTATTCACACCTACAATCAAAGCTGCTGCATTTACTTTATTGGCGGCTCCTGCTAAGATTCGATTACCAAACTCGTAAATATTATACAAATTGGTTACGGCGTCTACATTATCCATAATCCCATGATTTTCAATGGTTCCTGCAAAAAGGTCAGGTGCTCCATTTTCTCCTTTTATCACCTTACCACAGCATGTACAAGTAACATATTCCCCCCATTTATTTCGAGCACGATATTCAAAAGAATGTTGAAAGATTTTTCCAGTAAAGATGCCATCAATTTCTTCATGATATGTCGCTCGATCATCTGGATGAATATGTTCCTCCCAAATATGTCCTGCATCATACATATACTCGCTAGGCAAACCGAAATAATCTACCGCATTTTTTGACCATCTAGACACATTTGTACTCATATTGCATATGTAAACATATCGACGTTCCGAGGTCTCTGAGAATGCGGAAAAAATCTGTGAATCTAATCCTGAAATATCCAACTTCATATTATCTCCCCTCATAATATTCTTACTAAATATCTAACTTCTCATGTATACTACAAGTGCATTATGTTATTTGTATATTGTATTTATACTATTATACATCATTTTTAGGATATTTGACATAGCAATTTTTTGTTTTGAAAGAATGTATGGATGTTTTTTTGCAAAATGTAAATTTTGTTATAAAGTTTCCATACAGGAGGGAAAGTACTCCGTTAAAGTTGTAACATAATATATCTATGGCACTAAGCACCAATAGCTATTTTTTTCAAAATACTCGGCTGTACGTTCTGCACCTTCAATAATTTCATATGCTAACCCTAACGCATCCAACAACTTAATTGCATTTCGATTTTCACATCTACCAGACTTCAGTTTGTAATCAAAACCTATCACTCCATCCTCATAGTTCTCACAAAAATGATAGTTTTGATAAATTCCTTCTAATAAGTATGTTAACTCAATATCGTGAGTTGCTGCCATACAAAGGATATTATGTTCGGCTAGATATTTCAAAATATGCGCAGCAGAAGCAATTCTCTCAACCGTATTTGTTCCTCGTAAAATCTCATCAATAAAACAAAATACCTTCTCTGATTCCGGAATCTCTATAATACGCTTCATTGCATTAATCTCTGCTATATAATAGCTTTCATTCTTATCCAAACTATCTCTCAATGCCATTGAAGATACTACTCGATAAAATCCTCCCTTAAAATGTCTCGCACAGCATGTACAAATACTCTGATCCATAATTTGGTTTAATGCTACTGTCTTTAGAAATGTAGATTTTCCAGATGCATTAGAACCAGTAAGCAGGATAGAATCCTCAATGCAGACAGAATTCGAAATGGGTTCAGCAATTAGTGGATGATATACTTTCTCTATCTCTATTTTATTATCATCAGCCAAACTTGGAATGCAATAATACTCTAACGTTTTTCGGAAAGATGCAATTGATAAAAGACTTTCAAAGTATCCTAGTATTCGCATTTTCTCATGTATTTTCGGCATAGCTTTTTTAATCTTGTTTAGCTGATACGTGAAGCAAATGATATCAATATGAGTTAACATACGAATATTATCCATAAATAACTCTGCAAGATCCCCTGCCATAAAATCCTTGGAATATATAATTTTGGAGAATCGAAATAATTTCTTTAATTCGCTGTTGTTTTGATTCATTCCCTCACTGACATTCTGCATTTCACTGGCTATCTCGTTTGGAACAGCGTATTGGAATTTCACAATATTTTCAAGCAATGTCATTGGATACGTGTAGCAATCATAATAACCTTTATCGGAGAAATAGGTTGCTATGTTGAAAATAATTGAAAGAACTAAGGCAACTAACGCCCATTTTCCAAGAAAGTGCATAAGAAGAAGGCATGTTGGAATATCGACCAAACTAATGAAATGCTTCCAAATATTCTTTCTCGATGCATCTAGCAGGATGTCGGTGTACTCGAACAAAGAAACGTACTTTGATTTTCCAATTTGACCATATAAGGATTTCGCATATATTCTTCTACTGTCGTCCTTTTCATAGAATGAAATGATTTTTTCTCTGTTGGTAAGTTCCTTCGGATCGAAGGATGGATTGTGCAGAAGGTAGATTAGGTACTCTTCGCCAAGTGACGAAGTACAATAGTTTAGCCTTGCGAAGATGTTTTTTAGGTCGAGGTCATTACTTGTTATGTTGTCAATTATGTTGTTGTCTTGGAGCGTTAAGTATGATAGTATGTCCCATTTATCGGAATTGGTATGAATTTTTATTTCTTTTTCGCTGGTGGTGATTGAGCGGATTAGGTGTTGCTGCTTTTGTTTTGTTAGGTGATGTAAAATTAGGAGGGTGATTGTAAGTAGAGTGATAGTGAGTATACAAATGATGTATGGTTGATTGTTCATAAAGCTTTATCCTTTCAAAATATCTTTCTGTCGTTTCTTCACAACTTGTGGCTCAAAGGTATAACTATGATCTTATGGCACTAATAATAGGTCTCCTATGCTAAATTATTTTACCATAGAAGACCTATAATATCTCTATTTACAGACAAGTTTTCACAAACTCTGATATTTACTTTGTATGTAAAATATTAATTCTAGTTCTGTTCAACTGAGATATAGTACGGATTCGCTCTTGGGAAGACATGTTTCAATACAACACTTGTTCCTGTTCAACTTTGAAAAAAATATCAGAAAACATAGCTTCTATTTTGTTTCAATACAACTCTTGTTCCTGTTCAACAGGCGAACGTATTGAGATTGAACTTACACAGCTATCGTTTCAATACAACACTTGTTCCTGTTCAACCTCAATCATTTGAGGTTTCTCTTACTCATATAGGGGTTTCAATACAACACTTGTTCCTGTTCAACCAAAGGGCGACAGCGTTGGCGTTCGTCTTATGTGGGTTTCAATACAACACTTGTTCCTGTTCAACTAGCCCTGAAATCAAGCAAAGTCTAGGGAAGTTAGTGTTTCAATACAACACTTGTTCCTGTTCAACTTTCCGTCTGCTTCTCAACTCCCCAGTTTTTCGCAAGTTTCAATACAACACTTGTTCCTGTTCAACACAAACAAAAAGAGCGGTATAGTAAAAATCAAACTGTTTCAATACAACACTTGTTCCTGTTCAACTCAAATCACGAAAAATATGTTTACGATTTTGAAAAAGTTTCAATACAACACTTGTTCCTGTTCAACGGATCAGACAGAAGAGTAAAATGAGAAGAAAAAAGGTTTCAATACAACACTTGTTCCTGTTCAACTGTAAAGAGGATGAGAAACCAATCTCTAATATAGAAGTTTCAATACAACACTTGTTCCTGTTCAACGCAAATGGTATTAATAATGGTGTTATTCAAAAAGTAGTTTCAATACAACACTTGTTCCTGTTCAACCAACGAAAAATCAACATTTCTAAAATCTATCATATCACAAACCTCAGATTTTGCAAGCCTTTTCCGATTTCACTCCAACCGATTGACATATCATTAACAATCAAACAACTCACGCTTTCCTTCAAGTATCCATCGCTCTTTGCAAACATTCGACAAAATATATAACTGGAATTTCCAAACGCATTTCCTGCGTTTCTTCACAACAAATATACCATTTTCTTCTATATATTTAAAACGCATATAATACTATGACAACTATTTAACAATCATACATTTCCCCATCACAAAACACCTCTTCCAATCTCTCAATAGCCTCTGCAACTCTCTCATCCTCAACCGCCGAATAATTCACCACAAACACATGCTCCGACGCCGCTTCCTTCCTATAATAATACCTCGACAAACTACACAACCCAATCCCTCGTTCCTTTGCCTTCTCCATTACAACCTCATCTTCCAACTCCGTATCTACAACTAAGAGAAAATGTAACCCTGCATCCTCCTCACGTATCTCAATCCTCGACGCTAACTTACTCTCCTCGAACGCTTTCATAATCAAATCCCGTTTCCCACGATAATAATTCCGCATTCGATTAATATGCTTTTCAAAATAACCTCTCTCCAAAAATGCCGCCAACGTATACTGTTCAAATGTGGAAACCGTACAAGAATAAAACCCAAGCTTCTGATTATACAACTCAACCAAATGCTTCGGCAACACCATATAACTAATACGAAAGGACGGTGCCAGACTTTTGGAAAATGTATTTACATAAATCACTTTCTCCATTACATCAATACTTTGCAACGTCGGAATCGGCTTCGTATTCAAGCGAAACTCACAATCATAGTCATCTTCGATAATATAACGCATTTCCCCTTTCGCCGCCCATCCAAGTAACTCATAACGGCGACTAATGGGCATCACAATCCCCGTTGGAAAATGATGTGACGGTGAGATATGCAAAATATCTGCTCCACTCTCTTCTAACTCTTGCATTTGCACGCCTGCATGATCAAGTGGTATATGTGCACAAGTCACTCCATTACTCTCATAAATCTTTGTTATTTTGGTGAATCCTGGTTCCTCCACCGCATAAACAGCATCTCGTCCTAGTAACTGTATTAATATATGATACAAGTACTCTGTCCCTGCACCAACCACGATCTGTTCTGCTGCCACGTTCATTCCACGAAACTGGTGTAGATGTTCGGCGATTGCATTTCGAAGTTCCCACACTCCACCTACTGGTGCGGCAGTCAACATTGTCTCACTGGATACATTTCCAATGACCTCCCTTTGCAACTTGGTCCATATGGAAAATGGAAACTGTGCGCTACTTACGCGATTGGATGCGAAGTCTACAAATAGTGACTCATCTTCCTGTTTCATTTGTTGAACTTCTCGTTCACTTCGTGTCATTTCCTTTGTTGGCATCACTTGGTCGGATATCTTCGCTACGAAATACCCTTTTTTCTCCACCGAATAAATGTACCCTTCAACCAAAAGCTGTGCGTATGCATTTTCAATAGTAATCACACTGACTTTTAGATGCTTTGCAAATGTTCTTTTTGATGGAAGCTTCTGGTCGGCTTCCAGTGTTCTATTTAAAATATCTTCTTTAATACAACGATATAAATACTCGTACATGCTTTCATTTTTCACTTCGTCGATTGGGTATGTAAGCATAATGTCCTCCAAACTGGTTATGTAAAATATAGTCAACCCATGTATTTCTCATATAATCAGATTTATTATAGTCCGTTCACAACGTTCTGTAAATAGTAATTCCACAAAAAACATCTACTTCCTATTAACAGAACCTTCTAGTCGACTTCCAATGTCCTATCGAAAATGAGAAGTCTCCTTTACTTGCAGACTTCTCATTTTACCTAACTTCTATTCAAAACTAAACCTTATACTTCCTCCGAACCTTGATTCTCGACAACGCCTTAGCAAGCGATGCTTTACTGTGATAATACTCGGCGATGCTTTGCTTCTGTCTAAGCTGTTCTTCCGCGCGGGCTTTCGCTTGTTCGGCACGTACCATATCAATTTCGTCGGGATGTTCTGCGGTGTCTACTAAAATGGTAACACGGTTATTCATCACATATGCAAACCCCATCCCCAACACACCTTTTTCCACCGAACCATCTTGCTTCGTGACACGAATTTCTCCTGGCTCCACAGCAAAAATCATATTTTCATGATGCGCTTGAATTGCCACTTCGCCGTCTTCCATGGTAAATACCACTTGTTTACATTTGTCGAAAAAGAATTCTCGTTCAAAAGAAATGACCTTTAAAAAGACTAAGTCCATGTGGGAATCCTCCTATTTTGTTGACTCTGCAATTTTCTTTGCTTTCTCCACCACTTCTTCAATAGTTCCCACGTTAAAAAATGCATTTTCGGGGTACTCGTCCATCTCGCCGTTGATGATAGCTTGGAATCCTTTGATGGTGTCTTTTATCGGAACGTATTTTCCGGGAACACCAGTAAAGTTTTCGGCTACGTGGAATGGCTGAGATAGAAATTTTTGCACTCGTCTTGCTCGTTGTACGGTCAATTTGTCTTCTTCGGATAGTTCTTCCATCCCTAGGATAGCGATAATATCTTGTAGTTCTGCATAATTTTGCAAAATTTCTTGTACACGCCTTGCTACTTGATAGTGTTCTTCGCCTACTACATCGGCTTCTAAAATACGGGAGTTGGATTCTAGGGGATCAACGGCTGGATAGATACCTTGCTCTACAATTTTACGGGATAAAACAGTTGTGGCATCTAAATGAGCAAATGTAGTCGCTGGCGCAGGGTCGGTTAAGTCATCGGCAGGAACATAAACTGCTTGGACGGACGTAACAGAACCATTTTGTGTGGAAGCGATTCGTTCTTGTAATTCCCCAACTTCGGTTGCTAGGGTTGGTTGGTATCCTACCGCAGATGGCATACGTCCTAGTAATGCAGACACTTCTGAACCGGCTTGTACATATCGGAAGATATTGTCGATAAACAATAGTACATTTTGATGTTTTTCGTCTCGGAAATATTCTGCCATAGTAAGCCCTGTCTCCGCTACACGCATACGCGCACCAGGGGATTCATTCATTTGCCCAAATACAAGAGCAGTTTTTGCTAATACACCACTTTCTTTCATTTCCGCCCATAAATCATTTCCTTCTCTAGAACGTTCTCCAACACCTGTAAATATGGAATAACCACCTTGCTCAGTTGCTATGTTCCGAATCAATTCCTGTATGAGTACGGTTTTGCCAACTCCAGCACCGCCAAATAGACCGATTTTACCCCCTTTGGCGTAAGGTGCTAATAGGTCGATTACTTTAATTCCTGTCTCTAGTATCTCTACAACGGGACTTTGTTCTTCAAAGGTTGGTGGTTCTCGGTGAATCACCCATTGTTCGGAGTCTGTAATCTTTGGTCCGCCGTCAATGGTTTGTCCTAACACGTTAAATAATCTACCTAGGGTTACTTCTCCTACTGGTACGCGGATTCCACTTCCTGTACACGTTACCTCCATATCCTTTTGTAGTCCCTCACTGGACTCCATCATAATGCAGCGAACTGTGTTATTTCCAACATGTTGCGCTACTTCCATGACATCTTGCTTTCCACCATTTTCAACTAAAAGAGCATCTTTGATATAGGGCAAGTCGTTATTAGGAAATTCAACGTCAACGACTGGTCCCATAACTGCTACTATTTTACCTTTTTTCATGCATTTCCTCTAAGTGCGAGGTTTCCCTCCTTCCTATTATAATGCGTTTCATTTAGAATACTATCTTTTACGTTTCCTCTTCTGCGCCTTCGCACCACTGATTACTTCGGTTAGCTCTTGCGTAATGGCCGCCTGTCGAAGCTGATTGTACTCCATAGAAAGAGAAGCAATCATATCTTTGGCACTTTGGGTTGCTGTCTCCATTGCCATCATACGAGAATTTTGTTCCGAACAGTAAGATTCCACAAGCGCGCCGTAAATAAATCCATTTACATAGTTAGCTACCACACGTCCCATTAGGGAGTTAGCGTCTGTAGCAAGTCGCACATCTTCTTGATATGTGTCGTGTGGAACATTTTTATCCGAAAAATCCTCTACTTCCATCGGCAGCAACTTCTTTGCCTCAGCGGTCATGTGAAATGCATCTTCCATCTTGGTGTAAATGATATAGATTTCATCTAACGCCCCTGTCTGGAATAAATCTAAGACATAGTCTTCTATGACCCTTGCTCGATGAAGGTTTGGATCTTGTACGGTGTACATAAAATGCATATCTACTTCTAATCCCGCTTTTGCAAAGTATTGTCGACCAAGTTCTCCCACTGCAAAGATTCGATTTTCATTTCCAAGCTTTAAAAGTTCCTGCACTTTCTTGATGGCGTTATGGTTATAAGATCCTGCTAAACCTTTGTCACCTGTAATTACGATAAAACCTCGCTTTTTTTCTTGCTCGGGAATGTCGGAGCGCTTGTCAAAAAATTTGTTATTCACTTCTGGGATATGACGAAGCATTCGGGCGATTACCGATTGTAGGGTAAAGAAATACGGTTCTGCATTTTCTAATTTCTTCTTGGCAGTGCGAAGTTTGGAAGATGAAATCATATACATGGCACTGGTGATTTTCATAGTATCTTGGATACTTTTAATACGTTTTTGAATTTCCTTTGTGCTTGCCATGATGATCACCTACTTTTGAATTCATTTGCATATTTAACAATGGTATCGGTTAGTTCGTCGGTTAATACCTTTTTGTCATTGATTTCGGATATAATCTCTGGATGTTCGTTATGAAAAAATGCTATCATGTCTTGTTGGAACTGTTTCACTTTTTTCACTTCTAGGGACATTAGTACATCGTGATTGGCTACACATAAGGTGATAACTTGTTCCGCTAGGCTCATTGGATGATACATTGGCTGTTTCAGAAGTTCCATCAAAGAACTACCATGATGGAGCAATGCCTTTGTACTTGGGTCTAGGTCGGAACTAAACTGGGTGAAGACCTCCATCTCACGATATTGGGCTAGGTCGATACGAATGGTACCAGACGCCTTTTTCATGGCTTTTGTCTGGGCAGCACCACCAACACGGGATACAGATAGTCCGACATTGACGGCTGGTCGCATACCTGAGAAAAATAAATCTGCTTCAAAGAAAATCTGTCCGTCTGTAATAGAAATGACATTTGTTGGGATATATGCAGATACATCCCCTGCTTGTGTTTCAACGATTGGTAACGCGGTCATAGAACCTCCGCCTAGGTCATCTCGCAATTTACTAGAACGCTCTAACAATCTAGAGTGAAGATAGAACACATCTCCTGGATAGGCTTCCCGTCCTGGGGAACGTTCTAATAATAAGGAAATGGCACGATACGCCACTGCGTGTTTGCTTAAATCGTCGTACACAATTAATACGTCTTTTCCTTTGTACATAAAATATTCACCAAGTGCAGTACCTGCATATGGTGCGACATATTGAAGTGCTGCAGAATCACTTGCCGTTGAGGACATCACAATGGTGTAGTCCATAGCTCCGTGTGTCTTTAAGGTATTTACCAACTTAGCAATAGTGGAAGCTTTTTGACCGATTGCAACATAGATACAGATAACCCCTTTGTCTTTTTGGTTTACTATTGTATCAAGTGCAACGGCTGTCTTACCTGTTTGACGGTCACCGATTAGCAACTCACGCTGTCCCCTGCCAATTGGAAACATAGAGTCAATGGCTAGAATACCAGTTGCCATCGGTTCATTTACGCTTTGGCGATCCACGATTCCAGGTGCTTCGCTTTCGATCAATCGGTAATCATCGGCTTTTATCTCGCCCTTTCCATCAATGGGTGCACCCAATGCATTTACAATTCTACCTATGAATGCTTCGCCTACTGGAACACCTGCTTTTTTCTTCGTTCTGGTTACTTTTGTTCCTTCTTTTATCTCAGTATCCCGTCCGAAAATAATACAGCCTACTTGATTTCTCTGAATATCCTGCACCATTCCTTTGATACCATTTTCAAACATCACGATTTCACCGTACATAGCGTGTTCGATTCCATAGACTGTGGCGATTCCATCACCGACCCAGATAACTGTGCCGACTTCCTGTTCCTTACTCATTTCATCATAATGTTCTATCTCACTTTTCAGAATCGATATAATATCTTCTGAACGAATTGCACTCACACGTTCACCTCCTAGTCAATCTTTGCTCGAGCATACGAAATCTTCCTTGAAGACTCCAATCCATCTCGTAGTCTCCAACACGAATGATAAATCCCCCAACTAGTTCTGGGCACTCTTGCATCCTGATTTGCACTTTCTTACCACCAAATCGTTTTCTGAGCACTTCTAACATTTTCTCTAGCTGATCCTGTGTTGGTTCCGTCACATAAAGTAAAGATACACCTAAAATGTCTTTTTCTTCTTGATAAACTAAAGAATACGCATCTAAAATCTGCGGTAATAGTTGAATGGATTGATAATCGCAAAGGATTTTTAAAACGGAAATGATTTCTTTTGGAAATATTTTTTCCACTAAGATATGCTTCTTCTCTTTGGAAATGTTGGGACTATTTAAGATTCTCGGCAAATCTTTTGTAAGTTCATACCGTCTCTTTGTCTCTTGTATACATTCTGGTGGTATCCCCACGTCGTACATAACCTTTGCGTAATTATATAGGATCGGTGTCATTCTGATTGCTGTCATAAACTTCACCTGCTTCACTCAAAAATTGGTCATACAATGCGCGATCTCGTTTTGGGGACGCATTGGCACCGATGATTTTTCCTGCTGCAGTCATAGCAAGAGCACTAATCTGGGATTCTAATTCTTTTAACATTTTCTCCCGTTCCATATCCATCTTCTCTCTTGCCTGTTCCAGCAGACGTTTTACCTGTTCACTTGCTTCCTGCAACGTGTTATCCGTTTCCACTTTTGCATTTTCACAGGCTTTCTCTACGATGTTCTGAGATTCTTCTTTGGCATTTGCCATTAAGCCACTATATTGTTCTTGCAACTTTTTCGCTTCCTCTTTTGCGCCTTGGGCCTCGGAAAATTGCTGGTCGATTAAGTCTTTACGCTTATCCATAATGCCCATCACTGGTTTAAATAGAAACTTTCGCATGAGCCAATACAAAATGAGCAAGTTGACAATCGTTGCTACCACGTTCCAATCCAAACGCAACATTCCCATGATAACACCTTCTTTCTAACTATAAAATGAATCTATTATCCCAAGAATAATATAACGAGTAACCCTATAACGAAACCATAAATAGCAGTTGCTTCTGCAAGGGCACAACCTAATAATAAGGATTTTGAAATTTTACTATCTGCTTCTGGTTGTCTTGCGATGGCATCACAGGCTCTCCCTGTTGCGATACCGATTCCAAGACCTGCCCCAATACCTGTTAAAACGGCGATACCCGCGCCGATTGCGATTGCTGTTGACATAAATACATTTCTCCTTTTCGTATTACTCGATTTGTTCTTTGATGAACAATGATGTTAAAAATACAAATACATATGCTTGGATAAATCCATCGAAAATATCAAAATACAAACTAAACGGAACTGGAAGCACAAATGCTAACAATGATTTAATTAGTTCCATCACCACGTATGACCCAAGTATATTTCCAAAAAGTCGCATACACAGGGACAGTGGTTTAATAAAAACCTCTAAAATGTTGATTGGTGTAATAATCGCCACTGGCTCGGCAAAGGCTTTTATTTTGTTTTTAAAACCTTTTGCATGATATCCTGAATATTCAATTAGCACGATACTCATAAGTGCTAATGCCGCTGTTACACCAAGATCCTTGGTAGGTGGTTTCAGCCCGAATAGACCGATGATATTGGCAATTCCGATATATAGCACCACGGTAATCAAATACGGAATATATCTCCTACCATGATCCCCTAACATTCCATCGAAGAAATGAAAGAAAAAGGTGTATCCAGATTCAATCATAAGTTGCTTCTTCCCCGGCTTTTCCACACTAAGATTGCGGACGAAGAGAATCGAAGCACCTACCATAACCGCCATAATAATCCAAGTTACCACCACAGATTCTGCAATCTTGATTCCACCAAATAGTGGAATGGTAAATGCAGTTTCTACATTCAACTCTTCCATCAAATTATTTGCGAATTCTTCCGTATGGATCACATCCTTGTCAATAAAAATAGGGTGAAAATACCCTTTTTAGTATTTATCACCCATGATTTTTTTATTCTCGTGTTAAATTTTACAAATTGATATACTTAACCAATCATTTCAAGAACTTTCTCACCATTCATTCCCATCATCCATTTCACATCGCCCATATCTTCTGGCATCTCAGGAGAAATATTGGTATGTACATAGAATCCGTCTAAACCAACTGCTTTTGCACCTAAGATGTCGCAAGTAAAATCATTTCCTATCATAATGCTTTTACTTGGGTCTACTTTGAATTCCTCCATGGCTTTTCGATAAAATCTACTATCTGGCTTCATAAATCCTGCATCAGAAGAAAAATAAATTCCGTCAAAGTATTTTTTAATATCTAAGAAATTCATTTCATATTCGGTGAAAATCTTTTGTGCATTGGAGATAAGGTAGATTTTCTTGCCACGGTTTTTTAGTCCTTCTAAAAGTTCAATTATTTTCGGATAAAGTTTGATGTACTGTAAAGAAAGTACGCGGAAAAACTGTCCTGCATGAATGCTTAATTCTAAAGAAGCTTGGATGCCTTTTCGTTCAAATAATTTCTGAAATGCATATTCTATGACGATTTCGGGACAATCGTATTCTTGCTTTGTCATATTTTGACTGGTAACGTTACCAATTTCGGCAATACGTTGTTCTCTTAGTATTTTTTCCTCATTTAAATAGGCTTCGTGGAGCTCATCCGCTGTATAATGCGCGCCATGATATCCATAAAATACGCTTAATTTTCGCCAAAGTTCATCTGTTCCCTCATCTGTTCGAATATCCACTAATGTTCCATATAAATCAAATAAATATGCTTCGTACATTTTAACACCTCTCGCAATCTGGTTTGTTATATTTTCACATTGGAAATCATATTGTGATAGTAAAATCTTAACATGAATGGGTATCCAATGGCAAGGAAGAGTTATGAGATATTGTATTCTGTATATCAGCAATATCGTCAAATGATATTTTGCAATTTACCACTTTCAAAATCCTGCTGGTCAAATCAATTCTCGCAACCATCCCCGTCACCTTCACATATTCATCTCTCTGAAAATACACAACCGTCACCATATCTTTCACCTGTAACATTTGCAATTTTCGATCCAATTCTTCTTTCCTCTCATCAGAAAGTTCCATCTTCGGAACGATGATTCTCTCCTTCTCTCGTAATGCTTCACGAAATCCCTTCAAAGTATCAAACGGCATAAACTGCTTTGCCCGTTCTGCCTGACTCATTTTTCCTCTTCTACTCGCCACTTTTATGCCCTCCTAACTGTAAATTTCGTTCTCTTGTGGTTCCTGCTTCTTGTAAATCCATACCACGAACAAGTGCATTTTTACCGAATTTTTTCTTAATCTCTAAGGCAGCTTTCTGAAGTTTACGTTCTTTTTCAATTTCCTCTTGATTGGTAAATAAGTCATATTGTTCATATGCTTCGTCCATCACATTGTTAAAGGATAGATTTACTCGCCTTATCGGTACAGTGTGATCCACGATTCGATTGTATAATTGTATGACATACGGCACAATTGCTTGATAGGAATTGGTGCAAACGGTCATGGTGACGCTTCCTTTGGCGAAGTCCTTCTGATATTCTTTGGCATAACCTAATTGTAAATAAATGTGCTCAGTAACTAAGCCTTTGTCGAGCATGTTAAGACAAAGGGAGTCTGTCATTTCCTTGACGATAAGAAGGCATTCTTCATAGTTATAATCTCTGGATAACACTTGCCCACTAGTAACGGAGGAACTCTTGACTGTGTATGAGTGAATATCTGCAATCGTTGTAGATTCTCGTCCCCATGCGTGGTCGATTAAAAGTTCAGCATCGATTCCAAACATATTGTAAAGTAAATCTTCGTCTGCTTCGGCGATATCTTGCATAGTTAGAATGCCGATGCTTTGCAAACGCTTTACAGTTCCCGAACCAATTCGCCAGAAATCTGTTAATGGGCGATGTCGCCATAATGTTTTACGGTAAATTTGTTCATCTAGGTAGCCGATATTTTCAACGGTGTGCTTACCTGTGATATCGAGAGCAATTTTTGCAAGGTACAGATTGGTTCCGATTCCACATGTAGCGGTGATACCGTAAGTTTGCAAAATGTCATTCATAATCTGCATCGCAAGTTCATGGGCTGTCATCTGGTACATCGGAAGGTAGTCGGTTACGTCTAAAAACGCTTCGTCGATGGAATACACATGGATGTCATCTTTGGAAATGTATTTTAGGTAGATAGCGTATATGTTGGCGGAGTACTCCATGTAAAGCTTCATACGTGGAGGTGCCTTGATATATTCGATGTTTTTTGGAATCTGAAATACTCGGCATCGATTCTTAACGCCTTGGTCTTTCATAGCTGGGGAAATAGCAAGGCAAATTGTTTTGTCGCCACGTTCTGGGTCGGCAACTGCTAGGTTTGTTGTAAGTGGGTCAAGTCCTCGCTGGACGCACTCGACGGATGCATAAAAGGATTTTAAATCAATGCAGAGATAGGTTCTTGTTTCCATTGTTTGGACACCTCCTAAAAAATTTATTGTGAAATTTATTCCGTTTAAAAAAGGAAGCATTACTTTCGTAACGCCCCCTCTTGTGTTATTTTCTATTCACTATTCTGTTTCTTCTAAACCAAGCATTGTTAAGATTTTTAAAGAACGTTCTTTTGTTGTTCCAGTGATTACAGTGTAGGAAACATTTTCGGAATCTAAGAACAGTTTGATTGCTTCATCAATGCCGTTGGCAGCTTCTTCATCTTGCCATCTGACACCATCTTGTTTGTAACCAAATTCTCTTGGTACAAAGAAAATATGGTCGTATTTTGAAATATCTCTTAATGCTAATCCGTAAAGATCTTTTAAAATCTCGATTTCTTTGATCGTGCGTTTTTTGTCACCTAACATAAATCTTCCGTATACGTAAGGTATAAATGTTGCGTAATCTGTGATAGCATAATCAAATTCGTTTAGGGAATCTTCTAACATTTTTTGACCTAAATAAATTCCGTATTGTTCGGAAATTGTCTCAATCATCCCCTTTTCTTTTAAGTAATCTGTACTATATTCTGAAGCAGCTCCTACATCTAAGCCCCTTACTTTTAAGTCTACATATACTTGCTGAATTAAGGTAGTTTTCCCACATCTTGGACCACCTAATATTGCAATTCTTGTTGGCATTCGTCCAAATCCTCCAAATGTTCAAATAAAAATACGTCCTATTATATCATGGATTATGAGATTTGTCATCTTTTTTCATGGGTGGAAGATGGGGATTTTTAGAAATGAGGGAATTGGGTGGAATCCCTCTTGCGGGGATTTACTTAATTAAACTAAAAATATGTTAGATGAATATAAAAGAAGTTTAGAGTTTCCGTCCCCTTGCGGGGATTTACTTAATTAAACAGCAACAAGAGATGTGTTGGCTATCTTGGACAATTAGTTTCCGTCCCCTGGTATAATAAACTCATCACAAATTCTATTACTTCTAACGGGG
>CAYPEJ010000023.1:0-78532 GCA_964409685.1 uncultured Anaeromicropila sp.
GCAAAGTGGTCTTAGGATTTTCAAATCCTAAGACCACTTTGTCAACAGTCTGAGACCGAAAAATTAAATTTTTCGGTCTCTCTTTCTATTAATTTCAAGTTGCTTGACTATTTTCTTAATTCAATATCAAGTTTTTCTAAGTTCTTCACAATCTTATCCATGATAGTGTTAACATCTTGGTCTGCAAGTGTTCTATCATTTGCACGGAAGCTGATGGAGTATGCAACAGACTTGCATCCTTCTTTGATTTGACTTCCTTCGTAAACGTCGAATAAGTTTAAGCTTTCTAATAACTTACCACCACATTTACGGATGATTTCTTCTACTTGACCTACCATGATGGATTTAGACATTACCATACTGATATCACGAGTTACAGCTGGGTATTTTGCAATACCTTTGTATTTGATATCGAAACTTGCACGAGCAACTACTTCTGGCATATCGATTACTGCAACGTATGCACGTTCGCCGATTCCGTAAGTATCCGCAACTTCTGGATGAACTTCACCTAGATAACCAATAACTGTTCCATCGTAAATGATATTTGCTTGTCTTCCTGGGTGTAAGAAAGGTTTTTGGGAAGCTGGATCGTATGTTTCTAATCCTTTCATTCCAACCTTTTCTAAAAATTCTTCTACAATACCTTTTAAGTCGAAGAAATCACCTGCACCGAACATACCTAAAGCGAATTGTGTTCTTTCGTCTGGAAGTTCTGTTAATGGTAATGCTTTTGGAATATAAATGTTAGCGATTTCGTATAATCTAACATTTTTATTTCTTCTGTTATAGTTTGTTGCTAAAGATGTTAACATTCCGTTTAACATGGATGTTCTCATAATACTGTAATCTTCACCTAATGGATTTTTGATTACGATTACATCTCTTAGGGAGTCATCTTCTGCAATTCTTAATTTTTCGAATACTTTTGGACTTTCGAAGGAGTAAGTCATGGATTCGTAGAAACCGAATTGCTCTGCTACATTTCTAGCGATATTTTCAATTTTTAATTTGAAGGATAAGCTTCCGCTGGAAGATCCTGCTGGAAGTGTTGTTGGAATGTTGTCGTAACCGAAGAAACGAGCAACTTCTTCTGCAACGTCTGCTAAACGAAGAACATCTTGTCTCCATGTTGGAATTGTTAATTCCTTTTTCGCTTCATCTACCTCGAAATCTAACATTTTAAAGTAACCAACCATTTCTTCTTCAGAAATGTCTGTACCTAATAGTTTGTTGATTTTATCTGCATCGTAAGCTACTACTGTTGGTTGGTTTACTGTTTCGTATTCATCTACATAGCCACCAACTACTTCACCTGCACCTAATTCTTCGATTAGTTCACATGCACGATCCATTGCTTGCATTGCTGTGTTTGGATCTAAGCCTTTTTCAAATTTTGCTTGGGCATCTGTACGCATACCTAATTTTTTACCAGATAGACGGATATTTGTTCCATCAAAGCAAGCTGCTTCAAATAACATTGTTTTCACGTCATCTGTAATCTTAGAGTTTTCTCCACCCATGATACCTGCGATACCAATTGGTTTTTCCGCATCACAAATCATTAGTATTGAGGAATCTAAGTTTCTATCTTGTCCGTCTAGTGTTTGGAATGTTTCTCCGTCTTTTGCACGACGAACTACAATTTTGTTACCTGCGATTGTGTCTAAATCGTAAGCGTGCATTGGTTGACCGTATTCTTCCATTACATAGTTTGTAATATCTACAATGTTGTTAATTGGACGAATTCCGCAAGCGGATAGTCTTCTTTGCATCCATTCTGGTGATGGAGCAATCTTGATGTTTTTCACAACACGACCTACGTAACGTTTACATAAATCTTTATCTTGAATTTCAACGCTTACGATATCTTTTACATTTTCGTTATTACCAGTCTTTTTAATTTCTGGTACAATAAATGGTTTACGGAATGTTGCTGCTGCTTCTCTTGCAATACCGATTATGGAGAAGCAATCTACACGGTTGGATGTTACTTCGTATTCTACTACAACATCATTCAAACCTAATAATTCTACTGCAGAGCTTCCGATTGGAGCGTCCTTGTAATTTTCGTTATCGCTTAGGATATAGATTCCGTCTTCTGCTGCGTCTGGATAGAATTCTTTAGAAGAACCTAATTCTCCGATGGAACACATCATACCGAAAGATTCTACGCCACGTAGTTTTCCTTTTTTGATTTTAATTCCATCTGGATGAGGAGTGTCATCGTGTGCGCTTCCTGCTACACAGCCACCTACTAATACAACTGGAATCTTGTCTCCTTCTTTTACGTTTGGTGCACCTGTTACGATTTGAACTACTTCACCTTCTTCTGAGATTTGAACTTGACAGATGATTAATTTATCTGCGTCTGGATGTCTCTCTATTTTTAAAATCTTACCTACCACAATTTTTTCTAAATTTTTATCTAATTCTTCGTAACCTTCTACTTTTGTTCCAGACAATGTCATAGCATCCATGTACTCTCTTGGTGTACAGGATAACTCTGGTACATATGCTTTCACCCATGATAATGGTGTTTTCATGGTAATTCCTCCTTATTGTTCTATTGTTAATGGAAATGAATATTTATATTGAAAATTCGCAATCCGCTATCGCTCCTTGCTCATAAGCTTGATGCCACTCCGTGGCATTTCAGTCCGCTGCGCTCCCTGAAACAGTCAACAAGTTGACATATTGAAAATTCGCAATCCGCTGCGCTCCTTGCTCATAAGCTTACTGCCACTCCGTGGCATTTCAATCCGCTGCACTCCCTGAAACAGTCAACAAGTTGACTGCAAGCTAAAATTGACCAAGGAAGCGTGTATCATTTTCATATAATAAACGCATATCGTCAATTTCATATTTTAATAATGCGATTCTTTCTAGACCTACACCGAATGCAAATCCTACATATTCTTCTGGGTCAATTCCGCTCATTTCTAATACGTGTGGGTGAACCATACCACATCCTAAGATTTCGATCCAACCTTCACCTTTACAGAAACGGCAACCTTTTCCACCACATTTGAAACAGGAAACGTCCATCTCAGCACTTGGCTCTGTGAATGGGAAGTGGTGTGGTCTGAATTTTACTTTTGTATCTTCACCGAATACTTGTTTTGCAAATTCTGCAAGTGTTCCTTTTAAATCTGCAAATGTAACATTTTTATCAATTACAAGACCTTCTACTTGGTGGAAGGATGGGGAGTGTGTCGCATCTACTTCGTCAGAACGGAATACACGTCCTGGTGCAATCATACGGATAGGTACTTTACCTTTTTCCATCTCATGAATCTGTGTAGAAGATGTTTGTGTACGAAGTACGATATCGCTGTTAATATAGAAAGTATCTTGTTCATCTTTTGCTGGGTGGTTTGCTGGAATGTTTAATGCTTCAAAGTTGTAGTAATCATATTCTACTTCTGGACCTTCTACTACTTCGTAACCCATACCAATAAAGATACGTTGAATTTCTTCTAATGCGATTGTATTTGGATGACGGTGTCCCATCATTGGTTTTTTCGCTGGAAGTGTAACGTCGATTGTTTCTGCTTTCATTTGCGCTTCTCTTAATGAACTTGCTAAAGCGGCTTTCTTATCGTCCAATACACCTTCTAATTTTGTTCTTGCTTCATTTACTAATTGACCTACTTTTGGTCTATCTTCAGGCGCTACGTCCTTCATAGATTTTAAGATACTTGTTAACTCACCTTTTTTTCCAAGGAATGCAACACGAATATCATTTAATTCTTCCAGTTTTTCAGAAACATTAATTTTCTCAACTGCGTCACTCACAATTTTCTCTAATTTTTCTTTCATGAGTATACTCCTTTCTTCTTTCGGGGTCATTTTTTCTTGTCACATTGTATATAAACACATTTCTATATAAATGCATAAAAAAAACGCCCCTTACTTTTTACAAATAAGGGACGAAATAAATTCCGCGGTACCACCCTGATTCTTAGGTCTTCTATGTATGCCTAAGCTCTCTCTACATGCGTAACGTGCACAAAACGTCATCTCCTACTCACTTTCGCTTCAAAGATGCAGCTCTGGTGGGAAAATGGGCTTATACTGAACTTAAGGATGCTTCCAACCGATGACATCCTCTCTCTGGAAGGAATATAAGCTTTAGAACACCGTCGATGCTTTTTTCTCATAGTCAATATTCTAAACAGAAAAGTTAGTTTCGTCAAGACGTTCTTTTGAAATCTTTTCTGTATTTAAAAGCCTCTGACTATAAAAATTATAATCAGAGGCTCTACTTTAATAAAAAGAATTATTTATTCACTTAGCAATGTCTTAGAATGTGGCACCCATTCCATAGAATGCAGAAGATGATTTCACCTTCAAGAAAGATCCTGTGTTAATAGAACCATCTGCATTTCTCCATAATGTATGCACATCTGCTCCTAAGGATGGTGAGCTTACCGATTCAAAATCAGAAGCTGTTGGACCTGTTACTACGGTTCCAACTTTATCGTTGTTGATTGTTGTTGCGCTGGATACTTGATAATATTTGGATGAGTTGTAGTATACAGAGTTTGAAATGGTACCGATGAACTTATCACTTGCGATTGTGTTTGTAGAACAAGATAATAAGTTTTTATAAACAGCACCACTTCCTGCACGGTTCATTTGGAAGTTTGCTTTACCACCGTTGTCACGAGAGTTGTTGAAGGATGTACAATTGGAAACTTGTAATGCTGTTGGGTTGTTGTTGTCTGTGAAACCGTGGTTTTTATTTTCAAATGCAATACAGTTTGTAACGATGTGAGGTGTTCCAACGCCAGAACCACCTAATTTGAATCCGTTACCATCGCTATTGTCTGTAAATACACCTGCTACTGTTTGACCATTTCTAAATGCAATACTATTTTTGATTGTAATAACACCGATTGGGCCTGTTGCAGATTTTGCGTAACAATCCCATCCGTCATCTACGTTGTTGTATGCGATACAACCGTCAAATACGTTACCTTCACCACATGTTAATTTTGCTGCAAAACCATCTGCATTTTCACCTGTTGCTGTGTCCATGTTGTTGCAAGAAGTACAGTTTTTGATTGTGTTGTATGCTGGCCAATCGGACATGTTACTTAAACTAGAATTACGACGGCTTACTTGTAGACCTGTATCACGGTTTCCATCGAATTCACAGTTTTCAATCCAGTTGTAGTTACCGCTTAACATCATTCCGTTGTCCGCAGCACCTGTAATCTTAATTCCGTAAACTTTCCAGTAGTTACCCTCTAATTGAATACCTCTGTCATTTGTTGCAGTATCGCCATATGGTTGGCTAGAGAAATCAAATACAACATCTGCGCCGTTGTATGCAACGATGGATTTGTATTTTCCTTCTGAACCGTTATTTCCATAAGCAATTGTGATTTGGTGATCATAGCTGTAGGTACCTGCTAAACAGTAAATTGTGTTGCCTGCTTGCACTGCTGTTAAGGCTGATTCAAAGTCCATTGGGTTGCTTTGTGTACCAGTTCCATTTGCATTTGGAGCTACGAAGATATCTCCTGATACTGGTTCTACACTTGGTGTTGTAGTTGCTGTGGCACTTGGACTTGGGCTAGGGCTTACTGTAACGCTAGGACTTGGACTAGCACTTGCTGTAACACTTGGGCTAGTACTTGGGGAAGGAGAGGTTACTACTCCACCATTTGTTACTTTCATGTAGAAGATACCAATGTTGTCATCTGGTGGGTAGATTACATAGGTACCTGCGTATGGTAAGTCAAATACAAATTCTTTTACTTCGCCACCTACTGTTGTTTCACTTTGTAAATCTGTTCCGTTGTAGTTTAATGTAATTCTACGTTCATCGCTAGAACCACTCATTGCATGAACAATTAAGGAACCTGCTTCTGTAGTTGTAAATGATACTGCACGTTTTGTTGTTGTTCCTTTACCGCCTGATTTCGCACGTTGTGTGTATGTTACGCCATTACATGTTTTATTTGAACTATCTACTACCCATTTTGAATCACCTACGACAAATGTAAATCCGTTTACTGTTAAATCTTCTGTGTAGGTACCTGCTGTCATGTCTGTGGAAACATTTAATTCCATAGCTGTAGTCGCACTTGCACTTGGGCTAATTACTGGTGCTGTGGTTGTTGTTACTGGTGCACTAGAACTTTCTACTGGAGCAGTAGTTGTTGTTACTGGGGCACTAGAACTTACTACTGGACTACTTTGACCACTTACATATGTATATTCTGTTCCATTGATTGTGTAGATAACTTTGTAGTTATCCATACTTAACATAGTACCATTTGCATTGAAACCAAAGGATGTGGAAGCACCTGCTGCAAGGTAAGCGTTCCATGTATCTGGACTAAATGTAATTGTATTTCCACTTACTTCCGCGGACGCACACCAGATGCCTGTAATTTCAACGTCGGATGCATCTACAACAATTTTCCAACTATCAATTGCTTCGTCCATCTTATTTGTAATATTTACACTATAACCAAAGGATGTTCCCCATGATGTGCCACTTCCTGTTACTTCAAAGTCTCCGGAAACTGGAGTTGTAGAAGTTATTGGTGTTGTTGTAGCACTTGGTGTTGTTGTTACAGGTGTTGTTGTAGTCACTACTGGAGTTGTCTCGGTTGTTGTAGGTACTGTTGTTGTCACTACTGCACTTGCTGTTGGCGCTATACTTGGTGTTGTAGCTGTTCCACTTAGTAATGCACCTGAATAAGATGTGCTCATCCAATCAGTAGCGGACATAGAAACAGAACCTGCACCTGCGTATTGTTGTAATAAACTAGATAATGTGGATGGGTCGTATAAGTTATAGGAATATCCTAAACTAGATTTAAAGGAATCTGTATCAAATGCTAATGGTGTACATGGCCATGCGCATAAATATGTATCGGCATCTGTACTATTTCCTGTGTATGTATAAGTACCGTTATATGTCTGAGGAGTTACACTAGAATACTCACTCCATGTTCTTGAAATGTTGTTAATTGTATATCTTGAATTTAATGCTGCAACTTTACCTGTCTTGCTACTATTATCTGGGTCTGTGTTGTTGTTACGTAATGGAACGTTGATATTTACGATATCACAATTTTCTAATAAAATAGAACCATTACATGCGGAGATTGCACCATTACTTACTAATTTCATAGAACTTGGAACAGAAACGCCACGATCTTTGAGAGAGTTCTTTAAGTCCCAAATCATAGAACCATCCATAACGCAGTTATATTCATGAACATTTCCACCACGTAATCTTGGAAGACGATCCATTTGACCATAATAATAGTTATTTGCAAGAGTTGCACTTAATGCACTCATAGTACTGTCGCTATCAGAGTGACCGATTAAATGACATTTTTTCTGAGCTCCTAAGTATGTACACATGTCATCAAATGTAATGCCTGCTGCTCTGTCAGCTTTATAGTTAGAATATGAACTTTGGTTATTTTCAAGTTCATTCATCATTGTCATAAAGAATTGATTGCTTTTATCGTATGGAAGCATCTTACACCAAGATACTGTAATATCATGAGATGCTTTCTTAATGTCTAATAAGCCATCGTATGCTTTATACAACGTACAGTGATCGAACCAAATATTATAACTTTCGCCTTCGATTGTGAAGTAATCCCAGTCATTGGAATCGTAATCACCTGAGTCGTCATATTCCCAGATTTCATCAAATGCTAAGTTACGAATAATAATGTTGTTGGATGCACCTTTGATAGTAAAGCATGCGTGTTTGATTGTAGAACCATTTTTAGAGAAGATAGTTAAGTCACTTCTTTGTTGGATGTAAACTTTAGAAACACCTGTTTTGATTAGTGTAGGGTGTGTCTTTGGAGTTGCTGCTGCTGTTACATTGTAACTTTTTGCAGTATCCGATAATAGGTTGTATCCTAAGTCGATGTCGTTCATTACTTCAATTACTCTTGGACCATCCCAAACTTTGTTGGTACTAGGATCCTTTTTATTTAATGCAGCTAATAATTCTTCAGCTGTACTTACTTGAATGTAGCTAGATGAAGAAGTATCCATTACTCCACCACCAGTTACGCCTTGAGCTTTTGCATATCCTTCCATATTGAAAGATGCAGAGACACTAGAAGCTGCTTGTACTGCTACTTCACTGGTAAATCCAGGTGTCCATAGTGAAAAAATTAATGCAATTACTAAAAGAATTGATAATCTTTTATTGGTCTGTTTTGCACACATAAATCAATTTCCCTCCTAAAATTCATAAAAACAAATCATACTATGTAATTAATACTGATAAACCTCCGATCCTCCTTTCCCAAACTCTCCCTTCCCAACCTTTTCATCGATTTGAGAACTTCTAAAAAGTTTTGATTACTTTTCGCTTTCTTATCATACTCTTAAATGTAAACGCTTACAATTCACAAATGAACTAATCTTTTTCGAATTTTTTAGTAAAAATGACACAAAAATTTTGTCTACTTTTCTGTTTTTGAACATAAAATTTACTTCTAACTTGATTCTGTTCCCATATTATTTGACTATTGCAAATTTATTTTACATATACTATCATATACAACTATGAATTGTTAATTTTTCCAAAGGAGTTTTAAATGATAAAAAAGATAACTTCCATTATTCGATTTATACAAAAATTTATGAGAAAAATGAGAGATGATTTTGTTTCTAGCTTTGCTGCACAGGCAGCTTTTTTCATTATTATTTCTGCTTTTCCATTTGCGATGTTTTTTTTAACATTAGTACAATACTTACCGATTACAGAAGGCAATCTGCTTGATATTGTCAACACATATGTTCCTAAAACATTTAATTCGTACTTAATTGGTCTGATTACCGAAATATTTGACAATGCATCTGGAACGATTCTTTCTATCTCGGTTATCACTGCACTTTGGTCTGGTTCTAGGGGATTGCTTGCGATGATTCAGGGACTTAATAATATTTATGGAATTAAAGAGACGAGAAATTATTTTAAATTACGTTTTATTGCGATATTTAATACGTTAGTATTTGCAGTAATGCTGATTGCTACAATGTTTTTCTTAGTCTTTGGTAACTCATTGCTTGTGTGGATTCAACAGCAGTTTCCTGCATTATCAGACTTAGCGCTATTAATTATAAGCATAAGAACCATTGTAGTTCTTTTGGTATTGGTGGTCTTTTTTGCTACGCTATATCTGTGTATCCCCAATAGGAAATCGAAACTTTTGTATGAACTTCCTGGTGCATTAATATCTGCCACAGGGTGGTTAGTATTCTCATATGGTTTTTCTTTTTACATTGACCATATGAAAGACTATTCCAAAACCTATGGCAGCTTAACGGCTATTGTTCTTTTGATGCTTTGGTTGTATTTCTGCATGTACATTTTATTCTTTGGTGGTGAAGTAAATTATTATCTACACACTGCAAATTCAAATTGGAATTCAAATGCAGATTCGGACGCAACAGATTCCAACGCAAAAGAAAATGCACATGCTATAGATAAAGATTCCCAATGGTAGTACCACTGTAATAATGCTGTAGAATGGAGCTATAATTAAATCCTGCATCTGTCATGGATTTTGCTCCATTTTGGCTCATTCCAACTCCATGTCCATAGCCACCACCCTTAAATGTGAAAGTATTTACATCCCCATTTTCTGTGACAACGAAAAATGCGCTTGGTAACATAGAAAGATTTTTAACTTTACTCTTATCCTGACGTTTAATTGTATCATTAATCGGTGCCAATAGTAAGCGAATGTTGTACTCTGTACACACTTTGATTGTAGCATCACTACCTTTGATAATAAGCTCGTTGATTAAACCACTATTGGTACGATTGGCAACTTCGAAACCTTTAACAGTGCCAATGGATTCAATTGGCTTACTTACATATTTGGAACCATCTAATGTTAAAATTAAGTTTGGATTCACTTCATAACGTGCTTGAATACTTTGTTCGATGGATGTTTGTAAATCTTCTGCCGAGATAGTGACTGACCAACGATACCAAGGATACTCACTATCATAAGTGGTAATATCCTTACTGTTTAAAAATTCCTTAAATGCTTTCTCTTTGGAGAAATCAAAAGATTCTAGCTTTTCCTTAGAATCCTTTGTAATCTGAACATCACCTTCTAAGTAGCTATTCTCTTCACTTAACCAAACGTCTTTTGCATCGGCTGTACATCCCCATGAAGTGGAGAAATAATACGCTTCGATTACATTGTTATCGTATAATAATACTTCTCCGTAAGTATCTTTTACTGCTTGGATACTATTCTTATCTTCAGCAATATTGTTATAAACTTGAGAAGCAACACTATCGTCGATATGTGCACCGTATTGGCTATAATTATTTTGAAGTAATTGTTTGTATGCATAAGTTCTTGCACAAACGGCTTGTACTTTCAGTGCTTCTGCACCATAAGAAGATGGCATCTCACTTGGGATTACAGCATAAAGATATTCTTCTAATGGTAGTTCATTTACAATAGAAAGTTTATCCTCATATTTTGAAATCTCAACGGTTCCTCGATAGTATGGTGTTCCACAGTTTCGTTCTACGTTGATTAATTTTACTTTTCCGCTTTCTTCTTTGGGTTTAATAATGATTCTTCCCGCATTCATAATCTTACTGGAAGGCTTTACAGTTATCTTTTTGCCTGCTTTATAAGATTTTGTCTCGGTTCCCATCTGAACTGTATACGCACTTGTACAGGTGAAGGATATGGATTCATGTAAGAGTTCTTCGAAATTACTTGTTCTTAACAGTACTCGAATATCATGAATTTCCGCTTCTTTTTCGATGATTCCTGCACAGATTTCATCTTCTGCAATTATAAATTCTGCGTTGTCATATCCTACTAAGATATGCTTTATCGTTAAGGATTCTAAATTTTCTTTATTTCGATACACCTGAAATTCTTTTGCCAATGGATAAGTCTCAATCACTCCATCCACTTCTAGTTGAATCGCTTCAGAATCAATAGAAATGACTTTTCCACTCACTCGTTCTGTCTTTAATGTTACCTTCTGGACAATTCCATCTTTTACGGTTAAATCTCCAATTACATTTTCAATAGGCTCGGAAAGTTCACCTGCGGTCTCAACTGTAACCGTATTGCCATCCATGAAATAGGTAATTTCTGAATTTTTACCTGATAGAATCCAGACATTTGATAGTAACATCTCTGTTTTTCCTAGAGAATCAGGCTTTTCATCCCCCTTGGAAGGTTTGTCTATATTTTGAAATGCCCCATAGAGAAAAACACCGATGAAGAGCATCATGCTTAAAAGCAAAATGACTACTTTCTTTTTCAACCTTATTGACTCCCTTCTTTTTCCATTTGTCTTCTAGCTAGTATATTATACCTTTATAAAATATATGTTGTCCACTTAAAAATAGTCCCTTTATATTTCCAAAACTTTGTATATGAAATTAAAATTTATACAAATTATATTATTGACGAATAAACTTTTTTTTGCTAAACTCTTACGGGGTTTTTTTAGAAAACCAAACCCCAAATTTGATTCGGAGGTAATCATGTTAGAAAAACTATTTAAACTGAAAGAGAACAAAACGAATGTTAAGACGGAGGTTCTAGCAGGTATCACAACCTTTATGACGATGGCTTACATTCTTGCAGTAAATCCTAGTACGATGACTGCATTTAACACACTTGATGGTTATACTGGAACACAGATGAACACAAATGGTGTATTTTTCGCAACTGCGATTGCGTCACTTCTTGGCTGTTTGTTTATGGCTTTCCTTGCTAATTATCCGTTTGGTCTTGCTCCTGGAATGGGAATGAATGCATTCTTTTGTTGGACTGTTGTTGTATCATTAGGATACACTTGGGAGGTGGCATTAGCTGCTGTCTTTATTGAAGGTATTATCTTCGTTCTTTTATCTTTAACAAATGTACGTGAAGCTCTCTTCAACGCAATTCCGCCAACATTAAAACATGCGGTAAGTTGTGGTGTAGGTCTTTTCATTACATTTATTGGTCTTCAAAATGCTGGAATTGTTAATGGCGATGCGAATACATTACTTAAATTCCACACATTTTCAAAGGAAACATTCCATAATGCTGATATGTTTGCCTTATTAGCAATGTTTGGTACTATCCTAATTGCTATTTTAGTTATTAAAAATGTAAAAGGTGGAATCCTGTACGGTATTATTGCTACATGGTTACTTGGATGTGTACTACAATTAGTAGGTTTATATCAAGTGAATCCAGACTTAGGATATTTTAGTATGTTCCCTAACTTTTCAAATGGTATTAACTTTAGCGATTTAGGGGATGTTGCTTTCAAATTAGATTTCTCTCAAGTATTTACGGGAGACTTTATTGTTGTTGTATTTGCTTTCTTATTCTTAGATATCTTTACAACACTTGGAACTTTAATTGGTGTATCTTACAAAGCAGATATGCTTGATAAAGATGGTAAACTACCTCGTATTAAAGGTGCTTTAATGGCTGACTCTTTAGCAACTATGAGTGGTGCTTTATTAGGTGTTTCCACTACGACTACATTCGTTGAAAGTGCTACTGGTATCTCCCAAGGTGGACGTACTGGTTTAACAGCGTTAACAACAGGTATTCTGTTTGGTTTATCTGTTTTCCTTGCTCCTGTCTTCACAGCGATTCCTGCTTGTGCGACTGCACCAGCGCTAATTATCGTTGGGTTCTATATGATGGGATCTATTAAGGAAATTAATTTTGATGATATGACAGAAGCACTTCCTGCATTTATTTGTTTAATTGCGATGCCATTCTGTTATAGTATCGCAGAAGGGATTTCCTTTGGAGTAATTTCTTTTGTGTTAATTAATTTAGTGACTGGTAAAGCGAAAGAAAAGAAAATTAGTTGGTTAATGTATGTGCTTTGTGTGATGTTTATCGTGAAGTATGTAATTGATTTTATGTTAAGTTAATGGATTAAGAAAAGAGCGATTACGTGTAAGATTCATACGTAATCGCTCTTTTTCTATTCATTCTTATTTTTTCTTAAGCCTCAGGACTAACTGTAATGGCTACTCCCTTATACTCAAAATCATTTTTCGAAGAACTAAGGTTTTCTAATGTCTCTTCCGCAAATGTATAGATTCCCTCTGTTCCATCTAACATACCATAATGTCCGCCAATAATCGGTACTTCTGCACCTAAACTTACTGTTACACTTGTTCCATCACTTAATGTTAAAGTTCCTACTGTAGATGGCTTATCTAAACCATAATCAGCAAGATTTTCTTTTGTGTTGGAGACACTCTTTGTTGCAGTTAAATCTGCAAAATCATCTAGTATAGTTTGAATCACTTCTGTTTTTACTTCAAATTCATCGTCGCCTTCTAATTTCCAAAGACCACTTTTCTTTTCAAATACTAAGTCACCGCTCTCATTGGAAATCTCTAATTTCACAGCATCGGAACTATTTAATTGAAGCACATTTACAGAAGTATCTGCTGCTTCTTCTTTCGCTTCATTCTTTTTTACAACAGCGAAATAAGCGATACATATTACGAGTAAAGCTACCACTAATGCGACAATCGTCGTCATTTGTTTCTTCTTTTTTTGAGTCATTAGCTCTTCCTCCTTCTTAACCAGATAACAAGACCTGTAATTAAGATTCCTAATGGAATTACGATTACAAATACAGCACCTAATACATTAACAGCTACGGAAGGAATTGTTAAGTAAGTTGCACTTAAGCTTGTTACTGGAATAGAAATTGTGGAGCTTGTGTCTGCCATATAACCAACTGTGTTAGCGAAGATATCTGCATTTGCAAATTGTCCTGTTGAAATAATGCTTTCCTCAAATAAGAATACAGAACTGTATACTGCAAGTTTCATTGTTTCACCAGATTGTGATTCAGAATCTTCTTCTGCTAATACACCTACTGTAAATGGTCCATTAATATCTCCATCTTCAAATTCACCATTTTCAGATTCTAAGTTAATTTTAGAATAAGAACCATCTGAAGTTGTTAATAACTCTGTTAATGTAACAGTATCTCTAACTGTATCAGATAATGTGAAGCCGATAGAGTTTGGCATTACAACATATTTCTTAGATGCTTCGATGCTTTCCATAATTTCATGTGAACCATAAGATGGAATAATGTTTGTCATATAACCACTCATGTAGTTACCATATTGCTCTACTACTAAACCATCTTTTGGATAAATTCCATAGTATTTCAATAATTCTGTATAGTTAGTCATATCATTTGTTGTATATTGAAGTGTGAAGATTGCATCTCCACCATTTGCTAAATATACTTTGATCATTCTAACTTCTTCATCTGATAAATCTGTTGTTGGTCCGTTAATTACTAAGATATCGCAATCTTCTGGGATTTCGCTAACTGTTACTGTTTTTAATTCGTTCATAGCAACATTTTGTTTGGAAACCGCACTGATGATTGTTTCTCCAAGTTCTACTTCGCCGTGACCAGATGTGTAATATAATACTGGAAGATCTTCATTTGTTACATAATCTAATGCAGATGTGATTTGTCCTTCTACGTCAACACCTGTGATGCTGTAACTTCCTGAACTATCGTAACCAGCTTGATACATATCATAGTAAGATACTACTTTATATGTGCCTGTGTCATTATTTTCAACGATAATACTGTTATCATAAACATCGTTTTCAGAATACTTACTTGTGAAAGTAGGATATAATACTTGGTCTTTTTTCACAACTTCAATTTTGTCATTTAAAGTAGAATACTTATTAACAAGCTTTTCAACAGAAACATCTTCATTTCCTTCTTGGCATACATAATAAATTGTAATATCACTATCAAGTTCTTTTACGAAGTCTTTCGTTTTATCTGTTAAGGAATATAATTTATCAGAACTTAAATCTACAGATAGATTTAATTCATTTGCAAATAAATTCACTACAACGCATAATACAGCAACTACAACCATTAATCCTGTACGGTAAACACTACCAACACGTTGCTTATCGGATAAACTTTCTTTTACAAATAAGCTTGTTAAAATGATAAACAATGTTGCAATACTTACATAATATACCACATCTGCAATTGCAATGTTACCATAGCAGAAGTTTTGGAATGGTTCCATTACTGCTACTGCGGAAATGATTTTTGCTAATAAGTTATCATAAAAGCTTGATTTGAAGAAATATAGCGCAATTAAAATAATTGTTCCAACTACCCATGTTCCAACTGCTACATACACTTTACGAATAGAAATGTAAATAACGTAACTGAAAATCGCAAATAGGAACAACGTAATAAGCATGGTAGGTAATTTTTCTGTTGGTAATACAGTTCCTAAACTTGCTGCTAAATAAGTAAATAATAAAACAATAAAACTAATTACAGCTGCAATAATTTGTGATTCTGTTAAGGATGAGATAAATAAACCAATTGCTAATAATGCAGCACCCATAATATAGAATCCAACGATACTAGAATATGCTGTTTCAAATGGTACTTCACCAAAGATTCTAAGAATCAATGGATAAATACATACAACTGCCATACAGATTGTAAATAACGTCACTACTGCAAAGAATTTTGCTAATACAATCTTTGTTACAGAAACGGATGATGTAAATAATAACTGATCCGTCTTTTGTTTCTTTTCTTCTGCCATCAATCTCATGGTTAAGATTGGGACTAAGATAATGAAAATAAATGTTACGGAATTTAAAACATATTCAAAATTTGCTACTTGATAAGCAAAGTTATATACATACATATAAATACCAATAACTACTAAGAAAAATGCCATGAACACGTAACCTATCATAGAGTGAAAATAGGATTTCAGTTCCTTTTTAAATATCGCTAACATTATTCTCCCTCCTTATCACTGCCGGAACTAACCAAGCTTTCTGTTGTTTCTCCCATAGCCTCTTCTACGCTTTCGTATACTTTTTCTGGCTTTTTCGGTTCTACCTTTTCTTCTACAACTTCTTCTGTCGCTGCCTGTTCATTGCCTGTTAATTGTAGGAAGATATCTTCAAGACTTTGATTTGCAGATTTCATTTCATAAATCGGTACTTTTGCTCCTGCAAATGCAAATGAAATTTCATCACGTAATTCGGCATCTTCTTTATAAGTAACCATAACTTCTAATACACCAGGTTCTGTGTCTGCACCATCATTAAAGTCAATTTTATGGATTCCTTTGATTTCTTTTAGGATGGATTCAATCTGTGACTTGGAACCTTTTGCCTTAATGGTAAGTGAGACATCACCATTAGCTTGTGATAGATTTTCTGGCTTATCACGAACTACTAATTTCCCTTTATTAATAATCATAATTTCATCGCATACAGCACTTACTTCTGAAAGAATATGAGAACTTAGAATAATCGTATGTTTTTGACTTAATTTACGAATTAATTCACGAATCTCAATTACTTGCTTTGGATCAAGTCCTACTGTAGGCTCATCTAATATAATTAAATCAGGATATCCCATAATGGCTCCTGCTAATCCAACTCTTTGTTTATACCCCTTAGACAAATGTTGTATTAGTCGATTGCTTACATCATTTAATCCAATCATATCTATGATTTCATCAATCATAGCTTTTCTTTCTGATTTCTTAACCTTCTTAAGTTCTGCAACAAACTTTAAATATTCCTTTACACGCATATCGTGGTAAAGTGGTGGCATCTCAGGTAAGTAACCAATTGAATTTTTCACTAAATCTGGTTCTTCTTCAATATCGTGACCATTTACTTTTACACTTCCTGAGGTTGCTTGTAAATACCCTGTAATAATATTCATTGTTGTTGATTTTCCAGCACCGTTTGGTCCAAGAAATCCTAATACATGACCTTTTTCCAATGTAAAGCTTAAGTTATCAACTGCTACATGATCATTGTATCTTTTTACTAAATTTTTTACTTCAATCAAAACGACTCCTCCTATCTACTTAGTCCCTTAACTAGCTCTTATATATGTCCCCCATGATTTATAGATTTTGTAACACGCTGTTTGAACTAAGTACATTGTACATTTATAATGTAAAAATTTTGTGAACAAATGCACTTAATTTGTTCTTTCACAAAAAAGACACATTTATTTTATTATACTCTAAGAAAGAGAGTAATACAAACCTTAATTACATAAATCTGCCTGTGATGTAGTTGTTTTTTATGTAAAATGCACAAAAGGGGGCTGGAGCGGATTTCACGCATGGGAAAATTGGATTTCTTTTATACAAATAGAGGAGAATGTTGACATTTTCCATTTTCGCAAGTAAAATAATAAATTTCAAAAAATATATTCGCACTTTTGATTTGAAATGTATTATTGTATTAATCTGCCAACTAACTGAAAATATGAGAGGATGTGTAAAATAATGGCACAACACAAATTTGCAACAATTAATCAGTTTAACACTAATAAAAAGTTCTATTTATATGAACCAGAAAAATATGATTGTATTGACGTAGATATGCAATTAATAGATACCATCATTGATAATTATACCTCCGAATGGAGTGAAATAAAAACATATCTAGGTGGGACTTTAGAAACATTTACTGGATTAGATGAAAGTGGTATTACAATCATTCCGCCAGAATCATTACATAAGATTCGAAATATAGTCATTAATTGTAATTTAAAGCTCCAAAACAAGCAATTATCAGATTTATTATTTAAACTAGATGAGGCAATTATAAATGAAATGTACATAATTCATTTTGGAATATAGACATTATATCTTAATCAATATTGTATTTATATATTATTTACACCTCGAAAAATAACAAGAGCTCCTAAATGGCTTCTACTAATAAGCCATTTAGGAGCTCTCTTTTCACCTCTAGTCTACTACGTCACACATATCGTACATGCCAGGTTCTTTACCTGAAAGGAATTTTGCTGCTGATACAGCACCTTTGGCAAATACAGCTTTGGAGTAGGCTGTGTGTTTGAATTCGATTACTTCGTCGGTACCAGCAAAAATTACTTCGTGGTCACCTACGATGGTACCGCCACGGACTGCGGAGATTCCGATATCTTTTTTATTTCTCTTCTCTCTCACTTGTGAACGATCATAAACGTAATTGTATTCGTTATTTAATGCTTCATTGATGGAATCGGCTAATAATAAAGCGGTTCCGGATGGAGCGTCTACTTTTTGGTTGTGATGTCTTTCCACAATTTCAATGTCAAAATCATTTGCTAATACTTTGGCAGCTTCTTTTAGAAGTTTGCTTAGGATTGTGATACCTAGAGACATATTAGCAGATTTGAAGATTGCGACTTCTTTGCTCGTTTCGTTGATTGCATCGATTTGCTCTTTGGATAGACCAGTTGTACAGAGTACTGCTGGTGTTTTTGTCTTTTTGCAATATGCAAGAAGTTTATCCATTGCTTTTGGTGAAGCGAAGTCGATGATTACGTCAGCTTCAACATCACAGTTATCTATATCTGTAAATACAGGATAACCATTGTCGCGGTTATCCACAATGTCGATACCCGCAACGATGGTTGCCTGTTCATCTTTGCGGACAATGTCAGTGATTACCTGACCCATTGCACCGTTACATCCGTGCATTATAATTCTTGTCATGTTGGAATCATACCTCTCTGTTCTTATTTGGTAATGTATTGGTAACGTGGCTGTTGCCTTTTATTAAAGGATACCCACTTTTTTCATTTCCATTTCAAGAAGTGCTGCTTTTTCGGCTGACATTTCTGTTAGTGGTAGACGAAGACCTCCTACATTCATGCCCATTAGGTTCATTGCTTTTTTCACTGGAATTGGATTTACTTCGCTAAATAGTTCGTGAACTAATGATAAATATTTTAATTGTAGGGCACAGCTTTCTTTTACATTTCCCTCTAGGTATTTTGCTACCATATCGTGTGTTTCTTGTGGTGCAATGTTTGCTAGAACGGAGATAACACCTTTACCACCTAAGGATAGAACTGGTACAATTTGAGCGTCATCACCGGAGTATAGATCAATTTTGCCGTCTGTGTAGTTCATTACGTCGGCAACGAAGGAGATGTCACCTGTTGCTTCTTTGATTGCTGTAATATTGTCTACTTCTTTGTGTAATTCAGCAATTGTTTTGGCTTCCATTTTACATCCTGTACGACCTGGTATGTTGTACATTACAACTGGAATTTTTATATTATTTGCAATTTCTGTGTAGTGTGCTTTTAAACCTGCTTGTGTAGCTTTGTTGTAATAAGGAGTAACGACTAGAACACCGTCTGCACCGTCCTGTTCTGCTTTTTTTGATAGCTCAACTGCTGTACGTGTGCAATTGGAACCTGTTCCTGCAATAACAGGGATTCTCTTGTTTACGATATCAATACATGACTTGATGACATTGGAATGTTCTGCTTCTGTCATAGTAGAACATTCACCTGTAGTTCCGCATATAATAATGGAATCTGTTCCATTTTTTATATGGTACTCTACTAGTTCTTCTAGTTTTTCATAATTAATCTCGTAGTTTTCTTTCATAGGTGTAACGATAGCAACACCTGAACCTGTAAAAATAGCCATATTCTGATCCTCCTATTATTTTCGTGATGTAGTAATACCCTAATACCTTATTGTATGCACGAAATTGTAATCTTGCGATTATCCTGTTTTTTGTACGTAAAGGTATTTTGCCACAGTTGCAATTTCTTACATTTATTTCCATGTTGTTTTTATACACTAATAGAGCCGACTAAGATAGTCGGCTCCTAAAGAAATTTTGCAAAAATCAGGCATAATCCTTTAGGTAGCACTCCATCGTAAGATGACAGTCACATAATTATTCATTATGTGCCCAGGTCTTGTCTTGTAGGGTAACAAAACCTTCGGCATCGTTTCCTTTCCACTGCCTTCATCCACGCCTATCTATGTCCAGCAGCTTACTCATAAAAAATGCGCCTCTACCTTAATTGAAAATTTTCTTAATATTTGTTTTTTTTAATGTTAGCACTCTAAATTTACTTTGTCAATATGCTTCTCACTCTTTAATTGGTCGGATCTCAGAAATAATATCTACATATTCCGCCAATTCATCTGAGAGGTTCTGTCCTGTCATGACTAGCTTGACATAATCATCTCTTAATTGAATGAGCTTGATTACATCCTCTGTTGTAATAATACCCAATTCAATCAATCCTAATACTTCGTCTAAGACTAGTACATCACATCCACCTGTCTCAATTACTTTTCTAGCAAAATTAAATCCATTGATAATATTTTTTTTCTCTTCATTCTGCTGTTCTTCTGTTAGGTCTGTATAAAATTCTTGCTCTTTTTCAAATCGAAACAGCTTGATGTCTGGTTCTAGCTTACTTAAAAAAGAAAATTCTTCCGCATCCTTGCCTTTTAAGAATTGGATGATGATAACCTCACATCCCATACTTGCGGCACGGATACACTGTCCTACTGCTGCTGTCGTCTTCCCTTTTCCAGTTCCACAATAAACCTGAACTATTTTCTTATTCATCTTAAGCCTCCTGCTGACAACCTACTGCTAGGTATGTATGAAGTACTTTCATATAATTGAAACAGTTCTTATTGTATCACATATGAGTTGAAAAATCTATTATTTTATAGAATTTACATTTCTAAGAGAATATTAGAATTAATTTTCTCCCAAATATTCTAATTTGCTTACAGAAACTTCGTAAGCTATTCTCTTTTCCACTTCATCCTCACTAATCTTTTTCTGATATTCTCTGCTTTGGATTCTACCCCAAATCTGAATATGCCCACCCACTTCAAATTTTTCTGCATAACGGGCGTTACGTCCCCAACAAATACATGGAATATAGTCAGATTTTCCATAAGGTCTATTTACTGCAAGTAATAAATCTGCAATTTCTCTACCTAATGGAGTTTTTCTATAGATTGGATGTTTACAAATAAATCCATCTAAGAAAATATAATTTGGCTTTTGACTTACATAATTGTCATCACAAATTGTGAGCTCTCTTACAAATACGGAAAGCATTAGACGGTTTCTATTTTCCTCATGACGATTGTAAGAACGGAATTGACCTGTAATTTCAATATATTTTCCGTCTAAACTTTCATTTACATCTACCAATCTGTCTGAAACCATTAGTGGAATGGAATCATCTGAATTACTTAAACGATTTACCTTTACGTCTAAGATATAGAATCCTTCTCCAAACACATCATGACTGTGTCGGAAATCCCCAACAACCTTCCCTGCTATTGTTACCTGATTGTTTTCAAATATTTTATCTGCCATTATTGTATAACTCCTCTCTTTTTCTGTTTAGCTAGGCTAAAATGTATTTTAATAATTTTCTTTATTATATATATGCACACTATTTCCTTTTTAGAACAAAACTCTTGTAAATTTTTTTCTATGTGTTACAATGTTTAAGTTACAGCTTACACTTGTAAACACAAGGAGGTCGCTATGATAACTACAAGAAAAGACGTAAGAAATATAGCTATTATTGCCCATGTAGACCATGGTAAAACAACACTTGTCGATGAACTACTTAAACAAAGCGGTGTATTTCGTGCCAATCAAACAGTTCAAGAACGCGTTATGGATTCTAACGATATCGAAAGAGAACGCGGTATCACAATACTTTCCAAAAACACAGCCGTAGTATATAACGATGTTAAAATAAATATTGTTGACACACCTGGACATGCTGATTTCGGTGGCGAAGTTGAACGTGTACTGAAAATGGTTAACGGTGTTGTTCTAGTTGTGGATGCCTTCGAAGGCCCAATGCCACAAACAAAATTTGTATTAAGGAAAGCTCTTGAATTAGATCTTCCTGTTATCTGTTGTATTAATAAAATTGATCGTCCTGAAGCACGTCCTTCAGAAGTGATAGATGAAGTTCTTGAACTTTTCTTAGAACTTGATGCAACTGATGAACAACTTGACTGTCCATTCATCTTCGCTTCTGCGAAAAGCGGTTACGCTACTGCGGAATTAGATGATGAGCCAGTTGATATGAAACCTTTATTTGAAAAGATTATCGATTATATTCCTGCTCCTACTGGTGATCCAGATGCAGAAACTCAAGTTCTAATCAGTACTATCGATTATAATGAATATGTCGGTCGAATTGGTGTTGGTAAGATCGATAATGGTACTTTAAAAGTAAATCAGGACGTTGTAATCGTGAACCATCATGAACCTGATAAATTTAAAAAGGTTAAGATCAACAAATTATATGAATTTGAGGGTCTTAAGAAAGTAGAAGTACAAACTGCTTCTATTGGTGCGATTGTTGCAATCTCTGGTATCAGTGATTTACACATTGGAGATACGATTTGCTCCCCCGAAAATCCAAATCCAATTGTGTTCCAAAAGATTTCCGAGCCAACAATCTCTATGAACTTCTTAGTTAATAACAGTCCATTAGCTGGTAAAGAAGGCAAATTTGTAACTTCAAGGCATTTACGCGAAAGGTTATTCAGAGAACTTAATACAGACGTTTCTTTAAGAGTCGAAGAAACTGAGACAACAGAAAGCTATAAAGTTTCTGGTCGTGGTGAATTACACTTATCTGTATTAATTGAAAATATGCGTCGTGAAGGTTATGAGTTCGCAGTTTCCAAAGCTGAAGTTATTTACCGAGAAGATGAAAATGGACAACTACTTGAACCTATGGAACGAGCATTTATTGATGTTCCTGAAGAGTTTTCCGGTACTGTAATTGAAAAACTAAGCCAACGTAAGGGTGAACTTCAAAATATGTCCCACGCAAGTGGCGGTTATCAACGTCTTGAATTCCTTATCCCATCAAGAGGCCTTATTGGCTACCGTGGTGAATTCATGACTGACACAAAAGGAAATGGTATCCTAAACACATCATTTGAGTCTTACGGTCCTTACAAAGGTGATATCCAATATAGAAAAACTGGTTCCCTAATCGCTTTCGAAACAGGTGAGTCAATCACTTACGGTCTATACAATGCTCAAGAACGTGGTGTTCTATTCATTGGACCTGGTGAAAAAGTATACAGTGGTATGATTATTGGTCAAAATGCGAAAGCGGAGGATATCGAAGTTAACGTTTGTAAACGTAAACAGTTAACAAATACAAGAGCCTCTGGTTCAGATGATTCCCTTCGTCTAACACCACCTAAAGTATTAAGCTTAGAACAGGCATTAGAATTTATTGATACTGACGAATTACTTGAGGTAACTCCTAGTTCCTTAAGAATACGAAAGAAAATTTTAGATAGTACAGAACGTTATCGTTCTAGAAAAAATGGTAAATAATATTATTGTTTCCCATCCCAAAAGGTGTTACTTCGGTAGCACCTTTTTTAATACCGTCATGCGGTATATTATTTTACACCTTCCATCTTTAGTATTTTTTTTCAACATTCTTAAATTAGTCCTCTTGCATCTAGTATCTTCGAAGTTCGTTGATATTTTTCTACTATGCATATCGAAATATCTATTATTGTTCATTAAACAAAGTAATATCAACGCCAATATATTGTAACATTTCTGTAATGATTTTTCCATATGATAGAAAAAAAAGTGATTGATCTAAAACGACTTTTCTCGACATGTATCGACACTTTATCAGCAAAATCTTACATTATTTACAGTATTCTACATTAGATTATTTTTACTATTTTATGTAGTGCATTCCATATAATGCAATAAAAAGCATAACCTTGCTCATATATGCATAGTTATGCTCTCCTATTTGCAATACAACATTTTTGTATCTCTATCTTTTGAAAATATGTGAAACGAATCGTTCCATTGAATTTCCATCTAAAAATGCAAAACTTTCTTTTTTAAATCGTTGTACTTTTTCGCTGCTTACTTCTTTTGCATTTAACATTTCACTCACTTCTACTGTATCTATAGCAACTGGACCAGGTACATAACTACAATAGTCTTCGTAAAATCCTCTTCCATCTTCACTAAATGTCTTCAAATCATACGCATAGAATATCATTGGCTTCTCTAGAACGCTGTATTCAAATATAATAGATGAATAATCCGTAATCAAGACATCGCTTACAAATAGAAGTGTATTAATGTCCTCGTATGTTGATACATTAATACATCGCTTGGAATCCTTTGCTTTATAATGAGACGCCACAAATGGATGAAGTTTAATTAAATACACTGTGTTCTCATCTGTGTGTTTCTCTAAATATCCGATATCTAACTGCATCTTTGGATCTTCTACTTCATTATCACGAAATGTAGGTGCATAAAGTACAAGTCTCTTTCCTTCTAGTTCTGGATAGCAATTGTAAAAGGCTTTTTGTTTCTTTTCTTTTACCTCTTTAGAGAACAACTCATCTGTTCTAGGCAATCCCCAAACATAGATGTTCTTCTCTTGAATCCCAAAAGCTCTGGCATATTGTTTCTTAGTATACTCTGAGTTTACAATCAAATGTGTAACTCTCTGATTTGCTTGGTATTCTAGCTTTTTCAGTTCTCCTTGGTTTACATCTTGTCCAAACTTTTTGATAGTACCAGTTCCGTGCCAAAGTTGAACTACCTTTACATCCTTCCGAAATCGAAGATATGCCATTGGTAAAAACACATTATCCATTAACACATAAGAGGATGTAGCCAAATGATATGGCTTTTTTATAAAAAAGGAAAGAAAGGTTTTCCCTATATGATTCTTTGCTTGTTCCCTATCATTTTTCTTCATATAGATAAACTCATAGGGGCCTTGTTCTTCTTCTAATTCTTTTAGTGCTTCTACTACAACGCCAACACTACTTCCTGAACTTCCGTCGTGGGTCATAATACAAAACACTTTCTTCTCATTTAAAGGAAGTATTCGAAATGCATAAAAGAAACAGGCAAAGATAAAATATCCAATTTTCTTTTTCATGCTTTACTCCTTTGATAACGACTCTATTAATGCTACTACTTGATTTGCTGCATTTCCATCATCGAATGTATTAAACTTATCCGCAAAAGAAGTATATTTCTTTGCCCATTCCTCTGGAACATATCCTCTGATATGCGCAACTAAATCTCTTGTTGTCTCCGAAATAGGACCCGGAACTTCCTCTAAGTAGTCAAAATAGAATCCCCTTAGTTCTTCTCTATATGCTTTTAAGTCATAGGCAAAGAAAAACATAGGACGCTTTAATAAACTATAATCAAACATAACAGAAGAATAATCGGTAATCAAAGCATCGGCTACCAAATATAATTCTGCAATGTCTACTTTCGAATCAAATGCATACACAAAACCTGAATATCTAGACCAATCAATAGTGTCTTGTACTAAGTAATGACATTTTACAAGAAGAACGTATTCGTCTGATAATTCCTTTTGCATATAATCATAATCTAATGCTTGATTGAATTTATAACGATTATTTCCGTAAAATTCATTATCACGCCAGGTTGGCGCATATAATATTACCTTCTTATTAGAAGGAATTCCGAATTTCTTCTTTAATTCTAGCTGTCCATCTTGACCTGTTTGAAATAGTACATCATTTCTAGGATAACCGTATTCCAACATAGTTTTATGGAAATCAAAGCACCTTGTAAATACTTCTGTACTAAATCGATTCTGAGAGATTAGGTAATCCCATGTACAACTATTTTTACGAAACTTCTCTTTATAATCGAAAAGACTGGTTTCACCATCCATATGAATACTTTCCATATCTAGGGCAAGCTTCTTCAGTGGTGTTCCATGCCATGTCTGAATGTAAGATACGCCTTTTCGCTTTACAATAAAATCAGGAAATCTTGAATCACTTACCCAGATTCCTGCCCGAGCCATGTAGTAAAAATATTGAAAGCGTAATCTTTTTACTTTCTTTACATTTCCAGGGAGCTGAATTCCTGTATCTTCTAATATATAAACAAATTGATATGTTTGGTCTAAGCCTTGTCGAACACATTCTTCATAGATAGCTTTTGGATTACCTGTGTAGTTGCGCCCTACATTGCTTTCAAATAAAATAATATCTTTTCTTATAGGAAGAATCTTTCTCTCTATTCCATACAAAAAAAGCATGCATTGTTTCGCCAAATTTTTAATTAACTTTTTCATTTTACACCACACAATGATTGATACACGTCAATAATAGACTCACAGTAATAAGTTGGTGGAAACTCGGTCTGCGCCAAGTCTTTTTCTTTTGCCTCGCCTGTAAATACAAGAACGGTATCTACTTCTGCATTGATTCCACAAGCGATATCTGTATATAGACGGTCTCCGATAACTACGGTTTCTTCTTTTGAAAATCCAGTTGTACTTAATGACATGTCTACAATAATTGGATTTGGTTTCCCAACGTAAAGTGGAGTTCTGTGAACAGCTTTATCTAGAAAATCACAGATAGCACCGCAGTCTGGCACATAACCAAAACCAACTGGGCAGACTAAGTCTGGGTTGGTTGCGATATAATCTAGTTCTCTTGTTTCAAGTAATTCACATGCTTTGGTTACCTTTTGATAATTTAGTTCATTATCAAATCCGACCACAACTGCAACAATATTCTCTTCGATCTCTTCGGTTACATTTAACTGAAAGCTTCTTAATTCTTCGATAAAAGATGCGGTACCCACTACAAACAATTTCTTATCTGCATAATATTTTTGTAGATACAATGCCGTTGCATAAGATGAAGTGATGAAATTGCTTGCATCCACCGCAACGCCCATACCTGTAAACTTATCTACATAATCCTTAATACTCTTAGTAGAATTATTGGTGATAAAGATGTATTTACCACCAATTGCATTTACTTGATCAAAGAATTCTTTTGCACCATCGAATAAGGTTGCATCAAATCCGATGGTTCCGTCAATATCAAGTAAAAACAACTTTTTATCATTCATTTCATTACATAAGTTTTTCATTATTTTTTACCTAAGTTTAAATCTTGTTTGATTTTAGTAGTAGAAATACCTTCTGTTCTTGGTAAATATACTACTTCACAATAATCTTTTAAGAAATCAAATTGCCCTTTCCAGTCGTCACCCATAACAAAGATATCTACATTGTTATCTTGTACGTCTTTGATTTTTTGTTCCCATGTGTATTCTGGAATTACTTCATCTACGTATTTAATTGCCTCTAAAATGATTTTACGATCTTCATAGCAATGATAGGCTGTCTTATGTTTTAATGCATTAAATTCATCAGAAGATAATACAACGATTAGATAATCTCCTAATGCCTTCGCTCTTCTTAATAAGTTAATATGTCCTACATGTAATAAATCATAAGTTCCATAAGTAATTACTTTTTTCATTTTCTTAGTCCCTTCTATCCTTTATCCTTATAATATACAAACGAGTGGGATCCTAAACAAACCCCACTCAAAATTTTATCATTCATGAATTCGGTTCAATGCACTGAATATCGCTCTAATGGATGCTCTTGTAATATTGGAACTAATACCAACTCCATAGGTTACTTTCTTGCTATCCATATCCATCATATGAATGTATGCGGCAGCTTGTGCGTTAGAACCTTCTCTTAATGCATGTTCAGAATAATCTAATATCTTTATGTTATAACCTAATGCTTCTTCTAAACCATTCTTAGTAGCATCAATTGGACCATTACCAGTAGCTTCGATTGTGCGTTCCTCGCCGTGATCGGTGTATACCAATGTAATCTTAGTATCATAAGAATCATTTGTATCAGAAACATCTTCTAACTTACCTCTTCTAAAATGTAATGGTTCTTTTTTATTTAAATATTGAGTTCTAAACTCATCCATAATTGTCTCTGGTGCTACTTCACCTTGACTTTCTGCAATCACTTGGATTACATCTGCAAATTCCTTATGCATTCCTTTTGGAAGCTTAAATCCATAGTACGTATCCATAACAAATGCTACGCCACCTTTACCAGATTGGCTGTTAATACGTACAATAGGTTCATATTCTCTTCCGACATCAGACGGATCAATTGGTAAATATGGTACTTCCCAATGTTCCTGTCCTCTATCCGTCATAGCCTTTATACCTTTATTAATTGCATCTTGGTGTGAGCCTGAAAAAGCAGTAAATACTAATTTTCCCGCATATGGGTGACGGATATGTACTGGTATCTTATTACATCTTTCATAAATTTCGATGGATTCATTTACATTTTCCAAGTTTAACTTTGGATCAATACCTTGTGAAAACATGTTGTAGGCGATATTTAAAATATCTACATTACCGGTTCTTTCTCCATTGCCAAACAATGTACCTTCTACACGGTCTGCACCTGCTAATAATGCAAGTTCTGCCGCTGCTACAGCAGTTCCACGGTCATTATGTGGATGAACACTTAATATAATCGCTTCTCGATTCTCAAAATGTGTCGACATCCATTCAATCTGGTCTGCATGCACATTCGGCGTATTCATCTCTACTGTTGCTGGTAAGTTAATAATTACTGGTTTTTCTTTCGTAGCTCCCCAAGTGCGAACTACGGCGTCGCATACTTCTAATGCGAAGTCAAGTTCAGTTCCAGTAAAGCTCTCTGGTGAATATTCTAACATAAGATTTCCGTCAAAGTCTTTTGCATATTTCTTTACCATGTTCGTACCATCAATGGCAATTTGTTTAATCTCTTCGCGGCTCATATTAAACACAACATCTCTTTGTAATGTAGATGTAGAGTTATAAATATGAACAATTACATTCTTAATTCCTTGAATAGATTCAAAGGTACGTTCAATTAAGTGTTCTCTACACTGTACAAGAACTTGAACAGTAACATCATCTGGAATCAAGTTACGATCTACTAATTGTCTAAGAAAATCATATTCAATCTGTGATGCGGATGGGAAACCAATCTCAATTTCTTTAAAACCAATCTTCACTAAGTAGTTAAAGAATTCTATCTTCTCTTCTACTACCATTGGCTCAATTAACGCTTGATTACCATCTCTTAAATCCACACTACACCAGATTGGTGCTTCTTGAATCTCTCTATTTGGCCATTGACGTTCTGGAAAATCTACTACTGGTACTCGTTTATATCTCTTAAAATTTAACATCTAAATCGCTCCCTTATTCTATGTTATTCATAAGTTGTAACTCATTTTTTTGGAGTCGATAGATCACACTATACATCTTGATTATATAGAGCGTCTTACTGTCAATCCTAGCCCCATTCCTATCACTTTCCTTCTCCTATTTGTCGCGTACTTCATTATATCACCACGAAAAAGAGATCGCAACCCTTAACTTTCCAGTGACTCGTCCTCTAAGACTTCGCCCAATCCCTCTTGAAACAGCTTCTTTATGGCGACTAATGCTTCTTTCTCATCTTCCCCCTCGCATACTACTTCAAATCTACTTTGATATTTGATTCCTGTAGATAGGATTCCAAGTATACTTTTTGCATTTGCTTCACGGTTTTCATATCGAATGAGAATTTTAGAGGAAAATCTTAATGCCTCTGTACAAAGAACCCCTGCTGGTCTTAAATGTAACCCTAATGGATTGCGAAGTACTAACTCTTCACATACCATACAACCCCTCCTTATTTATCCTGCCCCACTATCTCTTATCTAGTCTTATCCTGTTCTTCTTTATACTCCTTTATCTCATGGTTCTTTTATTCTACTACTTTTATTCTTCTATCTGATCTTCGTCTGTTTCGTCATCCTCTGATTCCACTGGTTCTTCACTTGGCTCAATAGATGGCTCTGGTGATGGTTCAATAGATGGTTGTATGGATGGTCTAGTAGTTGGAGTTGTGCTTATGGACTCATCTTCTGAATCATCTACCTCTGGTTTTTCTGATATGGTTGGTTCTTCTTCCTTCTGTTCAAATAAACGTATTCCTACTACTACAGTATTCATAGCTGTTACGTTTTGAGGAAGTGTAATATCTAACTCTACATGATGTCTTCCTGCTTCCAATCCACTAAGATTAATTCTAGGTGATAGAGATGCTATCGTAATCTTCTCTAAGTCTTCACTAAGTCCCATTAACTTAATAGAATAACTTCCAACTTGGTCTGTATATTCATGCTCAAAATCAGAACCTGTATTTGTAAAGGTAATGTCATTTTTCGAAATGTTAATTGTCTTTTCTACTAACTTCTCCACAGTTACTTTTACTACGATGTTTTCCATGTCAGAATCTACAACTGACACCCCATATGGTTCTAAGATCTCTCGAATAGCAACCGTATATTCTTGATCTTCTGTTAAATCAGTTACATCAATAGAAATAGGTAAGCTCTTTACCTTTGCTAAATTACTACTATCTCCTTTTATCTCTATTTCTTGTGGCTCATAAGCTGTATCTACTAATTTGTATCCATAAGCAACTTCACCTGTCTGCGTTAACACTACTGGAACGAGCTTTGTCTCTAAAATTGTAACTTTTACAGATACTTCTTTGTAAGAAAAGCTTAGTTTTGAGGAATCAATCTCTACACCCTTTTCATTATATGCTTTCGGTGTTGTGGTTCGTGTAACATCGGAAGATGCGCCACTAATGTCTACTAATACTTTTACATCAGAGATATCGTGAATGACAGATTCTGCACCTGAAACTTCCATAAGAACTGGTGAAACTTCTGTCTTATCTGCTGCATATCCTGGTGCTGGCAGTCCTGATGTTACGACTTTTACAGAAAATCGTTCCGAAATAATATCTTCCAAAGTAATCGTCATGGTGCTAACTTTTCCCATGGTAATCTCAACATCACTATATCTCATACACTCTACATTAATCTTAACTGTATCAAATGGTGCAGTAAGTTGAGACAAATCTGCTGTTGCAACAAAGTCTGTCTTTTTCAGTTTTTCTAACTGTGTTCGTTTTCCACTGACCGTAAAGTCTACGGTATCTCCAGATACAATGTCGTATGCCTTATTCTTAGACGTTAAGGTACTTTCATTTAATACCTGAACTGGTACATTGGTAAAGGTTCTAGTTTTCATTGGGTCATCAATATTTACGATGATAATCCAAAAGAATGCTGCTAGACAGACTGATAAAATCTTTATTCCAAGGTTATTGATCAGTTTTTCTTTCATCCTTCTGTCTCCCCTTCCACAATTTTCTCTTTTTCTTCACTTCCGTATCATTTCCTGATAACTGTTTCAATTTACTCTTTAGGTAATCACCATCTACACCTCGTATCAATTCCCCATTTAGCGCAATAGAAACATTTCCCGTTTCTTCTGATACGATAATGGTAAGACTATCTGTTACCTCACTAATTCCAACACCTGCACGATGTCTTGTCCCTAATTCCTTGCTTAACTGCATATTGTCGGATAGAGGCAAGTAACAAGTTGCAGCTGCAATTCGATTGTCACGAAGAATGACTGCACCATCATGCAATGGAGTATTATGCTCAAAGATATTGATTAACAATTGACTGCTAATCACAGAATCTAAGACAATACCAGTACGTTCGTATTCATGCAGTGGAACTTCATTTTGAATGACAATCAAGGCGCCTGTCTTTGTTTTCGCAAGTTCAAATGTTGCTTTAACGATATCATTTATGATTCTCATCTCAGTCTTTACATTTTTATCTTTTGCGTCATCAAATGGCATTAAGGAACGAAAGAGATCTTTTCTACCAATTTGTTCGAGCGCACTTCGAATCTCTGGTTGAAAAACAATTACAACTGCTGTTGTAAGAATTGTAATGGATTTATTAAATATCCACAAAATCACACTCATATCTAAAATAATAGCAATTAACCAAAACACAGCAAGAACAATAATACCTTTTACCAGCATCCATGCTCTCGTTGTCTTAACCCATATAATGATATGGTATAGTGTAAATGCAATAATTGCTATCTCTAATATATCTATAACCGTCATATCTGGAAGAACTAAGCCTCCCAGATACCTGCCCATAAAGTTCTTAATGGTCTCCATCCTTACCTCTTTCCATGGCACACGCCATATATCAACCTAGCTGTTTAGCGTTGTATATCCTCATCGAATTCTAATACAGTATCCAAAGATTCCTCTGTATTTTCCCCATTTATTCTTTTAACATCCTTTTTTGGTGCTGCTATTTTAACCTTTGGTACTGCTTTTACATAGTAATAATAATCATCGTCTTCAAACTGTGTATATTCCACTGTTGAGTAATCCAAGTTAAGCCTAAAGAATTGAATTACCCCAACGACTAAGAACGAAATCACACTTCCAATGATTAAAGACGTTACTTTTAATGGTACATCTAAGATAAGTCCTCCAATTAAAAATGCAATAACATTTACCAACGCACCTGCTGCAATTGCAATATAAAATGCATAATCAATGGACAAATTACGAATTACATATGTGAGCAATAATACGACTCCAAATACAACAATGGCTAATATCATTTCTTTATTACTCATTAAATGATCAAATACATATTTATATGTTCCAAGTATATCCTCTACTGATGTACCACTTGTCAGTGATGTTGCTTCTTTTAAAATACGGAACAAGAAGAATACAATCACTCCACAACTTACTGGAACCAAGGCAACTGGTCCAGCTGTAAGTCCCATAAGAATTGGAACTACAAATGGAATCTTCAATATATATAGTATTGGAATCGCTAACACAACATACCCTGATTTGGGCATAAATTTTATAAATAAAAAGTATAGAATTAATAATAATAAGATTACAATAAAAGCAAGTACTGGTGAAGAATCGTACACATGTAAAGTAGTAAATAGTGCCGCCATTAGAACAAATATAGAAGATGGTAATACAGCACCTACTACGGAAAGTCCTAATACAATAATAGTATTATTTAATCTTTGATCATATCCTATATTATGATTAATTAAAGTAAATACTATGAATGCAATTATAAACTTTAAAATTGGACGTATAAATTTACCATTTCGTGCGTAAAACTGATTCAGTCTTTCTTTAAACTCTAGCAAATTAGTCATTCTGTTCCTCCTACTCAAGCCCTCTTTCTTCCTTATAAAATTGGCGAAGAGTTTTTAAATTTTTCTTGTATTTTTTCGTTTTCTTTTTGGCCTTTTCATAGTGAAAATAGCTGACTATGCCCGTTATAAAGGAGTAAAGTATTATTAAAAATAGATATATAAATAAGACATACATTCCGATGGTCTTATAATGCAATGTTGTAATGTTATCTATAATATATTCAGCGCGATAAATTCCAACAGCAAGTAAGATAAGCAAATAGCCTATCGTAACAGAAACCATTGTCTTCATAACCTGATAACTAATATAATCTATACGATAATAACGGTCTAACTTAATGTCTTCCTTTCCTTCATTTTCTTCAAATAAAGCAATCTTCGTCATAAGCCTAATCTTTTTTTCGTTTAACATAATCCACCTCCAAGGGTATCATTTTTTAGTATAACATATTATGTATTGAATTTCGAGACCTTTTTTGCCTGTGTATACAAGATTCAGTTAGTTTACTATGTGGAAAGGAAAGATATAGAAAAAAAGCACTTTAACTACCTAAAAATAGTCAAAGTGCTTTCCATGATTTTAAGTATTTATACTTCATTTTCACGGAACTGTAAGCGATATAAATCTGCATACAATCCTTTTCTTGCAATTAATTCCTCATGATTTCCTTGCTCTAAAATATGCCCTTCTGAGATGACTGCAATCTCATCTGCATTTTTAATCGTCGATAAACGATGCGCTACTACTAGCGTTGTTCTTCCTTTACATAACTCATCCAATGATTGCTGGATTAAAATCTCCGTTGTGTTATCTAATGCACTAGTTGCTTCATCTAAGATTAAAATTGGTGGGTTCTTTAGAAATACTCTCGCAATACTCAATCTTTGTTTTTGACCACCAGACAAGCGAACGCCACGCTCCCCTATCTGTGTATCATAGCCATCTTCTAATGTCATGATATAGTCATGGATATTGGCACGTTTTGCTGCTTCGATCACTTCTTCCTCTGTTGCATCTAAACGACCATATAAAATATTATCACGAATACTTGCATTGAATAAATAAATATCCTGCTGCACAATTCCAATATTTTTACGTAGAGATTCTAACGATACGTCTTGGATGTCATGTCCATCAATCTTGATTTTCCCAGAACCAATCTTATAAAAGTTAGGGATTAGATGACAAATGGTTGTCTTTCCACCACCACTTGATCCAACTAAGGCAAATGTCTTTCCCTTTTGGATATCCAAGTTCACATGGGTTAAAACATTTTTCTCACCGTTATAGCCATAGGAAACATCTTCGAATTGAATGTGTCCGTCTACTCTTCCGATATCAATGGCATCAGGCTTGTCTTCTTCTACTTCTGTATCCATAATTTCAAGGAAACGTTCGAATCCTGTGATACCATTTTGATATTGTTCCATAAAGTTAATTAAAGTCGTAACTGGTGTTAAAAATAGATTTACCGATACGATAAATGCTGAGTAATCTCCAAATGTAATCTGTCCGTCGTACAAGAACAATCCACCTGCAATTAACACAATAACGTTGAAAATGTCTGTAATAAAGGATGTTGCGGAGAAGAATTGTCCCATTGCCTTATATGCATCACGACGAGCTTCTACAAATTCTGCATTGCCTTGTTCAAACTTCTCCATTTCCTTTTCTGCATTGGTAAATGCTTTTGTTACACGAATTCCAGATATACTACTTTCTAATGCTGCATTAATCACAGCAATGGATTGACGGCTTTTCTTAAATGCACTACGCATCTTAGTTCTTAACATAATGCTAACACCGACTAGTAATGGGAAGCAAATGAAGATGATAAGAGTAAGCCACCAGTTAATCGATCCAAGGTATAGGAATGATGTAATGATTGTGATAGAACAGATAATGACATTTTCAGGGCCATGATGTGCTAACTCACTGACATCCATTAAGTCGTTGGTCATTCTAGACATGATTTTACCGGTTTCGTGGTTATCGTAAAAACTGTAGGGTAGCTTTTCTAGGTGTGTGAACATCTCACTTCGCATCTGTGCTTGCATTTTTACACCCATTACATGCCCTTGATATTGTATGAAATAGCGTAATAACATACGGATAATGTAAAGTAATAGTAATGTCATCCCCGAAAATACGATTAGTTGATATTTCTTGTTTGGGATTAGGTCGTTGAGCATGCTTCTCGTAACGATCGGATAAATGATACCGATTAGGGAAACGATTAAGGACGCAAACATATCTAATGCAAACAACTTTTTATGTGGGGCATAGTATTTCATAAATCGTTTTAACATTGCTTTCTCCTTTTCTTTTTTGTGTATCTATATTTTCATGAATATCATCCCCATATATACATAGAATTGAAGTTCTTCATGAAATAAACCTTGCTTGAAATATTATAGTACAAGCAAAGTTTATTTTCTAGTTTTGATTCGTTTTGTAATGCCTCCAATAATAATGATTAGGAGGTAAGCTCTTTGTATTTTCTGTATAGTTTGATATAATTAAAATAAGAAACAAATGCATTACTACAAGCGTACATATAAGGGGAGAAAAAAATGAACTATTTTATTAGTAAAATTGTAAAGTACTCAAAAAAACTCATCTTTCTGATTGCTTTCATAGTAGTCATCGTTGGTGCATTAGCGATTTGGAACATGACGAAAATTAGAGAAGATGCTACCGTTCTTTCAACGGCAACTTTAGAAAAAATTCTTAATACTCATAACTTATCAACATTTGATGCGGTATATAATGGTGTTGCTCAGGTAATGAATGATAAGCATCCTGAAAATATTGATTATTATGTCTCCTATGAAGCTACCATTACAGCTGGAATTGATTTTACACAAATAGAGCCTCATATTGACTATGAGGAAAAGAAGATTTACATTACCATTCCTGATATCAAGATTGAAGAACCCAAAGTGGATATGGCTTCACTGGATTACATATTTGAAAATGAAAGTGCAAATACCGCTACTGTTTCAGAAGAAGCATACAAAAAGTGTGTAGAGGATGCCGCTAAAAAATGTGAAAATGAAACAGCAATTGAAGAGCGTGCAAAAGAAAATGCAAAACGTATTATTGAGGCACTCATTTGTCCATTTACAGAGCAGTTAGGGGAAAATTATGAATTAGATTTTAACTAAGGAGGGCATAGATGTGAAAAAATTAGTAAGTCTGTTGGTTATTCTGATAATGACAGTTTCTTTTTCTGGTTGTGAAAAAAAACATACAAAAGTAAGCTCTATTTTACCTGAAGAGTCTCAGATGAGAACGATATGCAAGTTAGCAACTATGGAATGTTATTATCATAATGTTGCAAAATATACGGAAGAGGATGCAACAGGTATACTTTGGTGGAAGAAAGATCGAAAATTTTGGATTGAGTATTCAGGAATTGTTACACTTGGAATTGATGCCTCATTAATAGATTTAGATGTGAACGGTGACACGGTCACAATCGCGTTACCACCTGCAAAAGTATTAAGTTGCGAAGTAGATAAGGAAACGCTTACAAAAGATTCTTATATTATTGCGAAGAATTCCGCAAAGGTGAGTGCAGAACATCAAACCATAGCTTTTAAAGAAGCTCAAGAAAGGATGAAACAGTCTGCCAGTGAAGATACAGAGTTACTAAATAGTGCGCGTGAAAGGGCCAAGCAGTTGTTAAATGATTATGTAGTGAATATTGGGGAATGCGTTGGAAAAACTTATGATATAGTGTGGGTAGACATAGACTCAGATAATTCTCAGCAGAAGATTGAAGATGATGATGTGGAGTAATATGATTTCTAACGGGACTTTATGCATGGATGTTTATTAGTACATATAATTTAAACGGCATAGCAATACAGAAAAACGGATGGTATCTAAAGATAGATAAACATCCGCTTTCCTGTATGCATATGTGCATGTAACTAGCAAACTAAAATCTTCCTAAAGTAAATTAACAACTCCAATTACACCAAACATCGCAAGCCCTAAACTAGCACTACAAACTGCTGGCACATCACAAAACCATTCTCTTTTTAACGCTCTAAGTATCCACCCAATCACCTGAAATACCACTGGATTGAGCAATACAAACCACATCGGAACATCTAGTAATCTCGTAACAATTGCATACACTACTATCGCTGTAGGTGCTAACATCAACACAAGGTATAGCGTACAAAATGGTACTTGAACCGCATTGAACATATCCCTTAACACCTTATCTGCTAACTCAAATTTGTCATTTTCCATGATAGACTTATAAATCACTGGCATTAAACAAGCAAACGAATGTATAAAAAATCCTCCCATAGAACCTAAGTAAATAGATAACTTTAACCACATTGCCAGATCTGGATTCAAAGCTTCAATCTGCTGGGCAAGTGCAAACACTCCCATACTATACATAGGTACTGCAAACATTGCTAAGAGAATCGACGCAATGAATCTTCCCTTTCCCATCACATCCCATTTACTATCAATCACCTTCCACTGTCCGATTTTTTTATTGTCATTTCCTTTTAAATCAAGCAACAAGTCAGCTATGGCACATAAAAATCCGCCAATAATTCCGATTACACATAATGACATACTCATTTTAAATCCCTCATTTCTTATTTTAACTTATTAACATGTTAACATGTTTTATTATTTATATTTCTACTTCCCTTTCATTTTAACAAAAAATAACTGTATATTGTATATTAATTTTCCTATACTTTAGCAATACTAACTAAGAATCAGAACGATCCAAGTAACCCCAAAAAGACGTCTTCCAATATATGAAAGACGTCTACTTTTTGAATTTATCACGAGTTATTTGGCTTATCTTGGGCTAATATAAAAGCCATGTGCAACCAATACGAAATCATTTCCATATTCCTTTACTCTTGCGCACATAGTAGTACAGGTCATTTTCCATGGCCATAACTTTCTCCAGCGGCACACTTTTGAAGATTTTCATCCTCATTTTAAATTTAATCCAAATAGCTGAATATATTCCAAGAACGATGAAACAGACCCCTGTTAAAAACCATATCATTAGTCGCTCCTGAGGGTCACTGGAGATATTCAGTATCATATACACCGTTCCAACAATTCCAATCACTGGGAAAACGACTCCTCCTGGTACTTTGAAGTTTCTAGGCGCTTTTGGAAGACGTTTTCTAAAAACCAACAGGTCAACATGTGCAAGCACATAGGAAATCATCCATAATACTGAACCAGCCAAAATGAGGAAAGAAATCATGTCGGCTGAACTGTCACTTAAATAGGCAAATACAAGTATTGCCACACTTACAAACACTTGTCCAAACCATGGCACATCGTGCTTGTTTGTCTTTGAAAAAATCTTCGGAAGCATATTCATCTTTGCCATCCCCTGACAAATTACTGAAAGGGAGTTAACCGTTGAATTCTGTGTACTGATGACTGCAAGTGCGCCCACCAACATCATCCAGACCTTTCCAGCTTCTCCAAGTACTGCGTAGCCGTAAACCAGATGAGGCGCTGCCGAATTGGAAAGTTCCCCCCACTCTACATAGTTGTGGAAACCAAGAACCATGATTGACTGCATAAGGAAAATCAAAAACAAACCGATCATCATTCCCAGTGGTACATTTTTCTTTGCATTTCTTACTTCTTTGGAAATTGGAATCGCATATTCAGCTCCAATGAATAGCCAGAATGCTACGGCAATCATAGATGCAATATTCTTAAAATCAGCTTCAAGTACATAGGGCTGATCAACTTTTACTCCTGTTCCCATTCCAATCATTCCAATAAATCCCATAACCACAAGTGAACCTACCAGCAAAAATGCTACCACATCCTGTATTTTTGCAAACATATCAACGCCTCGCAGATTTGCCAGCAAAATAATCGCAGTCATTACAAATGTATACACAAAGCTTGGTACATTAATCTCTAACGTATCTGCCAGCGAATAAGAAAAAATAGATGCTTCTACTCCACATGACAATGTATTACAGATTAAATAACCTCCAACCATTGAGATTAACGTCGGAAAAGGGCCAAGTGCTGCCAATGTATATTGTGCCAGTCCTCCTGTTGTATTTGGCATAAGGGCATTAAGTTCAGATAATGACGCAACAGTTGTCATGTTAAGAAGCATAGCAATTGCCATAGCAAGTATGAATGTAACTCCAAGTGTTCCCGCACCAGATCCTAAGGATACTAGACAGCTTGTTGCGATTACAAGTCCAACAGATACTGATACGACGTTTCCTAATCCTAATTTTTTTTCATTCATAAGCAACTCCTTTTTGTGAATTACAGAGCATCTATTCCTTCATCACCAGTACGTACTCTGATTACATTTTCAATATCATATACAAAAATTTTTCCATCACCAATATGACCTGTATAAAGTTCTTTTTTTATAATATCAATAATTTTATCAAGCTTCTCTGTTTCTACTACTATGTTAATCTGTTGTTTTGGAAGCAACTCCATAACTTTATTCAGTTCAACCTCATACTCCATTGTTCCCATTTCCACACCACAGCCAAGCACCTGCATAACGGTAACTCCCCGTACACCTACCTTGCTCAACTCCTGAATGAGATTTGTCAGTTTTGACATACCTGTAATAACTTCAATCTTTGATATTTTGCTCATATATGTTTCCTCCCTGTAATTTTCGATATTGCTCTAATGTCATACCTGCATAATTCTTAAATTCTTTCATCATATGCGCCTCATCATAATAGCCACACTCCAATGCAAGCTCATCATAGCGCATATTACTTTTTTTCATTTTTTCTAAAAGTGTTTGAAATCTAATATATTGTGCAAACTGCTTCGGCGATATACTATGATAATTCTTAAATACTCTTCTTAGATAAGACGATGAATAATTTGTCTCAGCCTCAAGCTCTTTCATATTGATAAGACCTCTTGAACGTGTAATCCTGTTTACAAGATACTGGTTTATTTTTTCCTTATAGGAAAACTCCGTTCTGCTGTATATCAAAATTTCATATGCTTCCCTGAATATCTTACTTCTCTCTTTGATGTCCCCAGCAAGTGCAATTCTCTCGGTAATATTTTCCCCAAATATGTTCCCGTCGATTTCTATATCTTCATTTACAAGCATATCCATGTACAAATCCTTTGGAAGTACCCCCTGCCCTGGCTGAAACCGAACACCAAAACATTCATCCGCATCTCCAAGTTCCCATGATTTTACTCCAAAAACCGTTCCACTTATATATGTTGTGACCTTGTCACTTCCTATGTTAAAAAGTAAATCAATGCTTCCATCCGGAACTGCTTTTACCTCATGCGGTCTGTCCTGCCCAAGTGAGAATTCATAAAAGTGCGAAATCCCATATTGCGGACAGTTTAACTTGTTTAGTTGATCTACACCCAGCTCAATATATGGCTGATGCGGATTGATTATGGTATTTTCTTTTTTCATAGTATATCCCCTTTTCATGGATACAACTAGTGAAGTTCAGGTTCCTCCCATAGTGGAAGTTTAACACCAATGCCAAGCTCTAATGCCTTTTTATAGACCGTCTCGCCCCACGCGATGTCTTCTACCGGCATTCCCCCAACAGAATAAATAATTTTTTGCTTGTCATTATCTCTTCCTGCTAACTTCCCAGTTATAACATCTGTGATATCAATTATTTCTTCTCTGGTAATTTTCTTATCATGTAGAAGATCCATAAACTTGCATCCTACAATCTGCACTGGATCATAACTTGGATATGGATACTCCTCTGCCCATGCTTCATATAATTTATAATTATCCACTACTAGCTTTGTATCTTTATCTATATAAAAGCTTTCATTGAATCTGGCAGCTGATGGCATACATATCAAAGCACCTTCCTTTATCCATGCTTCATCAATATAAGGGAATAAAGCTTCCTTATTTCCTACACAGGTTGTCATGCTTATGATGTCACTGTCTCTTATGGCTTCTTCCATGGTCTCACATACGATTATGTTCTTAATCTGCGTATATTCTGCCTTTACATATTCTACAAAGGAATCAATGGATTTCTGTCCACGACCTTTAATTTTTACTGTGTCAATGTTTGGACAAACACTCATAAATGCTGCGAGAGAGGTTTTACCCATTACGCCGGGTCCGATAATGGATACTACCCTAGATTCTTTTCTTGCTAGATATTTTGCACCAACACCAGGGATTGCTCCTGTCCTGTATGCACTAAGCAGGTTTGCTGACATAAGTGCCAGTGGTGCACCTGTATCCTTATCATTAAGCATCATCATAAGAATGGAACGTGGAAGACCTTTTTGCTTGTTCTCTGTATTAGAACCATACCACTTCATTCCTGCCATCTGGAAGTTTCCTCCTAAATATGCAGGCATCGCCATAAAGCGTCTGTCCTCAGCATTCTTTGGCATTCCCTCAAATTCTGGGTTGTCTGGGAAAGTAACCATGCATCCATGTGAATTATGATTTTCACCACCCATTACATAGTCTCCTTTTTTGAGTGTAATCATCATATCCTCCATGACCTCTACACATTTTCCCATATCCTTGACACCAGCTTTAATCATGTCTGCCTCATTTAAATATAAAAAATCTATCTTTGCACTCATTTTTCTCCTCCGTTTCCATATACAATATACATCCATGGCAGAGGAGCAAGTTACAAAAAAGGCGTCAACTAATAATCGTTGACGCCTTTGCCATGTATGTATATTACCATATTTTTTACCTAACTGTCCATATACTTAATCCTCTTAAGCATACAATTTTTATTCCTGTTATAGTAATCTTATATCCTTTTCTTTCAGTTGTATTGTAAAAAATGATACACTGCTTTTTATCTGCAAGGTTTAAATCTGTCATACCGAAGTGCACTTATATCAACAATAGTCTCCTCACCTCTTACCATCTGTGACAACATAAGTCCCACAGCCGGTGCCGTTCCAAATCCATGACCAGTAAAACCACATGCAAGGATAAGCCCCGGAGCCTCATCTACTGGACTCAAGAAAGGCACTCCGTCAAACGCCTCATCAAGCCATCCGCACCAGCTTCTTACGATTTTGGCATCCTTTAATGCAGGTATGTATCCCTGAATTGCTCTACAGCTGGCTGAAAGTGTCATGGAATTCGTAATAAGCTTTGACGGATCTGCAATGTTGGTAGATGGATCAACCATCTCATCCACTAATTCCCATCCCGAATCCGAGCCGAATACAAATGAGCCGTGTTTTGTCTGATGCCCGTAAAAATCGGCTGTTGCACATCCAAACATTACATCAATCATTTGTGGTTGCATCTCTGTTACGAGACATTCATCAATAAGTCTTGTCATAGGAACATCAACTCCGATTGTTCTTGCAATTTCCCTACTTTCATATCCGGCAACAAGAATTACTGTCTCACCTTCAAATACTGTTCCATCGTTTAATATTACCTTTCTGACTTTTCCTTTTACCTTCTGTAAGCTTTTTACTGGTGCTTCTGTGTAGAATTTTACGCCCATCTCAAGCGCTCTCATATAGTATCCAAGTGTCGTAGTAAGCGGGTTCGCATGACCGTCTGTAGGACACCAGCTTGCACCGATTACATCATCAGAAAGATATGGGCAAATCTCTTTTACTTCCTTCTGATCTATCATTCGAACATCAAGCCCCACAGAATTGGCGGTCTTTGTAAGACCTTCAAGTTTCTTTATATGTTCAGTAGTTTTTCCCATACGAAGGTTACCCTTCTGTGTGTATTCCGTATCTACTCCAAGTTCTTCCGATAATGTAGGCCACATATTCTGAATTCCATACATCGCATAAGGAAGTTCTCTTATATCTCTTCCGGATTGACGTACGCCACCACCATTTCTGGATGAACCACCATGTCCTATGCTGTTTGATGCCTCAAGTACGATTACTGATTTTGTGCCGCTTTTGGCAAGATAATATGCTGCTGCACAACCATTTATTCCACCACCAATGATTACAACGTCTGCCACATTACTCATCACAATCACCTCCGTCTTCTGCAAGTATACACATCTCAATTGATCTCATTGGAGCCCTTGAACTTGCTGGAACAACCTCTGCCGGAGATACTTTTAGTTCACTTGCTATAATTGTTTTTACTAATTTTCCACAGGTCTGCCCCTGACAAAGTCCCATTCCACTTCTCAAATATCTTCTCATTTCTTCTAATGTAAAAATACCTTTGTGTACTGCTTCTCTAATCTCTCCTTTTGTAACCTCTTCACATCTGCAAACTAAGAGGTCATCATCTGGTCCTTTCACAAAAGGTCCTATTTCCTTTAATTTTTCCTGAATATCAACCATAATCTAACCTCCTAATCTTCTTTCTTATAAAATCTCGCTTTCATTACCATATCATTGGGAACCTTTATTGTAAGCAGATATGTATGATCAAATGCAGGTGCTATTCTTACTTTCGTAACCTCAGCATCACATACATACTGTCCATTCCTTCCAAGTGCAATGCCCTTATCTCCAACCTTCGGAACTGGCAAAAATTCGTATGGCATTGTTACCTCGCCATATCCCTCTTCCACATTTTCTTCCACCAGAAATATTGACTGACCTGAACAGGATGCCACGCACATACCGCATCCCACACATTTGTGTTCTGGGTCAACAGCCGGAAGGGAAGTAATATTTTTTCCGATTCTGATACATCCCAATTTGCAGGCATCCTGACATGGATTACATGGAATATTCTGTGTACACTCAATCACAGGATGTATTCCTTCCTGATGTGTAACTCCGGGGAATCTCTCCACCTCATCATCTGCTACAAATCCCTTGCTCAAAAGGTTCATGGAAACCTCGATGCCTTCATCTGTCTTTTCAACAAGCTTACCTCTGTTCTTTGGTGCAAACATTCCTTGACGAAGTGTATCAAGTTGATTTTCAAGTTCATCAATTCTTGCATCTCTCTCTTCTTCGGTGATGTAACCCAGATAACATGCGATAGCTGCACCTGACATTCTACCCTCAATCATAGCTGAGCTTGCCTCTTCAATTCCTGATACATCGCCTGCCGCATAAATTCCCGAAACACTTGTAGCTCCGTACTTATCACACTCAGGTACATGTCCGCCCTTTGTATCATTCATCTTCACTTCAGCCTGCTTTAAAAGCTGTGACATAGGAGATAATCCAACTGCAAGACATACTGTATCAACATCAAAATGCTTCTCTGTCCCAGGAATCACTTTCCAGTCCGATCCGACCTGACCAATCACTACACCGGTTACATAGTCATCGCCTTCAACCTTTACGATTGTATGGGAAAGATAAAATGGAACTCCACATCTTGCCACTTTCGCTGCATGAACTCCGTATCCTCCCACTCTTGGCGCCGCATCTGCAAGTGCTACAACTTCACAGCCTGCCTGCATCAACTGATAGCTTACTACCAGTCCTACATTTCCTGAACCAAGCATCAAAATTCTTTTTCCCGGTTTAATGTGATGTAAATTCATCATGGTCTGTGCAGCCCCTGCACCGATTACACCTGGCTTTGTCCAACCCTCGAAGTTTACCATGTTCTCGCTTGCACCTGTTGCAACAAGCACGGCATCACCTTTATAATGTTTTACTTTATCTCCAATTTTTACGGTTACTTCTTTTTCCGGATACAGACCAACTACTGTTGCATTTAAAATTACTTCTACACCATATTCCTCTGCCTCCGCTAAAAGTTCCTCGCCAATCTTAAATCCTCTTACTTTTGCCTTGTGTTCCTTTGAACCAAAAAATTTATGAATCTGTTTAAAGAGCTGTCCACCCGGTTTTGCATTTTCATCAAATACAATCGGTTTTAACCCTTTTTTAGCCGCCTCAATTGCTGCAGACAAACCAGCAGGACCCGCACCAATTACTATCATGTCATAACGTTCTATTTTCATAATCTTTACCTCCAATCTGCTTTCTACTCCTGCGGTGTTGCAGAAACTCCGTATTGTGTCTGAACAACCATTCCTGCTTCAAGCGGTGTAATGCAAGTTCTAATGTTTGGCTTACCATCAACAATCATTACACAGTCTGTACATCTTCCTATTGCACAAAAAACACCTCTTGGCTCATGTGTTTTTGCTGTATATCTATGAGCCATAACACCTGCTGCCTTAAGTGCTGTGGAAATTGGCTCGCCTGCATATCCTTCCAAAAGCTGTCCATTATAACTAAATGTTACTTTCTCTCTCTTCGGTGTTTCTCCCAGTATTGGGTGGTTTTCAATTCTATCCATATTATCAGTCCTCCTGTCATTTTTCATATCCATTAGTACAATAAAGAATCGCTTGTGGCCCTTTTACGCCCGATCAGAATACAAAAAAGCGCCAACGACCATGTCGCCGACGCCTTTGTCTAAATCATTTACTCATTTACTGACTATACTTTACCACTAAGTTTTAATTGCGTATTGTAAAAAACGATACAAATATAATAATAAAAAAGGAAGCTATGCACGATACAATTCGTGTTACAGCTTCCTTCTTATTACATCTAATATGCGTTTCATTCATATTTTTATTTCATCGTAAGTGTGGTAAGTAATTCCTTATATCTTTTTGTATTATTTTGAATGTCTTCTTCTGTTACACCGTAGTATCTGTATATATCCTTATAGATATTGTCAAACTTTCTATAGGTCGCTTTATTAGCATATTCAAATCCTGCACCAATATAAGCAAATCGTGTTTCAAAGTACACACTCATTTTGTCATTATGTTTGCAATTGGATTAAATTATTCTCATAAACAAATTCACATATATGTACTGCTTCTTCTAATTCCAATTTACTTAATTTATCACGAAATAAATCCACGAGCAAATTATTATAATCAAATCCTTTCAGGATAGAATGCTGGGCTATTACGTTTTTGCAATACTTTCCTATCTCAAAATTTTTTCTTTCTGGACTATTTAAACCAAATTGCTGAATATGTTTATTAATAAATGCTAGCTCAGCAGATGTATACTTTCCATGTTCTTTGCTTGGCATATACTTTCCTTTTAAAAGATCATATTGTATTCGATACTCATTTCCAGTTCTATCATTTACTACACCAAAAGGTTGCAAAATTATATTTGCCTTTTCTATATATTTATTTCTTAATATTTTATATTTATCACATTGTCCTTTACAATTAAAAGACAAGCAGTCTCCCTCTTCATATAGACTAGAAAATTCTGTATCTATCTTTCTTTTACTTTCTCCTTTTTTCTTGTAACTTTGATTACACTTTGAACACGCTATTCCTAAGTTTGGTACGCAATCAATTAATCTCTCAGAATTACTCTTTTCTATTCCGTGTTCTATCTGACCATGTGATTCTCCATTAATCAAAATACGATTATAACAATACATGCAATATTCTTTCGAGGTATTCATAAGCAAACACAACAAATTATCTCGATATTTGCTGTATCCATAGCATGTATCTTTATCATAAAACGGAATAAAATTAGGAAGCGTCAGCAAAAAGAAGTCTTCTTCCATCTTACCACTCCTTAATCTGTTTCCATAAATATCTTTGATGCGGGGCAAGTTCTTCTTCTTTCAATTCATCATATTGTTTCTGTGTCTCTTCATCCCAAAGTTTCATGAGTTTTCTATTCAAAAATTTTCGCAATAATTCGTCCACTTCATCATTCTCGGACTTATACTCCATTTCATTTTCAAAAAATAATCGTGTAAATATTGTTTCAATATCAATTCTTTCCTCTAGATCTCTACTATCATAGTAATCACTTGCTTCTCCATCTAAAACTATTAGGTTAAAATCTTTTGAATGTTTTACTAAATCACAAGAATGAGTTGATACAACAAAAGAAAACTCACTAAATTCTTCTGCGAGGAAATTAAAAATCTTTGCACTGTATTTTGGTGAAAGATATTCGTCTATTTCATCAATAACGACCATCGGATTGATAATCTTATTTTCTGTTACTACATCTTGAAAATAAAGAAGTTCAATAAAGATTCTTAAGATTGCTTGATAGCCACTGGATAAAGTCATTATTTTTCCATCTAATACTGCCTTTTTTTCCATGTCTCCTTCTTCATACTTTATTGCCTTAATTTCAAATTTTATGTTAAGTAATACTTTGCAAAGTTTAGATATCTGCTGCTCATATTTTGCATACAGCTTTTCAATGCTGCTTGTCGCATAAAATGTATCTTGCAGATTAAAATTATTTGGCTGAATTCTATACATTACAACACATTGCTTATCTAATTTAACTCGTTTCCAATCTTCAGATTCTAATTCTACACATTCCACATCAAACGTTCGATTGGTTGCATCAATAAAATAAATTCCATCCTGTATTTTTCTTTCAATAACATGCTTTAATATTTCCGATTTACCAGAAGAATTATCACCAACTATAATACTATTTTTATAATATTGACTATTTTGCACAATCTTTTCAACCGTATTAATTATCATACTTTGATAATATGTCATACACAATCTCTAACCTCTTTTCTATTTCTGCTTTTGCTGATGTTCCCTGTTTAACTGTATCTTTATAATCTGAATTACAAACAATTTCATTACATATTTCTTCCGAAAGCTCTATATCTATCCCCGTTTTACTTATTACTACATATAAACTTATAAGAAGTAAACTTTTATTACTTGGAGGTATTGCTTCAATTCTCTCAAAAAATCGAAATAAAGAGGCTTTATACCCATCAATTTCATCTTTTGTAAATCTCATTGCCTCTTTGGAAAAATCATCTAATAATGTGCTTATCTTACCTTTATAATTACTTAATTGAAAACCATTTTTCGTCTTTTGCACATAATACGCAAACGCACAAAGTTTTAATAAAAGTTCCACATCTTTACTTTCTTTATTTATTTCACTTGTGTTCCTTCTATTATATATTTTTCTCCATTTTTCTGAATATTGATTCATTTCTTGGAGCATATTGTAAAATTTACAGCTATAAATTCCATTCCGTAATTCCTGTGCAGATAAAGACGTTCCCCCTATGTTTAAATTAGCAAATATCTTATGCAACGTTTCTTCTTTATATTTTTTACTATCTATGCTAACTTCAACTAATGTAATTGCAGAAAAGTCAATTCTTCGACGTATTCGCTCACTTAAATTCTTATAGGTTATCTCAATTACTTTTTCTTCTTCCGTTTCACTATCCTTGTATCGCATTTTATATACTTTATCAACTAATCCATAATCCTCTAGGTATTCTCTAGGACTAGTCATAGAATCTGTCAACTTTCGTATATCAATATATCCATTTCTCTTTTTCTTAACACATTTTCCAATATAATACAAATACAAACTGATAATTCTCTGTTGCCCATCTAAAATAACAACTTGCTGTTCTTCATTACGATATGCATATATCGGTGGAATCGGCATTCCTCGAAATAAAGAAATAGCTAGTTCTTCAACCTGTTGTTCCGACCACCTATATGCTCTTTGAAAATTAGGAACAACATAATATTTTTTATCTACTCCATCCATTAATGTTTTAAACCCAACCTGAGATGAAACAGTATGAATCATAACATTGTCCATTATATCAATATCTTGTGCAATTTTAATCGCATCATTTTCCTGTTCCATATCATCTGTTTTTTTCACTATCCTTCCACCTCACTTATTTCACTAAAAACCTCTTCAACAAAGAAACTTTTCTATTTATTCTAATAAAATTTTAGTTATCCCCCATTCCTTTGTCAATAGCATAATTCCCCCAAAAAACATCTTTTTATCAGGCAAATTGAATACTATATTTAAAGTTATGAATGCAAAAACCAAGGCATACTACTGTTCATTGCCCTGGTTTTTACATATATTATATTGTGCATACATTACTCACTGCACATACTGTCATTCACTTCTATTGTAACGCCATGATATCTTCTTTTATTAATTCTGGCATCAAATGATTTTCCTTCATTACCTCTTCTACACTATAACGATCTAAGAATTCCTTCTTCAAACCATAATTTAATACTTTCATATCCGAAGCGCCATAGAATCTGGCAATCTTCTCACCAAAACCTCCATCTAAAACGCCATCTTCTAATGTAATCACAATATCATGCTCTTCTTCTAATCCTTTTAACACTTCTTCATCTAATCCAGTAATATACACTGGATTAATTAATGTTGCATTGATGCCACAATCCGCTTTCAATGTTTCCACCACTTGTTCCCCTAACTGATAGAAGTCACCAAGTGCCACAACAGCAACCTTGCTTCCCTTCTTCACAACATCGTATTTATTTAAATCACTGTAATCGGTACGAACCACTCTGTCTCCTGCGTATTGTACGCCATTGGAAGGTACACGGATTGCCACTGGATGCTCCTTCTGTTCGATAGACCATTCTAACATTGCCATGTATTCTTCCTTATTTGTAGGTGCAAGGTAAACTAAATTCGGAATATTTGCCATAAATGGAATATCAAAGATTCCAAGGTGGGTTACGTCAGTCATGCCCCATATGGATGCTTCGTATACAAGAAAAGTAACTGGTGTATTGTTAATGCATACATCTTGGGAAATTTGATCGTAAGTACGTTGAATAAAGGTACTATAAACGCCGTATACTGGTTTTCCGCCATTTGCAGCAATACCAGAAGCTAGTGCAACTGCATGTTCTTCTGCAATACCTACATCTACAAACTGTTTTCCAGCTTTTTCACGGTTTTCCTTTGTAAATCCAAATACAGTTGGAGTACCTGAGGTAATACCGACAACAGATGGGTCTTTCTGCATTTTATCTAATAAGTAATTTACTGTCAGAGTATCATAAGCTTCGCCATCCCCAAAATCTATACTGCATTCTCCTGTCTCTGTGTTAAAAGGCATACACCAGTGCCAAGCTTCTTTATTCTGCTCTGCAAGTTCAAATCCTTTTCCTTTTTCCGTTACAATGTGTAACACAACTGAATGATCTATGTCTTTTACTTCCTCAAATGCAGCAATTAAAGCATCCAAATCATGTCCATCTTTTACAAAGCGGTAATCTAATCCCATGGAACGGAATAAATTGCATTCTGCTTTTCCATCTGTCTCACGAAGAAGTTTTAAATTGCCATATAACCCACCATGATTTTCAGCAATAGACATATCATTATCATTTACTACAATAATTAGATTGCCGTTTAATTCAGATGCATAATCTAAGGCTTCTAACGCTTCGCCGCCGCTTAGAGAACCATCACCAATCACAGCGATTACATTTCCTTTGCCTCCTACAAGATCACGACCTTTTGCTAGCCCACATGCTAGACTGACAGATGTAGAAGTATGACCGACAATAAAGAAGTCATGTTCACTTTCATCTGGATTACTGTATCCTGACACATCATCATATTTTTCTTCATATAAAAATGCATCTTTACGTCCTGTCAGCATCTTGTGTGGGTAACTTTGGTGAGATACGTCGTAAACAATTTTGTCTTTTGGAGAATCGAATACATAATGCATGGCAATTGTCATTTCTACCATACCAAAATTTGGCCCACAGTGTCCGCCGTGGATACTTAATTTTTTCAAAAGTGCATCACGCATCTCTTGGGCAAGTGCTGTCATTTCTTCCTTATTTAATTGTTTTACATCTTGTGGCTTATTAATCTTTTCTAAATACATGTCCTTCTTCCTTTCTACTGTTTTCTATTCATCCTTGTCCCACGATAGTATGCCAGTTTCCACTGCTCTTTCATACCGTGAAATCTTAAAATTTAAACGTTCCAATGTTTCTTCGATCTGCTTTCTCTGTTCTTGTAAAGCTTCTCGCTGTTCTACTAATAATTGAAGCCTCGCCAGAATAGTATTATCTCCTTCCTGACAGAGCTTTACATACTCAATCATGGTCTCCACTGGCAACCCTGCACTCCGCATACAGATTGCCAATTCCACCCATTGCAAATCCGTTTCCTGATAGTTCCGAATGCCACTTAAAGTCCTCGTAACTGGTGGAATCATGCCAACTCGTTCGTAATATCGGAGTGTGTCTTGGGAAATATGAAATTGTTGTGCAACTTCCTTAATTGTCATGCTTCGCCTCCTTTGCATGGTACATAAATGTTTGGCAGTTCTAACGTACTCTCTGTGTGACATTATAATACTTGGAGTAAACTCTAAGTCAAGGTTGAAGTTTGAAATTTATAAATGTTTTAGAATAGAGGTTTGGAACATAAAAACCAAACTGTTTGCTTTATTTGTGTTACACGGAATATATACAAAAAACGTACTATGATACATTAGCAAATCATAGTACGTTTCAACAACACCACTAAATTATACCGAATTCTCTTTCATCTCATTCAGCACACTAATAATTCCATGTGCTACATCCAATTAATAAAATCCTATGTCATTTTTCAGCCCATACTCTAGCATTATTTCATCTACTAGGTATAAATCACCAAAACAATGCAATTCACCAACTCCTTCTGATATTAATTGATACGTATTAGATTCATAAAACATCTGCATTGCTTTTTCTTCGGATATATTAGCTGTTACAGCTAACCGTTCAATGATACGTGCATATTTTTTTTGTAATAACACTTTATTTGCTTCCATCTATATATCACGACTTTCTTTAAAAATTAAATATTTATCTATTACATCTTGATTTACAATACATATTTGAAAATTAGGTTTATGATATTTCAGCCTGCCTAACGTCTCTTCTTTACTAATCAATCCCTCTAAGTAAAGTTCGACTGTATTAAATACTTTATCATCTGCTATACCACCTGCAATCACATCATATTTTAAGTATTCATCTCCACCATTACGGCAATTTATTATAAATTCCAGCCATTCTAAGCTATACTCATGAAAAGTAAGTACTTTGCCATTTATTAATACTTCTTCATACCCAAATTCATACGTATTAACTACACTGGTTTTGCCCATTCGTTTAAATCTTGCTCCCCAATTTATGGCTTGTGCCTCTATTGGTGTAACATAAAAACCTTTGCCAAAATCTAATTTATCTCTGGAAAATTGGATACTTGGTTCTTTTATCTCACAGTACGATCCATGAAAACAAATCATTGCACCAACCCTTTCTGCTTCATTATATCAATAATCTCCGTTATGATATATTCTTTACTTTGTGTATGCAATGGCTCATAACTTGGTACAACATACTCATATAAAATCCTACTTTCAACTCCTAACAGGTGGTAAATATCTTTTGCATTCATATTCAAATAATCTGCAATATTTTCAATACAAAATACAGCAAACTCAATTTCTTTTTGACTCAATCTACACACCTCCTAACCCTTTAAAATTAGTATAACACGTCGTAGATAAGTCAGCAAATACTACTTATGCATGAATTATTATAAACTCTCATTTTCCTAATCATCTAACGAAAAAAGACGTGCACCAAAAAAACAAAGTTCTTTTCGCAACACGCCTTCTCTATCTATTTGTTCTTCTACATCATTCCATCTTTAATCACGTCATGATCTCTTAACACTTTCTCAATTACCGTTCCTTCTATTTTCTTAAGCAATGGTTTCTTTAATGCATTCAATGGTCCAGGAAGTTCGATCTCCAACGGAGACTTGCCATCCATTAATTTTACACTGCTGTCAAGCAATTCCCTGATATCATATACACTGCCCCAAACTTCTGGAACTCCACGATCCACTCCAAGTAATCCGTAAACAGCCTCCATGGCAGTACGAACGGAATACTCTGTTGTGAAAATCGTATCTCTTGGTGTTTCCGCAAACTGTCCTAAGAATGCAAAGTTTACAGAGCCGTCTGGAATAACATCTGGTCTGTCGCCTTTTGCTCTTGGCATAAAGAAAGCAGTGATATATGGCATCATAGTTGGTACACAATTTGCATGATTTTCTGCAAGATCGTCAATTTCATCAACTGGAACTCCCATATGGTATAGCCACTCTGCTGTAATTTCTTTTCCTGAACATTCTTTCATTGGTTTCTTAACATAGTCACCTACTGCATCCGTAAACAAACCGTATATCCATACACAGACTTCTTCTTTTTTCTGTTCTTTGAACTGTCCCTGTCTATTCACTGTCCAGCTCAATAACCAACTGGAATCCTGACAGCTTACGATACCACCAGTAACAACGCGTCCGCTTCTAGGATCTCTCTTACAAATCTTTTCTATATAAGAAATAATTCTATCGTCAGAAGTCGTAACTGTTGCAGATTCCCAGTTGGTTTTTTCCGTATCAGAGCAGAATTTTTCTGGGTGTCCAAAAGACGCATCCTGTGCAGCAATCTTCTTCCATAAACTCCAGCAGCCACTAGTACGAACTTCTGCATCTCCTATTGGTGCGTGATCCTGATCCCCATAGATAGTTCCTTCTGTACAACTTCCGTTTGTTACAAATACAAGGTCATTTTCTGTAAGAGCAATCTCCTGTTCTTCTCCATTTACCTTACACTGAATTGTTTTTGCAATTTTCTTATCCCCAACAAAATCAAATAGTACATTAGTTACTTCCGTATTGAATTGGAACTGAACTCCCGCTGCTTCTAAATATTTCTGCATTGGAAGAATCAAGGAATCATATTGGTTGTATTTTGTGAATTTTAATGCAGAGAAATCAGGCAATCCACCGATATGATGAATAAATCTCTGGAAATATAGTTTCATCTCTAATGCACTATGCCAATTTTCAAAAGCAAACATAGTCCTCCAATATAACCAGAAAGTAGAGCCAAATACTTCTTCATCAAATACATCTTCAATAGACTTATCATATAAATCCTCGTCTTTTGTGAAGAATAATTTCAGGATTTCCATACAGCCCTTCTGACTTAAATTGAATTTACCGTCCGTATGTGCGTCTTCCCCTCTGTTCTTTGTTGCACGGCATAAAGAGTAGTTTGGATCATGTTTATTTAACCAATAATATTCATCAAGTACAGAAGCTCCTGGTGTCTCAAGGGATGGAATGCTGTGGAATAAATCCCATAAACATTCGAAATGGTTTTCCATCTCTCTTCCACCACGCATTACAAAACCTCTCGTTGGATCATTGATACCATCACAAGCACCGCCTGCAATATCCATAGCTTCTAGAATGTGAATATTTTCTCCTTTCATCTGCCCATCTCTTACAAGGAAACATGCCGCTGCTAATGCCGCAAGTCCACTTCCTACGATATATGCAGATTTGTCATCTACTCCTGCTGGTTTCTCTGGACGGGCAAATGCTTCATAGTTGCCATTGGAATAATAGATTCCTTTGCTGTTCTTTGCATTTTTACCACGCTCTGTATTACGGTATTCTGCCTGCTTCTTGGCTCTTTGTTCTTTTACTGCCTTTTTTTGTTTGTCTTTTTTACTTTTTGCAATAACTGCTGTGCCTGCTCCAGCTGCTAATAATGAGGCTACACCGAATTTCACTAATTTCTTTCCCATATTCCATTCCTCCATATAATTTTAATAATCTCTCAAAATCTTTAAGCCAATTATAACAATTCGCCCCTTTATCCATCAACATATTACTATAACCCAAACAAGTCAAGTAGCTTTTGCCAAAAATTTAGCGATTCTTCTTTTTCAACTTCAGCAGTCTCAACTTCTTCAACCTGTATGGCATCTGTTTTTATCACAAATTGTACAGACTTGATATTTGTATTCTGTTCAGAAACAAAGGATACCGTTTCTAAATCACTTCCTGACATAGATGCTATTAGGGAGTCTATTTCATCACCTACCTGCGTATCCATTCCTGATGTTTCTTCGGCAAATTCACCTGTTCCTTCACTTAGTTCCTTTGTTCCATCATTAAGTTCTTTTGAGCCGTCAAGTAATTCTTTCGTACCATTATTAAGTTGTGTAGCACCATTGTCTAATTCCGCAACACCTTCTGATAATTGACCTGTCGCAATCTTTAACTCTCCTACAGAAGTTTTCAATGTATCTGTGTTTGTGTATAATGTATCAAGACCACCTTTTAAAGTGTTTGCACCATTGGCTACTTCAGAAACACCAGAAGTATAATTTAGTAACCCTTGATAAAATGCTCCATAACTGTAAAACTGTCCCTTTAATTCTGTTACCTTTGCTGCTGTGGCATTTACCTTCGCAACTGCGGCAGCTATTTTCTGTGTAACTTCCTCACTTTCCATCATTTTTTCAATATAGGTATTACGAATTTGTGCTTTTTGATCTTTGGTCATAGAATCAAGAGCACCTTGCAAAATTTGTTGCTTTTGCTTTTCCGTCAATTGTGCTACAGCATTATTCAAAATCTGTGTTTTCTGTTCGTCAGTCATTTTATCTACAGTCTGTGCGATCTTTGTCTGCCCCTCTTGTGTTTGTAGATAAGTCTGTGCCTGTTCATCTGTATATCCTGTTGCAATAAGCTGTTTATAAATCATTTCCATAGCAACTTGTGTATAAAGCGTATCGGCCTGCGACTGAATATATTGAGAATAGATTGCATCCGCTTGTGACTGAACATATCCCCTATATAGTTCTTCTGCCTGTGCTTCCACTTGTACCGTAACTTCCTGTAAAGCTGTATTGTATGCCTGCTCATATACCGCATCTGCATCTAACTTACTTAAAATATCCATCAAAACAGTAGAATAATTATCTGGTGTAAGGGTAACCGCATCTAGACCATTTGCTACAAGTTCCTCGTTTAATTGTGCCTCTACAACGCTACAGAGTGCTGAATATGCAGACCATGCAGCATTTGTTAATTCAGTATTTTTCTCAGTCAGAGTGGATAGCCCGTTATATAGGGAATCTGCACCACTGGATAAACTGCCCACGCCTGTATGCAATTCTCCGACTTTTTCGTTCAAAGTTCCCATAGCACTATCTAATGTACCTACTCCGTCAGATAATGTGCTTGCTCCGTCAGATAGTTCTCCTGTGCCTTCATATAAATCATTTGTACCTGCATATAAATCACTGGTACCCTCATATAAGCTAGTTGCTCCCTTATCAAGGTCATTAACCGCATTTACTATGTCATCGATTTTCCCCTGCAATTCTGCATCATCTACCTCGATGTCTAAATTGAGCTGAACACCGTTTACGGCTATGCCATCCATTTCAAAATCTTCTACATTTGCTGTAATTTCGATATCTGTTTCCTTGTTTGGAAGAATTGTATATGTTAACTGCTTATCACTGCCAACATTCGCAATTGTTGCACCCTCTGTGACTATGTCTTTACATTTCTCTGTATCCAGAACAAATGTTGTTTGAAGTGCATATCCTTCAAAAAAGGCACTATTACATTCTGTATTCTTTCGTATGGACATGGTAATTCTTAGCGCACCACTTTTTCCTGCAATGTCCTTGGCAGAATACTCTACACCATCTATATAATAGTGAATTGAAATATCCCAAGGCATAACATTTGCACTTAATTTTCCTTCATAATAAAGCTTTCCAGCTGTTGCATTAATCGTAACCTTACTGTCAGAATAGCCAATCTCGTCTGTAGTTGTCATGTTTCGCAAGTTTTCATATTCTCCATAGTCAATAATCTGACCACTCTCATCCAAATCAAAGATGTTTACTACATAAATCTCTTTTACAGAACCATCCTGATTCATGTTAATATAAACAACCTCTTCTTTCGGAGTATTTTTTTCCGCTGCTAATGCTGTTAGAGGCATTTGCACTATCAAAAACATCGCTAAAAGCACTGCCATTATTCTTTTTGATTGTTTCATTATTCCTCAACCTCCTGTAATTTATGCTTTGTTTTATCACGACTTACTAATTTGTCAAATATCAGTAAAAGCCCTGGTAATACAAATAGAACAATTATTAATGATAGAATTGCACCTCTACCAACAAAAATACCAAGCTGTGCCAACAACTGATTCATTGAAATATTGCCAAGCAAAAGACCAACCGTTGCCAATACGCTTCCCGACGTCAATATAGAAACTGTAACATCTGAAATCGTTTGTACAATAGCGTCCCTTTTATCAAGAACCTCTCTGTTTTCTTTATAGCGGTCTGTCATTAGTATTGCGTAGTCAACTGTTGCTCCAAGCTGAACAGAACTGATAATCAGGTAAGCAATATAGAATACGGTTGAGTCTGCAAAATATGGAATGGCAAGATTAATCCATATTGCTGTTTCAATCGCTAAAACTAGAATAATCGGTACTGCCAAAGATCTCGTTGTTAAAAGCAAAACTAAAAACACTGCACCTATCGCCAATAAATTCACCTTCACCATATCGGCTGTAATCGTATTCATAAGGTCATAAGTGCTGACACCTTCACCTGCCAGATGATAGGTTCTAGGATAATATTTGTCGGCAGTTTCTTTTATCTGTTCTACCAAGGAAAATGTTTTCTGTCCTTCGTAGTCTGCATCAACCGATATTACATAACGGCTATATGTTTCTGATTTCAACATTGCTAATGTTTCCTGATCCAAATATCCTTCTGGAATTTCTATGCCAACAGTATCCGCATAGGATATAATTCCTGTTACTTCTGGTATATTGTGTAACTCATCTGATAACTCTAACTCTTTCGCATTATCTCCTTTGGGAACTAATAACACATAGGTATCATTTTTCCCAAAGACACTTTCAATAGATTCTTTGTCTCTTCCGTAGGTTGTACCTTCTCCATAAATGTTTGAAGAACCATAAGAATAGGTATTTGCACTAGAGGCAAGGAAAGAAGGAATAATCATTATTGCGAAAACACAAACCAGTGGAACGGATATTTTTCGTACCACCTTTCCAAACCCTACAAAGGTCGGCATAAGAGATCCATGCTCCGTTTTTTCTATCAATTTATATGTTGCAAGTATAACTGTAGGCATAAATAAGAATACGGTAAGCAAGCTGATAGCAATTCCTTTTGCTAGTGCGAGCCCTAGATCTGGACCAAGCTTAAAACGCATCATTACCAATGCAAGAAAACCTATTACAGTAGTAAGTCCACTTGATAATATAGATGTTGTTGATTTACATAATGCATGTATCATTGCCTCTTTCACATCATCCGTTTCTTTCTTACACTCAATAAAACGGTGAATCAAAAATACAGAGTAATCCAACGAAACAGCAAGCTGTAAAATTGTCCCTGCTGCATTGGTAACAAAGGAAATTTCTCCAAAAATAATATTTGTGCCATTATTAATTATAATTGCAACTCCTAGTCCAATAAGAATAACAACAGGTTCAAACCACGACTTTGTTGTAAGTATTAATACAACCAAAACAAATATTATGGAAATTACGGTGATTTTCTGTATCTCTTTTACTGTATTGGTAGTTGCTATTGCTGTTGAAACAGCACTTCCTGTCATTGAATTATTCTCACCTATAACTTCTCTGATTGCATCTACCGCTTCTAAAATACATTGTTCCTCTATTGTGACGCTGAATAGTGCGGCATTATCTTTGTAATAAGTTTCTACCGTTTCCGTATCCAGCATTGAAAACGGAGTTGTAATGTCAACCAAATTATCAAGCCACGCAACCTCGGCAACACCTTGTATTGCTTCGATTTTTTCCTTATATTCCAAAGCTTGCGGTATCGTAACATCCCTTACCATTACTCGTGCATTTGGAATCCCACCAGAAAATTCATTTCCCATGACATCAATTGCCGTTGTTGACTCTGCATCATCTGGAAGATAATCATTTATATCGTAGTTAACTCTGACGAAACCTTGCAAAAACATACATATCACAGAGAATATTAGAAATACTGTTAATATCCATTTGCGGTGTTCCACCACACCCCTGTAAAATTTGTTCATATATCTTTTCCCCCTTTCTCCAAGGATGCAACACCAGAAATTGTAAATGTATGTTTGCCACCTTTCAGATTAAGGAAAACTTTATTTTTTGTAATTTTACCAGTTGCAATATATTCAATGGTTCTCATCAGAGACTTAATGTATCCTCTTATTTGACAGTCCCCGTTTTCTTTGATATTTCCGCTAAACGGTACTTGTTGCTGCAATAATTCCATTTTTCCGTTAATGTGATTTTCTTCAAACATAACAAACATTACTCCCTGTTTCATTCCAAGCGGTGTGTGAAATGAAATATTGTATCTTTGTTCTTTCATCCTTAAACTCCACTCCTTTCCTCCTTTTTGACTGGTATTCTAACAAGGAATGCTCTTATTTAAAATGGTCAAATCTTATATGTTGTGTGAAATACGGTCAAATTTATCAGTTTGACCATGAATTTAATTTGATGGGCAAGTGTCTAAATTTGTCCATTGAATGAAAGCAAAACAACGATATAATAAATAAATATATGTTAATAATACTTGGAGGTCTTTATAATGAAGTATGAAATCACATCATTAAACACAAAAAAGACTCTTGCTGAATCTTTAAAGAAAATTATGAAAAAGAAGAAGTTTTCAAAAATTACTATTAGCGAAATTGTGGCTGATTGTGGAGTAAATCGAAAAACATTTTATTATCATTTTGAAGATATTTATGATTTACTAAAATGGATATTTGAAAATGAAGCTGTAGAAGTGGTAAAGCATTTCAATCTGGCAGTTGACTATGAAGAAGCTATTTGCTTTGTTATGGATTATGTTGAAAAAAATGATTATCTTATCAATTGTGCCTACGATTCAATCGGATGCGATGAGATGAAACGCTTTTTTTATGCCGATTTTATAGAAATAGTTTCGGCGGTTATTGATACTGCTGAAAAAAACGCTGGAACAAATTTAGATAAAGAATATAAATCATTCCTTTGCAATTTTTATACGGAAGCACTTGCTGGAATACTAATTGATTTGATTAGAAACAGAGATTCTCGAAATCAGACGCAGGTAATTGATTATTTATCAACAACACTGAAGGATTCCTTAACGGGAATTTTACATAGTAATATCGGCCCTAACCACTAGATTAAAGCCGATACTATGTTTTATTTAATAATTTCTATCATCCATTCATTGTCCATAAGAGAGTATAACCTTTGAATTTTGTTCTCAATAGGATGGAACGAGAAACACTTTATCAAGCGTTTTTATCATTACTGCATTTTTGATTGTGCTTGCGAGTTTGGGTATGCACACATCAACATAGCGTCTTGTATTTTGTGGTAACATCATCTTTTTGCCTAATAGAGAAGTGCTTTTTCTTAGGCAATCTTGTATTTCATTTTCGGATTTTCCAGAAAACTGCTGGTACAATAAACCAATATCTTCTTTTGTTAGGTTAAGCTGTTGGGGCTCTTTGTTTAGGATAATAAGCCCAATTGCAGATAGCAGCACTGGCTCAAAAATATTCATCGGTACGCTACGATAATTCTTCATAAGACCAGATAATAAGTGATGTACATCCTGTGAGGCAAAACATATACAAAATGCGTTCTCTGCTTCAATACATCGTAGGTATTGTTCGATAAATTCAATCCCATTCAGCTGTGGTCTGTCTATGTAAATAGGGTAATCTGCCGTTATATGAATTTCATGGGCGCCAAACTGGGGACGATACAATTTAAAAAAGCCATTAATACCGTCTAGTATAGTAGAACGGTAATAAATATTCGGCGTATCAAAAAGATTATCCAAAATGTGTTTTTGCAACTGGCGAGAAACTTCCATTTTTTGTTGCACAAGTTTCATTCCTCTTTCAAAAAGTGTTTTCAAAGGATCTGTTTTTAGGATATCTATTGCCTGCTCTGGCATTTGATATGACTTTAACTGCACTCCGACTACAAACATTACAGAGTTTATAATATCCTGTGCTTTTTCCGTAGAAATGGAGCTACTTTCCCCTTGATTCCATTTATCTGTTTGTTCGGCAAGTATCCTGAGCAAATCATTTTGTATTTTTAGTAAGCTCACATCTGACAGCAGACCACAAAATCGGCCTTGTTCTATTAAAGATTGAACATAATATTGGTAATCTAATAATTCCGCTTCTATTGGATGTACTACATCAAGTGTCCCCATTTCAATCCTCCTTTGGCTTGAAGTCTTCTATACTTCCTCCACAATGTATATGTTTGGATAATCTGGTGGCTTCACTAAAAAGCAATTCTAATGAACCATTACAATAACTGTTAAAAGCCATGTTCATAAAATCAATTAAATTACAATCCGAAATAGTGTCCCATGTGCTGTTTTTTAGCTCATAGAATAAGTTAATCAGTTCATGCAATGTACTTTCATAATTATCTTGTGATATATATGGAGAATCACAAAATGACGAAATCAGTTTATCTACAATACCGTCACAAAACTCAACACGTTTATTTTCCTTTAATGCACTGATACGAGTTTGAACCAATGCTAATGCCTGTTGTTCGTTTAAGGCAAGACCGTATCTTTTCGTGTTTGTATTACAAGCAAGTATTTTCTCTACGGCTTGTTGCTCCAGCAAAGCACTATTAATTGTAACAAGTGAAAAATTCGCATTACTGTTATCCATGACATTTTCCCTTTTCATTCAAACCCTTACCTCCAAAATGGAATTAATAATCTGCTTAAAACCATAATCCAGAAATTCATCTTCAGACATAGCGAACTGAGCACAAATGAATTGTCCTTTTGTATCAGCAAGTGTCAATAGGGCGTTAATACTTGACCACAAAACATAAACGGTCAGCATAGGAACTATATCTTTCCGCACAACTCCACTTTTTCTTCCAGTTTCAATAAACGATTCAAGAATTGTGTTTATTTCTGTTCCCAGACACAAAATATGCTTTACAGTATCGGAAGCATTTGATAAATCAAAGTTGGTAGCATTTGCACTATTTACATTATCCATTGAATGAGGATATTCTTTTTGATATTTACGCATTGCCATACAGATAGCTTTATATCCTACAACAAAATCATCATTGCTCTTTACAGCATATTCAATATCTGCTTTTAACGCCTGCAATCCTTTTTCAATAATATGGTGTAAAATATCATCTTTGCTTTCAAAATATGCATAAATGGTTCTTCGACTATATTCAGACCCTTTTGAAATATCATTTATTGTTGTTTGTGCATAGCCTTTTTCTGAAAAGAGTTTTTCAGCAGCTTTCATAATTCGCTCTCTATGCAGTGCTGCAACAGCTTCTTTTTTGTTTTCTCGTCCCACAATGCACCTCAATTCTATTTAGTATACTGTTAGTATACTATTTTGTGTTTATGCTGTCAATATTATTGCGCTATAAACTTTAACATTTCAACACATATTTACTCAACCATACATATCATCTGCAAATCATAGGGTTCATCATCCGCGATTTCTTGAATTGGATGATTCGTAAGTTCTGCACCCATTGCCCTATAAAAAGCAATCGTCTCCTCAGATGAGCATGCAGATATATATAATGCCTTTGCACCTGCCTTTTTTGCTTCTTCTTTTGCAAGATGAAAGAGTTTTCTTCCTATTCCCATACCTCTACATGTTGCAGAAACATGCATCAAATCTAAAATCATATAACCGTTGTTAAGTCGCTTTTTTAGTCCAATAAAACCAGCAACATTATCATCATCTAAAGCAATATACGATATGTATTCAGCACTGCTGATATCCATTGCAACCTGCCGTTTTTTTTCAAGATCCCAGTCCTCAACATAAGGCATATCCAGAAGAACATATTCGCTTTCTTTTCTACGATATACCCTTTTTACATCTTGTTTTCTTACATAGGAATCTAATGAATGCTCATTAAAATTCTTTTCGGATAATAATTCAATTTTAACCATTTTGTTTTCTCCTTTTTACTCTAATTTGTCCATCTCTAAAAATGGGAGTTTGTCAAACATCCTTCTTTACGCCTTTATTATTTTTTGTACATCCTTTTTACTTGATAGCCATATAACTTTATCACCATATTTATCCAAAGTATTCTTTATTTCTTTTAGGTTCTTATTCTGAAAGGTTTCCGTCCATTTCAAAAGATGATAGACCGATTTCAAAGTTTCTTTTTTACCTCTTTGTATTCCTAATTTCCTTTTTATAGACCGTATGATAATCCTATTTTTATATAAATACTTTGGCATATCTAATACATAAATTATATCAGCTTTATCAAAACTCTGTTGTACCCATTTGTAATATACACCTTCGATTACCCACTCACTATTACTTAATATCTCTTGCAATAACGCATTTCTTTTTTCAGGAGGCATTTTTACTCCATATCCTTGAGCATTATTATCCCATTGGATATCATCTAAGTCAAAATGAGGAATATTATATTTCTTTGAAAGAGCCTTTGCTAAATAAGTTTTTCCAGAACCACTACAGCCGATGATATGTATTTTCATAAGTTAGTACCTCCGTAAATTCTAATTATCCCAGCTCTACAAACCCCAATTTACCGCTAAAAAATGCACATACAACTATTTTTATATTCACCAAATCCAAACTGAGAATACAAGCCTTGTGCATCATCTGTCAGTAATAGACCATACAGTCCTTTTAGCTTGTCTTCTTTATTTGTAATCCTGTCAACAAGCATCTTCCCCAACCCTTTTCCTCTATATTTCTCATCAACAATTACATCGCATAAATAGTACATTGTTGCATAATCTGTAATCACCCGGGCAAATGCAACCATTACATCTGTCTCCACATCAAATATAGCAAAACATAATGATTGCTCTACGGATTTTTTAATTACTTCTATCGTTCTGTTTTTTGCCCAATATGATTGCGATAAAAGCCCCCTTATTTCCTCACAATGTTCTTTGATGATTTCATTGTCATCTATCATCCGCCAATTTTCTCTGTTTACCATTATTTTCCTTCCTCTTGTTAATTTCTTATTCGGTTACTTTACTTGATTTAAAATTTAATTAAATACATAGATAAAATTTCCTAATTAGGATTTGTGTTTTAAATATTCTTTTTCATATATCCGCATGTAAACGGAAAGAAATCAAATTTTTGTGTACCTACATGTATCGCACCATTCTCCTCATACCATTTCCTTAGAACTACATTTTCTTCAACAATGCCTATATCAAGAGTATTGCATCCCATCTCTTTTGCTGTTTTTATAGCATGGTTCAATAAACATTTCCCAATCCCTTTATGCCTATACTCAGGCAGAACTGCCAAATTATTCAATTCACATTTGTTGTTATTCTGAATATATAACGAATAATATCCACAAATTATTTCATTATCACAAAATACAAACATCGGTCTATGTTCACCGTCAAACTGCCAATATAAGCGTTCTTCTGTGGTAGCAAATGCAGTAAATCGCGGAGCATTATTAACTGTAAATCCAAACTCGTCAGCAACAGTTTGAAAACTCTTTTTTATTACATTCACACAAGTAGGAATATCCTCACATACGACTTCTCTTATCATAACCATTCTCCTTGTCTCTCAATTTCTTATTTATCGCAGTAACAGCTTTGACACTCAAACCAATCATTACGAAAATTCCTATGTATAGATCACACAATACAAAACACAGCATCTTTTAATTAATTTTTCCACATCTTTTTCATCTTAAATACAATTTGGATTTTTTTTATCCAGACACGATATTACAAAATCAATCGGTATATCCATTCTGTTTGCTGTCTCTTCTTCCGACAGACCTTGTTCGATAAAACGTAAAACTACTGCATCCGGTTTTTCTCCGACTTCAATAATATGCTTGTCGAGATCATAAAATCGAATAACACGTTGTCCCCAGGGGTGTTCAAATAATTCGTGAACATAGTTTATTTCGAAGGATTTAAGATGTTGGCAAAAAGCATCCATATCATTTTCTTCAAAATAAAGTTCTCCTGCGTTATTTAGTAAAATGACTTTTTCCGTTCTAATTAACAATTGCCATGTATCAAGTGTTTGTAATACGACTCCGCCGTCTAATGTAACATTTGCGCCAAAGTCAGTAATGACATTGAGACCTAATACATCATGATAAAATTGTTTGCTTTTTTCCATATTCTTTACTGCAATTAGTGTGCCTGCATATTTCATATTTACCTCCACAAATTCAAATTTGTTAAATTTTTCAACACTGTTAACTTACCACAACCATGCCTACAATCAACAAATTGGGAGTTATAAAATTCCTGTTGTCATCATTGTTGAAACAATCTCAGCAGCTTCATACTCATTGATTTCATCATTTTTGTCATTAGAAATATCAATAAGTTTTGTTCCACAGACTGGACATTTTTCTTTTTCGTTTTCAAATTTCCTCTTACATTTTTCACAATATTTCATATGAATACCTCCAACAAATTGGAAGTTATTGATTCATTTAAAATGAGTTCTAATACCAAACACTTCCAATCTTCACCTAATATATGGTAGCTCTCAACCTCATCTAATATTACATCTTTGAATCCCACTGCCTTGTAACAATGATATGCTGCTGTATTATTCTCAAACACACCCAAAGATACCTTTTTAGCTCCATATATATCATTGGCATATTTCAATCCAAGCTGAAGCATAGCTTTACCTTGATTTTTGAAACATCTTCCAAATAAAATTCAAGATAGCCACATTCAGGACAAACAGCAACATGAACCTTGCCCAGATTGTCCTTTAATACATTTTCTCATTGATTTTACCCTCCATTAATTCGTATTTTTTACTAACTTGAAAACTAGCAAGTTATCAAGTTTATTATCTATTGGAAATACAAATTCCTCCCCTAACAGTATAATTAACATTTACCATCTCTGCAAATTAGGATTTAATCAAATAAAGCTTCCCATGTTTCTGATTGCATGGCTTTAAAACACATCTCGATTTGCTCTTTATTATTTTTCTCTGTTGCTAGTTTAGGAAGCTCATCAATTCCAAAATAATCAAAACCTTTTGTTTCAATATTAGTTGTAAATTTACCACCAATCACTTCGCACTGCATAAATATTTTACATACCTTATATGCATATATTGGAAGATTATGTTTCTCTCTATCTTGCACTGCAATAACACGCTTTACTACAACATCAAGTCCTGCTTCCTCTTTGACTTCTTTTATTGTATTTTCCTCTACTGAAATATCAACATCGCACCAACCGCCAGGCAATGACCACGTACCATTCATTTCATGAACTAACAATATTTTTCCATTCTTAAATATTGCAGCTCTTGTATCAATTTTAGGTGTTTGGTATCCTATGTCATTGCAAAACAGATTTTTTACTTTTTCAATAGGTATCTCCGTTTTATAGCTAATCATTTCAGCCGAAATATCTCTAATTCTTTCATAACGTTCTATATCAAATTTATCTTTTCCATAAAATAAACCAGCTTGAGCAATTGCTTGCAACTCTACTGCCCATTTTAACCACTGTTCATTTTTATCCATGTATGTCACCTCTATAATGTTTGTTACCTTATATGAAAATCATAGCGGTATAAACTCTCCCATTTGTAAAATAATTAACTGAAAAAGCACCTGCTCCTATAATAGATATCATAATCAACCTCCCCAACCCTTTTCCTCTATATTTCTCATCAACGATTACATCACATAAAAATAACTTCTTGAAATCCTGCCATACGAGAATAAAAACCTTTAGGATTTCTACCATATTCAACAAAACCAGCTTTCTTATACATGGATAATGCTCTGTCATTTTCATTAACCACATTTAGCTCAAGCTGAATATATCCCGCTACCTTTGCACATTCAATACACGATGCCAATAATGCTTGTCCAATTCCAAGTCCCCAAAATTCTTTAGCAACACTGATACCAAATTCAGCACGATGCCGCACTTTGTATATTTTGCCTATTGCTTCAATTCCAGCAGTTCCAACAACGGCATTATCAACTATGGCAACTATTTCAATCTCATTTTTACTTTCAGATTTTTCTTTCAGGAACTGACTTTCTTGCATCACGTCAAAACTGTTCTCATCTGGATATGAAAGTAAATAATCGGTTTCACTATGAGTCAGATTGAAATTATCAAATACAGCCTGTCCATCACTTTCTGTTCCATTTCTCAAACAACATTCCGTTCCATCTTTTAGTTTTATTATCTTATAATATTCCATACAACAAATACCTCCCATAACAGTAATAATTAACATTTGCCATCTCATCAAGTTGGAAGTTGTTTAATTTAGCATTTGTTCGTTTAGTTCGTCCAAAAGGTAGATAGTCTTAAATGTTTTATTACATTGTTTGCATTGCCAGTCACAATTACTCTTCTTAGCTTTTTTATGCAATAATTCAAGTTCATTACCACATATAGGACAATTCGTTTTTTCCAAATTTCATAGTTTTTTCAAGAACCTTATAACCTCGTTTCTTGATTCCATTTTCAGTTCTTTTAACTCAACTCTTTCCATACATCGACCTACAAATCCGAATTATTACTTCTTATATATTCGGAATTTCCTCATCTTTAACCGGAGGTTGTCCAATCCAACCTAATGCCTCATTTATATCACAAGTCTTTCTTCCATCTTCATTAATAAAGAACGGAATTCCAATACCACCATTTGCTTTAATAGCATCAAATGCTGGTTCGCTGTCACGCATAATAAGAAACTCTTTCAAATTGTGAGTATCTGATGTTATGCTAACAAATTCTGCTTCAAATCCTCTGCTTTTCTGAATAGCTTTGTAATTTCTGCAATCAATACAGATATCTGTTCCATATACTTTCATTTTTCTTCTCCTCTCTTTGTTTGATACGTTAATAACCATGTGACTTAACTCGAAAAATTGGAATTTGTTAATGTTATTTAATTGTCCAATATCCATCATAGGCATATCCCGTTTTTCCAATCAATAAATGTTCCGATTTAGTGAAACCTGCTTTCTGAATTGCTTTCATTCTCTCTACCGCATATATTGGCGCTTTAGTAAGTACACCTTTACATCCTAACATTTTTTCAATTTCCGGTGTGATAAGTGAAAAAATACTATACAATTCATTTTCTTGTTCATAATCACTTCTCACATCTACTCTTAAAATACCCATGTTATTAAATTCATCTTCGGACACTCTCAAGCATAATTCAACCGTTCCAATTACAGTTGATACTGTCTTGTCAACAATAGAAAGTCTGACAAACCAACCATTTTCATATGACATATTCCAAAAGCCAATAGCCTCTGTCATTCTTTCTTTTGTAGCATAATAAAAATTATCTCCGTCACAATTATCACTATTAAAGAACGGTAATGCATTCTTATCACTATATACTTTTAATAAATCATCGCAATCTTCATTCTGAAATAATCTAAGTATAAACTTTTCATTTTCTAATACAGGACATGATTCATAAATATTCATAAGATACCTTAATCAACCTCCCCAGCCTTTTCCTCTATATTTCTCATCAACGATTACATCACATAAAGTTAATTTCTTATTTGCCATCTCTCAACTTCTTACCTATCGCAGTAACAGCTTTGACGCTCAAACCAATCATTATAAACATTCCTGTAAAACAAATAAAAACATCTTTATATGCACTGCCTGCTAAAGGTTCTCTAAGTCCTGTCACACCAACATATGCAAGTGTTAGCAATACTGTTGGAATATAGGCAGCAATAATCCTGAAAATACATTTTTTGATTGGTATATGCTCAATTAATTCATATGCCAAAACGCCTATCAAAACAATAACTGCCCTATCCAGCTCATGCCAATTACCATTCGGATCTTCATATAATCCATCGCATAGATATATGATACTGTTCAAAATAGTTGTAACTGTAAAGAGCACACAATACAAAAACACAGCATCTTTTAAGTAATTTTTCCATATCTTTTTCATTATCATTTTCCCCTTAAATACAATTTGAATTTTTCTTATCCAGACAAGATATTACAAAATCAATCGGTATATCCATTCTGTCTGCTGTCTCTTCTTCCGACAGACCTTGTTCAATAAATCGGGAAACTACTGCATCCAGCTTTTCCCCAACTTCAATAATATGCTTGTCGGGATCATAAAATCGAACAACACGTTGTCCCCAGCGATGTTCAAACAATTCGTGAACATAGTTTATTTCGAAGGATTTAAGATGTTGGCAAAAAGCGTCCATATCATATTCTTCAAAATAAAGTTCTCCTGCATTATTTAGTAGAATGACTTTGTTCGTTCTAATTAACGATTTCCATGTATCAAGTGTTTGTAATACAACTCCGCCGTCTAATGTAACATTTGCGCCAAAGTCGGTAATGACTTTGAGACCTAATACATCATGATAAAATTGTTTGCTTTTTTCCATATCCGATACTGCAATTAGTGTGCCAGCATATTTCATGTTTACCTCCGCTAATTCTAATTTGATAAATTTTTCAATACTGTTATCTTACCATAACCACGCCTACAATCAACAAATTGGGAGTTATTGTTTCGGCTTAACAAGCATTTTATAACTCCAATTTCCCAATTCTTTTCCGTTTTCAAATAGTACACATTCATCAAATTCTTCAAAACCATTCTTTTTATAAAATGGTCTGTTGATTTCTGCATTAGTATTAAAAGTAAATAACCCTCCACCTTTTTTAGAAACATAGGGAATAATACAATTTTGAAGCATAGAGCTTCCAATTCCCTTACCTTTATAACTACTAGATACTGCTAAAAGCACCAAATGCCATTTCGGATTAGGAAGATTATGACAAGCATCATCAGACACTTCGCACATTTTTAAGAACGCCTTTGTATTCTTAATACCACCTGCGCAAATCATTTTTAAACTTTTTATTGAGAAATCTATAAAATCAATCTCTTTATCATCTGGTGTCTTTAAAACGGCAACCGCAACAATAGTATCATTATCATTACCTACTAAAACCGTGCCATTCTTAAAACTATTTTTTATCCATATATCCATCATAGTATCAAAAAAAACTTTTTTTCTTTTGGGATTATCAACATAAATTTCAAAAAAGTCATATCCTCTAAAAGCATCTTTTAATATCTCAGCGCATATAGACATTTCACTTTTTTTCGCTTTACGAAAATTCAATTAATTACCTCCATAATTTCTAATTTGTTAAATTTTCCAATACTGTTATCTTAACACAACCACGCTTATAATTCCATGAAATATTCTAAACTTCACATCCCCTATTCCGTTCTATCATCATCTGCTTTGCCCATTCATAGTCGCCCCTTGCTGTGATTGTTCCATGACTATCAGTCTGTTTTTCCTGAAGCTAAAAACTTTATTCTCTCTTCTGTTTTACATTAGTAAATTGGTATTTGTCACACCGACAAACTGGAATTTTCAATACCTATTCAATTTAGAATTATCTAACCACAATAGCTTCATTGTTTTTCAACCAATCATTAATATACACTTTATCAAATGCATTAATTTCATTGGGTATATTCTTTCGATTAAAAAAACGATGTTCTACCACTTCAGACTCCTGATTAATAATTTTACCTTCATAAACTTTTGTTTTAAATACTATAGATGTTACATAGCATATATCACCATTAGGATATGTTATGAATCTATCTTTACCTGTATAAATTCCAAACAATTCTAAATTGCAAACTTTGATACCAGCTTCTTCATACGCTTCACGCATAACTGTTTCTTGAATACTTTCTCCAATTTCCATTGCACCACCAATTATTCCCCAGCAGTTGTTGTCTCTTCGTTTTTGCAATAGTATTTCATTTCTATCATTTTCAATAATTACTCCACCTGCTGTGCACATAATAGGTATGTGACCAATATGCTTTCTCAATTCCATGATATATCCATTTTCTTTAAATAAATCTATATAGTATTGTAAATCCATAATAATTCACACTCCAAAATTCCAGTTTGTATGTATCATACCATTTTTCTAATATTACCCTTTACCCCTCTTTTTTTGCAATGATTGTAAGCCACTCAGAATCCTGCTCATTTCTGTCCGTATATAAACTTTCTTGAATAATAACTTCTGAAAAAGGAACAGTTCTAAGAATATCCATCATTGATTCCTTGGTATACTCATGGTACCAATTCCGATAGGTTCTCACATTCTCCTCATCAATAACCAAATACTGCTCCAACCAGATATCATTGTCATACTCCAGTTCTTCACTTAAGACCACATGCTTGTTTTCCCGCCAGAATCCTCTCTCACCGAAGTACCAATCTCTTTTTTCACCATTCTTTCTTCGAACCGGGGTCGTAACATCAAAAATAAATACTCCTCCTGGACGTAACGCATTTTTAACCATAGAGAATAACTGGTCTCTCTGAGAATCTGAAAACGTATTTATTTCTCCATAAACCTGCAAAACTGCATCAAAACACTCTTTGTATTCTAGGGAGAAAATATCTTGACAGAAATACTCTATCTCCAAGCCTTGTTTCTTCGCGCTGTCTTTCGCGTATTGAATGCTGTTCTGTGAAAAATCCACTCCCGTTACCTGATGTCCCAGTTGTGCCAGCTTTTCACAATACAGTCCTGGACCGCATCCAAGGTCAAGAATGCTACTGTTATCCTTTATATGACGATTCAGATATTGTACCGAACGTTCGATGATTTCTCCTCTTCTTGAGGAAGCATCTGAACTCAAATCTAAATGACAACTTAACATCTGTTGTGCCAAATAAGGTTCTGTCCAGATATTCCCGCTCCCTGCAGCAAATATTTCAGGCCTTTCACTAAAGCTTGCTATTTGTTTCAATAGTTCTTTATTCTGCATACAATTACCTCTTTTCCTTTTTTACTACGTTTTATCTTTTCATGTTTCAAATTCATAACCTGCCTCATTAACAAATTTTAATTTATTATACCACTTTCTCCCAAATTTAAAAAGCATTTTAACTTCTTGATAAAACTTTTACCATAGAAGACCTATAATATCACTATTTACATTCTACTTTTTCTATTTCATAGTAAGCGTAGTAAGCAAACTGTTATATCTCTTCGTTTTGTTTTGAATATCTTCTTCGGTTACACCATAATACCTATATATATCCTTATAAATCTTATTGAATTTAGTGTATACAGACTTATTAGAATACTCTAAGCCACTCCCAATATAGCTGAATCGTGTCTCAATATATACACTCATCTTGTCACTTCCATGTTTTATTTCAAAAATATGATAGTCTATATCAAATACCTCTTTAGGTACTTCAGTGGCTTTTTGCTGTCTAATTTCAGTTTGCTTTAGAAATTCTTTGACTCCTTCTTCATCCCTACTTAATAGTTGTGGTAGTTTTGCATATTCACCAAGTAACTCTGGGGCATATTGCATAATGCTTGATGCTCTCATTTCGTTGTATTGAGTGAGATATTCTTCCGAATTTTTATTAACTTCTGTGAAATTATATTTTTCTTGCAAATATGTCATCACTTCTTTCATCGTGTGTGGGTTTGGTTTAATATGTATGGAGTTTAATTTCTTTTTAGATTGAAAAGTTAATTTTTGAATTTTCTGCTTTAATGTTTTACTATTTGGTGTTGCAATAACCATTGCAGTTGGTCCATCACTGCCACCGATGATTGATATATTTTCTACTGATTTTTCATTGTTTTTCATGTGCTATTCACCTAGCTTTACTAAATTCTTTTTATAAATCGCTTTTGCCCTTCATTGATTCGTATTATTTACTAACTCGAAAACTAGGAAGTTATCAAGGTAAATTGGGACTTTACAAGCTTGACAACTTGGATTTTGTCATGCTTTAAATATTCTTTTTGAAACAAATTATTCGATTTGCTTCCTCAAATCCCATCGACATATGAAATCTTAAACTATCAACATTGGTCAATTCACAGTCACTGGCAAATTCAGAACACTTCTTTTCTTTTGCCCATTTCTCGCACTCCTTAAGTAGTTCTTTTGCATATCCGTTATGTCTATATGTTTCAACAACAAATATGCCTTCCAAATAACCGACAGGAGAAGTTTTAGTACCTTCAACATAGTCTGTTCTAATCTGACATTGTGCAAATCCTACTGCAGTATTATCCACATACTTAATAAAGCAAATCGCTTTGTCACTTTGAGTAAGATTCTCAAACATTTCTTCTAATTCCAGCACTGTGTGATCGTTCCACAATTGAATTGCTAACTCAGCTAATATCCTTGCTTCACCTTTTATCGCAGATTTTATCATATAATCACCTCGCCAAATTCTAATTTGTTAAATTTTCCAATACTGTTATCTTATCACAACCACGCTTACAATTCCATGAAATATTCTAAACTTCACATACTCTATTCCGTTCCATTTTCATTTGCCTAGCCCGTTCATAGTCGCTCCTTGCTGTGATTGTTCCATGACTGTCAGTCTGCCTTACCTCCACATCATACTAGCTTTTCTGCGATTACACTACTGTCATCCAGAAGCATTTCTGAACCTCCGACTTGCATAAGAATAGGTGGAAATCCTTTAAAATCTCCATAAAAAGGAGATATGTATGGATTATTTTGATTATATCTTTTCGCAATTATATTTAATGTGTCCAACCATAAATTATTATTTCCCAAGAACACATCCACATTTTTGTTGTAATGATAAGACTTGGTATTTGCATTTATATTACTACTGGCTGAAAGTGTAATTACCCCTGCGGGTAATTCATAACCTTTGTCACGCATGTAAAGTAATGTTGAAAGAATAAAAAAACAATATCAAATCGCCCAGTCACAGGATACAACTTTCGTTTCTGTAAGACGCTTACTAAACAACTTTAAAAAATTCCAATAAAATAAGGAATTCCCCTCCTATTTTGTAGTAAAATTGAACTAACTAAGAACAATTCAACTAAACAAAATAAAAGGGGATTCCCCATGAACTATTTTTCTACAGAAAGCTATCAAATGGTACTTTTACCATAGAAGAACTATAATATCTCTTATTATTCGTGAGTATGACATTTCATGAATGATTTTCCACATCTCCTGATTCCAGTGATAATCCTAATCATTCCATTATCTTTTCGTACTTTTAACTGCTCAAGGTATGCATCTCTCTTAGTTTCCACAGTATCACTCCTTATTTTTGTGCATTGCACGAATTTTAGTAATGCTTTTTTACCACTAAATCATTTTTACTTCAATAGGCATTACTATTTTTTGTGCATTTGTACTTTTTATGTAATGATTAAACAAGATATGCAAAAAGGATACACCTGAATTTTGAATATATACTGTCCACTTGCCAGACGGATTGGTTCCAGATACACTTGCTTATAAAAGTGTGCTTTTAGTTGATATTCCGCTATTAATGGCATTTAACTTCACAGTTGTTTTACTAAAATAATTATGATATTATATGAAAACAAAGAATATGTACTATTACAATAATGCTTTAATAAATTAGCTGTACAATAATCCGTACTCTAACTTAATTCCTCAAACGTAATATCTTGAACTATTCGCTTACTACTTTTTATAAATTGATTTTTCAAAAAGTCATACTGACTTCTTGAAATTATATGCTTATTGCATCTTCTACAAAAGTGAACAGTATCTTTTAACGTTATGCTAAAATTTATTACCTTTATATCCATTTTGCAGTTATGGACAGGACATATATCACCATCCTGTTTCATTATAAAAAGCTGCTTTATGACTGCATCTCTAAAATGTGATTGCTCTTTCACTTCTTTCCTATCAAATTTTTCCTGTGCCTCATCATTTTGTTTATTTCGTTCTGGATAATCCATAATATATAATTCTGGAATTGTTTTATTAGAACCACAGTATTTACGAATCACCTTATATTGACGCTTATTGACAAAACGCCGTTTACAAACGGGACAAATTCTGGACTCCATGTCATCACCATTATTATGAATAATCAAATCTTTTAAAGTATTTTCACAAAATGGGCAGTTCATACTATCTTCATACATTTCCATATCTGCCGCGATAAATGACTCCATTTGTGAATTACTTACTCCTTTTTTCTTTGATTGTTTTGATGATTTTTTCATAACATCATCCATTAATTCATTTTCCATTTGTTTTTGGAGACGCATACTTAAAAAATAATATACATTCTTGGGAGGTATTGGTCATTACTTTATAAACCTGTCTAGGTTCTTCTTCGTGCGACATCAATACAAGTGATGCATCTGGATTATATTGATACAACGCGTCTAATATTGCTCCATAGTAAAAATGATTCTTCTTTAATTTAGCCATTAACTTGTACCTTCTATCATAGATTTTGTTTTTCAATTACTTTGCTTTACATGATATTTTATGGGCATCTATTTTAAAAACTGCAACTGATTCAAGCATTTTGTCATTATAATTCCATTCTGAATGTTGAGTTGTCTGTTTCATCAAAGCATTAAGCCCAATTTTCTTTTCTTCAATATCATCTACAAGCTGTAGTGTTCCTGTTCCTATCACGCTTTGAAATGCTGCAGAAAAATCACAAGCCATTTCATTTTCTTGTAATTTATACTTTCCATCTATCTCAAATCCTACTATCGGCTTAGATTTACTAAGTTCATACTTTCTTCCAGCCTTTGCGCCATGAAAATAAAACGAATATTTATCATTTTCACATAAATATCCATAATTAACGGGAACAATGTAAATATCTCCATCATCATAAAATGCAATCCTAAGTATCTGTTCTTCTGCAACAAATTCTTCTATTACTTTTTTATTTGTAATTTCTCTGTCACTTCTTCGCATAAGCATTACCTCCATATATTCTAGTTTGTTGAACTGATTATACTAGCTTCTGCAACTTTTGAAAAGAACATTGTAAACAAGGAAAATTGATAAAAAATGCCTTTATCAATCCACCTGTATAAATGTTAACCTAAAAATGATATTTTTCCAAGAAAGGTAGTATACTCTTTTTATTTCAAAAATATCATTTGGGGTTTAGCTATTGACACTTATTAACTGGATTTTCGTAGTTCCAAAATGTTTACATTGTCAATGAGACGCTCCAAAATCAACCGTCCATAGATTCCGTTACTGATTTCCAGCACCTTAAATTGCAATTTCTAAAAGTAAACCTTTCTGTAACACCTCCTTTCCGTTAAAATAAGTATAAAAAAAGAAAATATCTTTCAACCTTCTTCTGACAACTTATGAATATAAGATATGACACCACCTCACCCCTTGATTTATCATCATGGGTGAAGCGATGCCAATACTTTTAAGTTACGACACCATTTAAAAAACATTCTTAAAATAGCCATTAAAAAAGGATTGTCCGTTTCGTACAACCCTTTGTGTGTTTGGTGTTTCTTATGTATAATCATTAAACAAATGAACTTACTTCTTTTAAATATAGCATTCTTCCAGTAATTGTCATGTGCACATCTAAATCATATTTATGTCCTGCGACTACTATCGCATTAACACTACTCCCAAATGCTCCAACTGCTCCACCCCAAGCACTTAAAAATATGCTTCTTGAACTATTTACATTGACAGTAACAATACTTCCATGACTTGTTGGTTTACCATCAACTTTCATTGTATTCGTCTTACATACAACTCTAATCTGTGCAGTAGTTGGCTTACTAGCAACGCTACTACTAATAGGACAACCACATTGAGGACAACTGCTTGCTTTATCTGATACTTGCTTTCCACATTCTGGACATTTAATAAGTGCCATAGTAGTCTCTCCTTTTATAATTATTTTTCATTTACTGACTCAGATATCACATATACAGTATTTCCTGCATATATTCCATCTAACAGTTTTACTTTGTATGTTCCAATTCCTCTATCAACGATATTACATTTCGTGCCTTTCTCAGTCCAACCAATTTCTCCACTGTTTTCCATTTCTGCAATAGTTCCTTGATTGTCATTATTTATTGCTGTCAAATATCTATCCATAGCATCTTTTGATATGGCTACTAATACACTTCCAGAGCCGTATTCTAATCTTGCATCATATTCACCAGTGTAACTATTTGAAACAGAAGAACTATCAGAATAATCATCATCTCTTGCTTTTTCCATATAAACCAATTCACCATCAACTTCTATTTCATCATAATTAACATAGTATGAAAATTCATATTCACGACCAGATGATGTTCTTACATAAAATTGATCAGATACTCCATTTGTTATGTCTAAAAAAATGTACCTTTAAAGTTAGTTTATTATATCTTGGATTTTCATAATATGCTTCTTTCAATTTATTAAGCATATTAGCAAGGTCTTTTAATTTTTGATTTTTACTTCCTTGCGTATAGTAGTTATCTATTTCATCACTTATAAAAGATAAATGTCCTTCTGCAACCAATTCCTTCTTCATCGCTACTTAATAGTTGTGGTAGTGTTGCATATTCATCAAGCAACTTTGGGGAATATTGCATAATGCTTGATGCTCTCATTTCGTTGTATTGAGTGAGATATTCTTCCAAATTTTATTAAATTCTGTGAAATCATATTTTTCTTGCAGATATGTCATTACTTCTTTCATCGTGTGTGGGTTTGGTTTAATATGTATGGATTATTTCGATTATATCTTTTCGCAATTATATTTAATGTGTCCAACCATACTATATTTTATTGAATCCAATTAGTATACCCATGTGCTGTCATATAATTAATTAGTGGAGCTGGAATATTATTAACAATTCCATTATTTATATCCTTTGTCATGGATAATTCTTTTAGTGGTAAATAATTAAATTGGTATTGTTTCGTCGTTCTCACTTTTGTTGAAGTAACGGCACCTAACTCTTCTTCAAGTATCAATAAACACGTACCAATATAGTTACATTTTGTTACAGAATCATCAGTCAAATTTTTTAACTTTTTCCCATTATACATTTGAAGTAGTTCTGCTTTTATCTGCAACTGTGTTACTGTAAGTTTTTCCAATTAACACCATTTTGACTTGCAATGTTTAACATTGCAGTCACAATATGAACAATCACATCATTATAATGTTCAAAAATTATATTCTTTATGAAATCCACATATTTTGATTTCAACATCACCATTCCATATTCTGTTGGTATATTATATTCATCAATTAACCCAAAATCTCTAAGTGAAATGCCAACATTACGTGCATTTCCAGAATTTTTGGTTTTGTATACAGTTAAAACATTATCTATTACAGTTCTAATATTTGATGTTCCTCCACCAAATACTTCATCCTTATTATCTTCATATAATGCCATCAATCCCATATATACTTCATATAATCTTACATCTCTTACAAACGGAATCCCAGTTAATATTAAATCATCTGACTTTACAGCAACTAATCTCCCTAAATCTCTTTTTTTGTACAACGCATATTCGTCTGTTGGTAAAGTAGTAGTTCCAACTACTGAACTATCAATTAAAACTAGATTATCTGATTTATCAAAATGCATCAAATCCCAATGTGGTATTTTATTAACAGTTACTTTATCTGCTACATATAATGTTTTTGCATCGGACGTAAATGCTGCTGGATTTCTTATCATCGCTTGATAATATTGCTCTATTTGTCCTAACCCTCTAACAAACTCTGTCAAATCAGGTTCACCCTTACATTCAATCAAACCTATAATTTTGTTTGTTGTTTTATCAAAAACAGCCCAATCAACAGCTCCGCCATAATCTAATTTATACTGAGGTTTTAAATCAAATGGCCCTTTTGGATTTAAATGTTTATTAACAAAAGCAACCTGATTCGTATCTATAAATTTACTAACTGCTTTTTCATCCATATCCTATCTCCTCGTATAATAAGTTTATAGCCAAGAAAAATTGGTTATAAACCTATTCT
>CAYPEJ010000024.1:0-18105 GCA_964409685.1 uncultured Anaeromicropila sp.
AAAGAATAGGTTTATAACCAATTTTTCTTGGCTATAAACTTATTATACGAGGAGAGCAAATATGAAAGATATGGGAAAACGTATCTGTGAATTACGCAAAGCAAATCATTTGACTCAAAGTCAGTTGGGGAAAATTGCGGGACTTCACGGAAGTAATATTAGTCGGATTGAGCAAAATGCAGTTTTGCCAAATGCACAGGTAATTCGTAATATTGCAGATTATTTTCATGTTACTTGTGATTATCTGGTTGGAAGAACATTAAGTGAGACGAAGGCATCTTTGGATTTTGTATTGGATAGTTCTTTGGATGAGGAAGCTGCGGTTGAGGATCAATCGGTTGAGGAATCTAATAGGACTACTCTTCCAGAGAGACATCGATTAATCCAGATGTTTGAACAACTCAATGAGTCGAATCGTGAGGAATTTGTTGAGATATTGAAGTTAAAGTTACATATGCAGGAACTGAATAGGAATGATGAGACAGCAAAGAGTTCTTTGGAGACTGATATGACTGTTTAGTGAAGTATTCCATAACAACTGAAATCGAGTAGGAGAAAATTCATTAATTGAATTTCCGTCCTCTCACACCACCACGCAAGCCATTCGGGACGTGGCGGTTCAATAAGAATTACCTTACTTGTGAATATCTTTCACTTAGTGTTATAAAACCTTGCTCACTAAGATATTTGTTTGTAAGAGTTGTTGCTAAGATAGGGCTGCTGGAGATTCTCTAGTAGCCTTTCCTTGTATTCGCATGTTCCCATGCTTTCCAATTCTCTACACTGGCACTATGTCAAGTTTTGGTACAAATTAAAACGGTACTTTTCTTATTAACCTAAGCTAACTGACATCTTTGAGATTCACCTCCATTGTGTTTATGTATTGTTTTTGATATTCATTAGGTGAGGCATATCCACAATGACTATGGATTCTCACAGTATTGTAAAATGCTTCTATATATTCAAATACAAGCCTATATGCATGCTCATAATCTCTTATCTTAAAACGGTTATCGCTCTTGATAATCATTTCTTTCGTATTGCTATTATAGTCGCTTATCGTATCCAGATAATCGTAACCGTCAACTCAACAGCGCCTTCAAAAAAACCTTCATCCCCAGTATACTAAACTCACTGGCTGGATGAAGGATTCTGATTTTTACAGTATTCTGGTATCGATTCTGACCACATGAACTTTCTTTTGTCCATTGATACTACCTCCTAGGGTTTTGGTATAGTATAATGGAAGGAAGTCGGGAATGGTAGGCGTATCTGAGTTGACGGTTACCCCGAATTATCGAGATCAACTATCTTCAACTGATGTATTTCTCTTTTTTAAATCTAGCAGATTATGCTCTCTCAGTACCTTGTAGAATGCATTCCAGTATTTCGTTGCTTTCTCTTTGGATGCATGAGCAATCAGGGCTATCTCTTCTATAATCTTCTCTCTTTCGCCATACTTAACAATTGCGTCTAGAAAAACGTGGTATTTTGCATCTAATTTGATGATTTCCATTTTTCCATGGTTGATTTTGTATATCACAAGTTTATCACCTATAACTTCCCAAACAACTCTATTTCCTAAGTCTATACGATTTTCCTCATTGACTTCATTTTCTTGAAAGAGATAGTCACTAAATAGAATCCAGTGATCTCGATAGACCCAATTCGTAGCATACAAAAATTTACCAGAGCTCAATTTGTCAATGTTATCTAAATAGTACTTACGTTGATATCCATATTCTTGATGCATTTTGTAATCTGTAAACAATGCAAGATCATTATCGTGATTTTCTATTATATCCAAATCATATTTTTCTGGATGATAATAAACATCACAATATTTGCCCAATGTAAAGTAAGAGCATCCGGAACTATGGATATATTCGCTGTTTTTTTGAATAAAACCAAGTGTTTCATTAAATTCTTCTTTTGTTTCTGTTGGAAATCCACAGATAAAGAAAAGATGATTCCATATATTTACTGATGCACTGTCTTGCAAAATCTGCTTAATCGTTTCGGTTTTTGTTCCCTTTTGCATTTTTTGTAATACTCTCTGATTAATACTTTCCAAGCCGAAGAATAGAATTTTTAATCCGGCATTATGTGCTTTTTGCAATAACTTACGACTCATGGCTAAATCGAGTCTTGCACAAGTAGTCCACTTAATCTGTAGATTCTCTGCAAGCAGTCTATCTGATAATGCAGACATTTCTACTGGTGCAATCGCTTCATCATGGAAATTAATCGCGCAACAGCCATATTCATTTACTAGAGTTTTGATATCTTCTATAACCAGATCAATGCTACGTTTTCGATATTTTCCATGATAGATGTAAGAATGGTCGCAAAACGAACATTTTCCCCAGAAGCAGCCTCTGCTTTCTAAAAGTGGCATAACAACCTTTGGTGAAAAATATTTCTTTATTTCATCTTTATTGAAAATAGGTGTTGGCAGTGTGTTGATATCCAAATAGCAATTATCCTCCGTCATTACAACCTTATTTTCTTCATTGACATAGAGTATATTGGGAACTTCCTTGATTGGGATTTTTCCTTCCATATATGCTATTAATCTGGTAAAAGGATATTCACCTTCGCCATACATATAGAAATCAATATTTTTAAATAAATCGGTGTTGCTCTGTAACAAAGTACACCATCTTGATACAATGTTACCCCCAACAACGATTTTAATTTTTGGATTCCTTTCTTTCAATAAGGTAGCAAAGATATAAGTTGGAATGATCTGGTTTGAACCAGTTAAGGAGATGCCTACAAGGTCATGCTCACATGCGATACGTTCAACAAATGGATAAACTAACTCATATACAAGTGAGTCCTTCAATTTTCCCTTCTTCACATCTTCCATACAACGAATAACATCTTTTGACTTTAATTCGCTATAATCGTTGTGTTCATAATAGACAAAGGATAGTGTCTCTTTTTCGTATAACTTAGATATGGTAGCTAAACAACAGTCAATAATTGAGAAACACTTTGTATAGACATTGATATCTAATGCCGCTTCACTACGAAACATATTTTTATATGTGTTAATATTTCTTGACATAAAGTCCATTATCTGTAATAAATCACGTTCGTCGGCAGATAATACATTTTCATTATTCTGTTTCTTGATTCTTTTCATACATTTCGTTAAAAATTTTTCTGATAAAACATAATCGTATATTTGTAAATTTAAATCAATCTGCTCCACATCTATTCCGTGTTTTTTTAAATAAGCTGCTATTGATGGCAAACTCAAATATGGCTGCGATGCAGACCAAAATGGAGGAAAAACTAATATCGTCTTCATTCTATCATCTCCTTACCCAATCGCTTTGTATCTTAAGTTAAAAACTAGTAATTTATGAGTGCTTTTGATTTTGGTTAATAAAATCTAAAATAATAGCTAAAATTCTAATTGGTATCTGAACATATTGATGATGCTCTTCTGGTAATCCCTCGACCAGATCACAACCGATCAATTGAAGATGTTCTTCAAATATCAGCTTCAACATTGCTTTAAGTTCATTTATTGTAAGACCACCTGGGATAATAAAATCCACGCTTGGATATACCGCCGGGTCTATTACATCCAAATCAATGCTTAAGTAAAGCTTACATCCTTGATAGAAACTTAATTCTTTTTTCAGTTTATCCATATCTTGTATACCACGATACTGTATTAACTTATCATGAAATACAATATTGGAAACACTTCGAATCCCTCTTCCACCTATCTGGATTACTTTTTTAATAGAATCGAATTCTAATAATTTCTTTACAAAGTTTGCATGATTTACATTTTCCTTTTCAAAGATTGTATTTTTACAATCATGATGGGCATCAAAAATAACTAATATAATGTCTTCCTGTTTCAATTCTTTCAATGATGACTGTATGATATATGTTAATAAATGATCTCCTCCAATTGCAACCAAAGGGATTTGTTTCTGGAATGACCATTCATATAAGTGGCTCATTTGTGTACAGCATTCGCTTATTTCTTTATTCTCTATGGATACGTTACCTAAATCAGCCATTCGTAATCCTTCAAATAGGAGTCGCTGTTCCTCCATATCATAGATTCCAGAACTACTAAAACTTCTACACTCAGAAAACACACGATTGAATTGTGATAGTTCTCTCAAATAGTCTGGAAACTCTCCCACAGTACTATCTGTAATTAACGAACCCAAGCAATAAGGAAATCCATAAAGACCAACATCAATCTCTTGCGAATAATTCTTATATTGAAAAAAACGTGTTCCTGTTTGAACCATTTTTGTAGGAATTTCATTCTGAAAGGAGACTTCAGATACTTGTTGATTGATTCGATAAAAATGCTCAAAATTCACATCTGATATAAAGGTTTTTTCTTCATCACCAGATACTATATAGCTCTTTTCGTTATTTATATTCATACTCATTTTCCCTTACACATATTTTTGGCATAACGATACATATACCGATACGATGTAAAATAGAAAACACAAAGGATCGGTAATCCATACCATATAAAACGATTGTTATCATAATTCTGGATATAACATCTTACAGTTAAAAATGTTGAAAGTAAAAGTAAAATTAAATAAATAATGACTGGGATATTTTTTATACGTGATTTCGTAGAATTTTTTAACCCTAATATCTTTGCAAATTCCTTTAGTACCCATTTTCCATCACTATCTCCATCAGGAATCATATCAATAAAAAGAATAGGAATATGTACTAGGATTAGCAAGTAAACATATTGATACTGATAAAAAAGATAGATGAAAATAACATTCATAATTTCTGCTAAAAATACACCATTCATAGAAAAAATCAAATCTTGCTTTACAGTGATTTTATGATTTCCTTTGATATTTGTAGACAATCTCGGCATAAAGACAGATACTCTATTTATCATAATTTTACAATGAAATCCTAAACATTTTCCAACAATAAAATGTCCCATTTCATGTGTAAAATAAATTGTCCAACGGTATATGATTGTGATTAGTACCATAACTACAATCTCAAAGGTAATTTGAAATACATTTGCTACGCTCATATTCGGTACCTCAACATATGATAATAATAGATACAGAAAAAAGTATTCCAAAATCTAGCAATAGAAATGCTAGATCTTGGAACCTAATTCAAACTAACATAAATCAATTATTATGTACTAGACTAAAATTAGCATCTTTGAATTACTACGTTGTTAGCTTCTGCTGCAAATCTTGTTTCATCTACAGCCTCTAATACTACTTCATTTGCTTCTACTTCAATTGCTTCTTCAAATAACATAATAATTCCTCCTTTCTTTTGTTTTAATTTTATTAGTAAAACCTAATCCAAAACAATGATTTTGCATTAGATAATACTTCATCTTAAAGCTACTAACAGTAAACTATACTTCATCAAAATATTGAATTAGGCATAATATTTTGCCTGTACCTCAAATAGTTCTTTATAAATTCCTTGTATCTTCATTAATTCTTCGTGATTACCTTGCTCCACAATACTTCCTTGATTCAATACAATAATGTTTTTGCAAAACTTACAGCTGCTCATCCTGTGTGAAATAAAAATTGTTGTTTTTCCTTTTACCATTTCATTCAATTGTTCATAAATCTCTGCTTCTGCAATCGGGTCAAGTGCAGCTGTTGGTTCATCCATAATCACAAATTCTGCATTTTTATACAATGCCCTTGCAATTGCAAATCGTTGTGCTTCACCACCAGAAATCTCAACTCCATTGCCATTGTCATTATAAAGTTGCGTTTGTAATCCATCTTCCATTGCTTCAACCCGATGTCCTAGATTAACTTGATCTATACAGTAAGACAATTTTTGATTATCGACTGCTTTGCCAGATACAATATTTTCATCCAAAGGGAAGGAAAATAGCTTAAAGTCTTGAAAGATTACCGAGAACAATTTCACATATTCTTCAAATTTAAATGATTGTATATCAACTCCGTCAACTGTGATCATTCCATCTGTTGGTTTGTACAACCGGCATAATAATTTTACCAATGTAGTTTTTCCTGCACCATTATATCCAACGATTGCGATTTTATCGCCAGCATAGATTTTCAGATTAATATGATTTAAAACATACTCCTCACTATTCGGATATCGGAAACTAACATCCTTAAACTCAAACACATGATCAGTTTCACAATCAGCAATCTCCTCTTGTCCATCTTTTTCATCAGACATAGATATAAAATCTACCAAATCCTTTAGGTAATTCCATTTATATAAAAAACCTATTATGCTTCCTACATTATCCCCAATGGAACTCATTAAGCTACTAATTGCACCTATATATAAAAAGACATCACCAATATCTATTACACCATAGATCGCTTTTGCTCCAATCATTATGTAACAAAATCCAGCAGTTATCTGCCTTAAGAAAGCACACACAGCATAGTACTTTCCAGTTTTCTTACTGGTACTTAAGTAATCCCCTATAGATGCCTCATAATATTTCTCAAATATATGATTTAATAGACCCTTTAAGGAATAGATACGAATATTTGTTCCATTTTTTTGATTTATCATCGTGTCAGTGACATATTGACCAATTGCATTGTTATGATCATTTTTCATAACCAAGACATTAAATGCTTTCTGGACTTTTCGCATAATTAGTAATTCTAAAACAGATACCAAGAAATACAATACAAGTATTACAACGGTTGATTGAACTGAACAGAAAAAGTTTCCTTGTGTATCGGTTTTGCTAAACAGTATTACGATAAAAAACAAAGAAAACAATATAGTAAAAAAAGTAAGAAACATTCGATATAAACTATCTATTGCTGCTGGTACACCGCCAATTCCTTCTAATGTTCCCTTTGCTCTATGTAAAATATCAATGGCATTATTTGTTTCAAGCTTTTCAAAATCATAAACATAAGCCTTTTTAATTACCTTTTCATTAATGTTTTGTGTACTCACTTCCTTAATCTGATTCACTTTCTGTTTACATGCCTTTTGTATTATTTCTAGTACTGCAATAAGACTAAGAAAAATTAGTATATTGAATTTGCATTTTTCATAATCTTTTCGGACTATCAGATTAATGATTTGGGCAGAAAAATATAAATTTATGTATGGAATGCAAGCTTCAATGCCACTACCGATAATCAGATTAGTGAGAACATGTTCCTTCTTTGCTTCTATTAATTGAATAAACTGTTTTATTGTCGTTATCAACTTTTTCATTTGTCGTCACAAATCAACCAATCATATTAACTAAAAAGTATTGGTCTTTTTCCTTTCTACAAATTTATCTGATTATTATATTATCACTTCAACGCTGTATAACTACAATCTATAATAGTGGCTTTGTACATTGTACATATGCACGTAATTGGAGTCGTTCTCCAATAATTCATCATGTGAGCCAATCTCACTAATTTTGCCATCTTTCAAAAGCATTATTTTATCACAAAATCTTGTAGAGGCTAAACGATGTGAAATAAAAAGAGTTGTCATTCCTTTTGTGAGTTCATCATACTTTTCATATAACCTGCTTTCAGCAATTGCATCTAAAGCTGCAGTTGGTTCATCTAATATTAAAAATTTACCTTTTTTGTATAATGCACGTGACAACATCAGTTTTTGTAGCTGTCCTCCAGATAATTGTATCCCATCTTTGCTAATTTCTTTGCCCAAGAAAGTATTTTCTTTGTAACTGAGATTCTCTACAATCTCATCGAGTCCAGAATCTTTCATTACCTTTTTTGCAAGTGCTGCATCATATTCTGTACTACAAGAAATATTCGAAGCAACTGTATCAGCTAATACTAGACTATCCTGGAATACAACTGAAATATCTTTACAAACATCACTGTATTCGTTTATATCAATTCCATTGATTAGAATCGTACCACTCGACACTTTATAAAGACCACACAAAAGCTTCACAATGGTTGACTTACCAGCCCCATTTACACCGACTAAGGCTACCTTCTCTCCTTTTTCAATCACGAAATTAACATGATCTAAAACAAGGTGGTCACAGTTACGATAAGCGAACGAAACATTCTTAAATTCTATGCGTAGAGAACCATCTTCTAAGTGTAAATGCTTTCTCTTCTCTCCTACTGTTTCTTCACTGATTTCTAAGTAATCTCGTATAAAATCTATCTTATTTAGGTTTCGGATTAATTCTGAAATTGTTTCTGCAAGTTTTTCAAAATACACTGAACAACTTGAAATAATTCCCAAATATAAAACAAATTGTGCCAGACTAAGTCCTTTTTCTAATAATTGTAATAAATACATATAACAGATCAGACTTCGTAGCGATTTTAATGCTACTCCGCAAATATCATTTAGAAAATATTTTTGCCTTTCACGATGAACGATATCATTATATTTTTTATTTGCATTTTCATATTTTTCAATTAGCCAATTCTGTAATTGGAAAAGGCGTATATCTTTACCATGTTCAATCTCATATGCTTGCCGATCAAGATAATTCATATTAAGTTCACACTGTGCCTTTTCTTCACTCATTCGCATTTCAAACTTATTTGCAATAGAGTAAACGAATATGTGTAAGAAAGAAGTGAGCAATAAAACAAGTGAGATCCATGGTTTTGTTCTTAAAAGATATATGAGATATAAAAATACAAGTAAAAAATTAATACACAGCGAAACGGTAAGCTGGAGCACCCGTTCCACTCCATTTTGATTTCCGGAACAAGCATCCATTGCACTGTTTAGTAACTTCTGTGTTTTCTCATCCTCATAAGTCTGATAATTCATATCAATACACTTATTCAATAATTTTTTAACGAAACAGCATGTTCGAAACTTAATATACTGCCATTCATTACGATTTTTAAAATATCCCTGTAAAGAATTACATAATCCATAGATTAGGAAAAAGCATATGACAAATTGCACTAATGCTGAAATATTCGCCTGATTTTCAATCACCCCAGTAATTAGGGATGGTAAAATTACTCCTCCCAATGGTACTAAAACACCTGATATGATTTCCATGATATCGGCAAATATGATTCTTTTTTCATTTTGCATTACCTGATTTAATACATATAAAAAATTATTAAGTAATCCATAGTTTGATTTTGTGACTTTTCTATTCATTCATTCACCATCTATATCAATTATTACTTCTGTGCCATTATAATCATTCCATCAACCGCTAATTTATTATCTACCTTGATTTTCACACTGACTTTGGCTATATGATTCAGCTCTTCCTTAACTTTTGCATACAGCATCATGGACACTCCTGGTTTTATCACTTGACGGAACCGGAATTTTTCAATTCCCGCCAAGTAGCCAATACGCTGCGATCCTTCATTTTCCATAGCAATTCCATACATAATGGCAGTCAATTGAGCAAGAGATTCCAATAATAGTACTCCTGGAACGACTGGATTATCTGGAAAATGTCCTTGAAAATAAGATTCATTGATAGTAGTATTTTTAAATCCCACGATTTCTTTCCCAGGAATTACTTCCGTAATCCCATCTACAAAAAGAAATGGATATCTTTGGGGTAAATACTTTTGCATTTCGGTAATAGTCATTATACTCTTCATAATTTTCGTAAATCTGATTTACTTTGATGCCCCTTTCTGAACCAAAATAGTTATGTTTTCTGTTCATTATTGTATATAGGAAATGGTTAGCTTATTAATCCACCATCAATTACCAGTGTCTGTCCTGTTATATAAGAAGCTTCCTCACTTGAAATAAAACGGGCTAAAGATGCTACCTCATCAGCTTCACCAAATCTTCCCATTGGTATTTCGCTTTTATACTGTTTTAACGCCTTTTCTGTCAAGCTTGCAGTCATTTCTGTATTAATATAGCCAGGTGCAATTGCATTAACTCGGATATTCTTTCTGGCTACTTCCTTTGATAAAGACTTTGTCAATGCGATTATTCCTGCTTTTGATGCTGCATAATTTGTTTGGCCTTTAATTCCAACCATACCTGAGACTGAACTGATATTAAGAATATTACCACTACGTCTTTCAATCATATATGGTAATACTGAAGAAATCATATGAAAGCATCCGCTCAAATTTGTATCAATCACTCTATTCCACTGTTCATCCCTCATTAACATAAGTAAATTATCATTCACTAAACCTGCATTATTTACGAGAATATCAATTTGCAGATAGTCCCGAATGATGTCATCTACAACTTTCTTTATTTCAGAAACCTGTGTTATATTTAACCGGTATCCTTGAATTTTGAGGTCTTTATATGTAGTTTGTAATTCCTGTACTAACTGATTTGCCTTTTCATCGTTATTATGATATGTAAATGCAATATGAATCCCATCTTTTAAGAATCGCCTGATTATCGCTTCACCAATACCACCTGTTCCACCAGTAACCAATGCAACTTTTTTATCTTTTGACATATTTATCATTCCTTCTACTGTTGTTCTTCAATATAAGAAGCTAATGTATCAATGCTTTTAAGAATTGATTCTATATTCTGCACATTTTTCAAATCTACACCAAACTCTTTTTTTACAGCTACAATGATTTCAAGAGCATCTACAGAATCTAATCCGAATCCTTCCTCTTCATCACTTTCAAATAAATTCATTGCATAATCTACATGATCCACATCATCAATTTCTAATTGTAATTTTTCTATTAGAATATTTAATATTTTTTTTCTTGTATCCATTCACTCACCTGCATGAGTTATACTTCTAAAATCATGCGTATCCTTTCTATTTTATTTATTTTATTTCATGTGCTAAATGAACTTTATTAAGGTTTAGACGGAAATTTTAAAGATCGGATAATAGAATAGTTGTATAATTTCCGATTTTACTATAGCCTTGAATTAAAACAGAATGAATATCAGATATGTTTTCATTCTTTCTAAAACTTGCAGGAATCATACCATGACTGATGCATAAAGAACCAACTAAAATGCCAAATTCGAAAGAACTTTCACCAACTGCTCCAAACAGGCTTGCTATCTTATCTATAACAAAAGCATTTGGCAAAATTGAAGAATACACTTTGGCTTCTATTTGCTCTATCTTTGGGTGTGTTCCCGCATAAATAACTACATCTGGAACAATATTACCTGATTTGCTTAGGCAGGTTTGAATACAATGTTGAATAAAGGCTTCTGTCTTTTTCTCACTTTCATCGTCTCCCCATGGATTTTCGCCTAAATTAATCTGACACATATTTTTGACTTTACAATAACTGCCCTTGCTTTTTTCTTCATCCATATCTTGTAATAAAAATGTTACAGCACCTTCCGCAAGACGTCGATCACCATACATGGCTTGATAATCTTGAAATAATTCTTCAATGTATTCAGACACCCAGCCAGCAAAAATTCGCTTTGCACGCTTTTCTAGTATGAGATTTCTAGCATATACAAAACTGCTGCTTTCAATTAACATCGTGCTTACTCCTTTAAGCTGTCTTGGGATACACAATGTTGACAACACAGAATTAGCTACCGTATTGCTGAATATACTTGGACTACATATTTCAGGGTCATTTTCTGCTACTTGACGCAAAAACTTCAAATTTGCATCGAGTGCTGCGTAGTCAGAAGAATAAATGGTTCCAGTATTTTCGTCAATACTATTAGTATCAATATATTTTGCCGAATCCTCTATTGCTTTTTCCAATGTATAGCGGCATATACTAGCCTGTCTGCTTGTTTTTCTCTTACTACTTCCTTTCAGATAGGAAGTGAATTCATATTTGGTATTGTAAATTATGTTCTGATGAGCGGATGGCTCATTCAACATGTTCCAAATATCTTCGATATCGTTGCCTAGACACGATAAACATCCGATTCCTACAATTGCTACTTCCATATCATTCACCCGTTGTTGCCCTTTCTTACATACATTTCACTTTTCCTACAACTACGCTTGCTGAACTTCCTGCAAAAGCATAAGAATTTGAGATAGCATATTGAATTTCTGAATAAACATTGTGCTCCTTAACAAACTCAATATCCGGTATATCTGCTAAACAGTTCTGCAAACCGTAATTTGGAAATATCTCATTATGATTTATACTTAAAATCATAGCAACTAATTCAATACCACCTGCCGCTGCTAAACAATGTCCAATATATGATTTCGTAGAAGTTACATAAACCTTTTTATGGTCTATTCCTTCATAGAGTAAATTAATAGCAGCAATTTCTGTATAATCGTTTCGCTCAGTTCCTGTACCATGTGTGTTGATATAATCAATATCTTCAGCTTTTACTCCTGCATCATCTAAGGCTCTTTTCATTACACGATACGCACCATTACCACTAATATCTGGGCTCGTGATATGATATGCATCATTTCCGATTCCATAGCCAAAGACCTCACAGTATATTTTAGCATTTCTTCTTTTTGCATGTTCATACTCTTCCAGTATAAAGATAGCTCCACCTTCTCCTAAAGTAATCCCATCTATACTTTTATCAAATGGATTGCACATGGAATGACTGACATTATTTAATGAATTAAACCCATAGGCTGCAGATTGGGTCAACGGATCCACCGCACACACAACAACCATATCTGCAAGATCACATCTGATACTTGTAACGGCTGTTCCAATTGCTGTCGTACCAGCAGTACATGCAGCAGAATTAATCGAATATGCTCCTCGAATTCCTAATTTATTCTGAAATGGACGAATCAGATATTCTGGAATCTTTGTTATCCAGCCAGCTGTATGATTGCCATGATTTCTAGCATCTACATAACCAGTCAGATACTCATTTAATCCAACAGAAGTTGCAAAAGAAAGCTGACACCTTTCAAGCATGTCCTCAATATCGCTTTTACTGATATTTCCACTTTCAATTAATTCGCTTATTAACTTTTCAATTATATGTACAAGTCTTGATTCATCCTCTACGTTTTCCACATCTCTTGGTATCGAATCATTCACTGCTCCAAAATAATCGGAATTCAATCCTTGTGTGTTAAATAATTGAAACTGCTTAATGCCTGTTTGATTATTATGTAATTGCTGGTATAACTCGTCTATGTTTCTTCCTGCACTACAGTACACTCCCATACCAGTGATTACTATCCTCTTTTTGTCATCCATTTTCATTCCACCTCATTTCGGAAACATTATTTTGACTTGATGCGGTATATTATACCAGTATTTTCATCAATTTTTAGAATATGTCCTTCATCGAGTGCACTTATCTTGGACAATTTAATATCTGAATTATTATGTAGCTTAGACCATTCCACAACTTCTAAATGATGACGATCCCACAGTCTCCAATATTGTGGAGATTGAAGTAGCTTTTGCCGAAAAATATTGTAACAACGATCTGCTAAAACCTGAGCAGTAGCATTTTGATTTACATTATCATAGATTTGAAAGACTCTGGAATCAACTCTTCCTTCGGCTAAAATTGGAAACACTGGCTTTCCAGTGCTTTCCATTATACGAAAGACTCCACTTCTAATCTGTATTTGGGAAGATAGGAATTTTAATTGTATTGGTTTTCGATCTTTTCCTACTCCAGAATTACCATCTAAAAAGATGGCAACCCAATCGCCATGGCTGACATATTCCATAATATCAAGTGCTATGGATAAATCTTCAGATATACAGTATTTCACTTGTTTCATGTCTTTATTAGATTCAGGTTCATGAATAAATGACTGATGATCTACTACAATCATCACTTTCTTGTCTGGCGCAATTTCTAACATTTTTTCAATTACTGCCCGGTAAAGAGATCGATAATTTCCATAATGAAATGAGAAGATAAAACCTCCTTCATCAATATGCTCCATGACTTTTTCAAAACCAGTTACATAATCTTGCAGATTGTATTTCTCATTACCTTGCTTATACCAGTTTTCAATCATAACCTCTTTTCGGTACTTTTTCCAAATATCATAACAGTCAAACTGTTCTGATAAAGGTAATAACTCTTTTAATAAATTGGCATAAGTTAGAAAATAAGACAAATGCGTTCCATTCTTTTCTTCTTCGAGCAAATTTTCACCCAAGACTTTTTCTATCCTACATTCGATGTCATCTTCTCTTATACTGTGAAATTCCAAAGTATCTCACCTCTATGCTTTAATAGCTGTTTACTAAACTGTAATTATTATAACATTCTAATTATTTGTTTGTCAAATACAATACTAGATTTACAGCAGTGAAAGTATATTTCGTGTTTTGCCAAATAAAAGAGCTCATAGAGCTATTTCATAAAATCGGCTATCTGTTCCATCCTCAATGACTAGCCATTTCCCTAACACCTTTGCCGAGTTAAATGTTTTTCTTCGAATCATCCGATATACGATATCCTGTTGGATTTCCTCAAGTTCTGATGGCTTCAGCCGTTCCAGATATTCATTCAACGTCACATGATGCGGAAGATAGTCCTGTTTGCCACTGCCTAAAAAACTGTAAAGATTGGATACGACCTGTTCATCATTAAACATCCTTGTCATATCCTGCATACTTGCAATACCTCCGATTGATTTAAAAAATAAAGTTCCAAGCATAACCCGGTTGCTGTAATCAATATAACTTTGGTTTCTTGGGTCTTTGACCTCATCGAATTTATGGAAAAGCTCTGGATAAAACTTTTTCTGAATTCGTAAGCACTCTAAAATTGGATTTTTTTCTAACTTCTTTCTTATTCGTTCTTATTCTCTTCCCATAAAACCTCCTGTGCGATAAATTTTTTCTTTTATTTTATCGCATTTTAAAGATTAATAGGGAAAATTCAGAAAATTTAGTGCGAATTATTTTTACCTGTCAGAACTGGAGCGGCTATAATATATTAGACAAATAACATTCCGTTTGTTATAATACATAAATTAGCATAAAAAAGAGAATAACATCATGGCAAGAAAAGTAAAAATTATACAGATGATTTTAAAAAACAAATTGTTGCATTACGTGAATCAGGCAAGACAGTGTCTTCTAACGTAAAAGAATACGGAATTGCCAAATCAACGGTTACGAAATGAACAACTGACTATACGAAAAGAGTATCAACAAGAAAAATTGTCGATACTCTTTTTATTCTACTACTTTCTAAAATAAATCTATTTCAGCAAAAAGTCTACTGTCTTCCTCATCTCTTCTGTCCCACTCAACTCACAACTTCTCTTATCTGGCTGGTGAACACCAACATACAACGTAAACCTTCCACCATCCAATACTCGCTTTCCTTCATCATCCACTACGGAAAATGCTTCTTTCCCAAGTTGAATCTCTATCACTTGTGATTTTCCTTTCTCCACAAATACTCTCTGGAACCCACACAACACTGGATGCAATGGTGCAAATCTTGATTCTTCATTCTTCACATAAACTTGTACTACTTCCCCTGTGTCATAATCACCAACATTTTCCACAGTAATCTTAAGCGATACACCTTCTTCCATTTTGACCACTTCGAACTCATTTACAACCACCTTCCCATACGTCAACCCGTATCCAAATGGATAAAGTGGTGTCCCCTCATAGTAACGATACGTTCTTCCTTTCATTGAATAGTCTTCAAACGCTGGCAAATCCTCTAACCCACCATAGAAAGTAACTGGTAACTTTCCAGATGGCGAATACTCCCCATAAAGCATCCGTGCTACTTGCTTACCACCTCTTGCCCCTGGATACCAAACTTGCACAATTGCATCTGCCTTCTCATCTGCCTCGTTTAAATCAACAGAACTTCCCGCCATCATACATACTACCACTGGCTTTTCATAAGACTTGCACATGGTCAAAATCTTATCCATAAGTAATCTTTGACACTCTGGCAACATAAGTGTTTCCTTATCTCCCGATGCGTAACTATTTCCAGCATCACCTTCTTCTCCTTCTAAAGTTTCATCTAGCCCTACACAAAGGATAACCACATCGCTATGTTCTGCAACTAACATTGCTTCAGTCAATCGATCATTTGGATAAGCTAAATGTTCCACTCTATCCTTATACAGATGACAACCTTCCGAATACAACACACGAACGTCATCTCCCACCACTTCTTGAATTCCTTCTAATAAGGTTATGTACTTAGAAGATGTTCCATGATAATTTCCAACCAATGCCGCCCTACTATTCGCATTTGGACCAATGACTCCTACTGTCTTATACTCCTTAGACAATGGCAACAAACCATCATTCTTCAGTAGCACAATACTTTCTCTTGTCAACTGGTCTGCGATTTCTAGATGTTCTTTGCACTCTACCATTTCATATGGAATCTTATCATACTCTGTTGGCTCAAACATTCCAAGTAAATATCTAGTAGTAAATAGTCGTTCTGCTGCCGTTCTTATCTCTTCTTCTGTAACCAAACCTTTTTTATAAGCTTTTAGCAAATGCAAATAGGTAACTCCACAATTCAGATCGCATCCTGCTTTTAATGCCATCGCTGCAGATTCTTCCGCTGTATTGGTGATACCATGTCCTTCGTGAATATCTCGAATCGCCCAACAATCGGACACATAATAACCCTCAAATCCCCATTCTTTTCGTAAGACATCGTCCATCATTTCCTTGTGGGCACAAGTTGGTAACCCATTTAGACAAGTATAAGCCCCCATAACACCTTCCACATCTGCTTCTTTCACTAACGCTTCAAATGCAGGCAAATATGTCTCATACAAATCTTTTTTATTTACCTCTACATTAAATTCATGCCTTACCGCTTCTGGTCCTGAATGTGCTGCAAAATGTTTTGCACATGCTGTCGCTTTAAGATACTCCCCTTCTCCTTGAATCCCTTTCACATATGCCACGCCAAGTCTACTTGTTAGGTATGGATCTTCTCCAAATGTCTCATGCCCTCTTCCCCATCTAGGATCACGGAAAATATTGATATTGGGTGACCAAAAGGTTAATCCTTTGTAAATGTCTCTATCTTCTAGATGTGCATATCCGTTATATTTTGCCCTTCCTTCTGTTGCAACTACATCTCCTGCTTTTTGTAACAACTCGGTATCGAATGTGGCTGCCATTCCAATTGCTTGTGGAAAACTTGTGGCAACTCCACCTCTTGCAACTCCGTGTAGTGCTTCATTCCACCAATTATATGCTGGAATCTGTAATCGTTTTATTGCTGGTGAATCATATCTTAATTGTGAAGCACATTCCTCTAATGTCATCTTTGAAACAATATGTTTTGCTTTTTCCCTTGCCTGTTCTCTTGTCATAGTTTTCTCCTTTTATTTTCATAATTTATTTCTTCAATATCATCCTCTAATTTTATGGTAAATAAAATAGAAGGAGAGTACAATAGACTATCTCCTTCTATCTTTGTATTATCTATCTTGTTCGCAATCATTCTTTTTCTTTACATAAACAATCGCTATTCCCGAAACAATTGCAATGCCTACAAATATCATAATTCCATTTCCCTCACCTGTTTTTGGAGATGAACTATGTCTTCCTCTTACTACACCAGATGTTCTACTAATTACTCTTTCTGATGGCGATGTGTCTGAATCTACATCTTCTTCGTCCACTTCATCTGTAGAATCTTCTATGGCTCCATCCTCTAAGTCTTCATTTTCATCATAACTAACGATTTCACCACTGATAAATTCATTTTCACCACTAGAAATAATAATCGTTAAATCGTCTGGCGCTTCGTATCCTTCTGGAACCTCAATCACTATGATTGTAAAAGAACCCGATGTCTCATCAATGTAAATTTCACCTTTTTCGTTTGTTTTATCTTCATACTCTTCTCCTGTCTCATTATTCTTTACGATTACAGTTGCACTTGGTATTGGTTCTTTGGTTTCTTTATCAATAATTACAACTTTAATTCCTGTAACAACTTCCTCTGTTGTTGTAGGTTCAGATGTAACAACTGGCGTGACTGAGATAGTTGGCACATTAGACGCAACTGGTATATATGTTGAATTGGAAGCTGTTGGTGTTGTTGATGTTGCTGGACTTGATGTGACAGGACTCGCCGTTACGGTCCCTTGAGTGGTTGCTGGTATCTCTGTTGTCACTGGCACTTCTGACGTCACTGGCACTTCTGACGTTACTGGCACTTCTGACGTCACTGGCACTTCTGACGTTACTGGCACTTCTGACGTCA
>CAYPEJ010000024.1:18205-72905 GCA_964409685.1 uncultured Anaeromicropila sp.
TCACTGGCACTTCTGACGTCACTGGCACTTCTGACGTCACTGGCACTTCTGACGTCACTGGCACTTCTGACGTCACTGGCACTTCTGACGTCACTGGCACTTCTGACGTCACTGGCACTTCTGACGTCACTGGTGTTTCTGACGCCGTACAAGTTTCAACCGCGTAGTATGGGTAAAAATGTCCTTCCGAACCATTTGCTACAATTGAATTTCCAATAATACCGCCTTCAAAATTTCCGCCAGATACCGTTACTGTGGCTTTTGGTGCAATCACATGACCTGGTAGATACATCGTATTTACCGAAGTTGCATCTGGGAAATTCCAAACAAACTTCATCCCTGATAAATGCATCTGACCTGCTTCAATGCTTCCACCATCTGACATTTTCAATAGACCATCTCCTGCATCCATTAACTCTGCCTTGTATACCACATTCCAGTTTTCATCTTGAAAACAAGTTGCTCCATTATTATCCTGAATATAAACAGCTTTCTTCGCATCCCCTACTGGTACAAAATTTGCATAATCACACCCAACATCAATACTACTACCCAAGCAGTTAATGGTATACTGTGTATTCACGAAATCTTCAATCTTAACATCACAAATTAAAATTTCATCACACCCTGCTAATGTGTCAGCTGGAATTGTAACATTTGTTACTGTTTTACTAAATGGTATTACAAGTACCCTCGCCAACTGTCCATCTAATCTATATTCCTTAATATGATAGCTATTCAGAGTAACGTTTGCTTGCTGAACAAGAGAGTTCGATCCTGCTGTAATCATTGATTTCGCTGTAGCAAAATTCATGTACCCACCATTTTGCACAAATAAATCCTGTGCTAATGACACACTAGATGTATTATAGTACACTGGTTTTCCAACATAACCGCTGTATTCTTTTAGCCCTCTTAAATATCCACCTGCTGTGTAATTTCCAACTGATTTTATATGATTCAAATAAGAACTAGCAATTGCACCATCTCCAAAAGTTTGCAACTCCGCTGTTCCCCCAACAGCGACTGCTCCCACGGTATGATTTGTAACTTTTAAATCCCCAAACGAAAAGTACTGATAATCACTTAATATTTGTCCAAAGGTATAGTCTTTACCACCACTGGTATATGTCTCCCCTGCAAATGCATATCTTTCCCCCGATAAGATGAACAATCCGCATAAGACCCCTGCTAATATTCTTTTTGCTAACTTTTTCATTACTAGCATCCCTTCACTAATATTATTTGATATCCTTTTTTTATAGCACTCCTTTCATAGTCTATAAAAATTTATATGTTGATTTTTAGTGAAAGATTACATATCTTTTGACAAAATTTTGTCCTTACCTGTCCTTTTTTGCAACTTTGTACCATTATTTTGTCCTTACTGTAGATTTTTATGTCCATTTTTCTATATTCTTTGACATACTATTAACATACGAGAATTAGAGTCACCTCTAACACAAGTAGATAGTACTAATAATTGTAAATCATTTACTTTCCTCTTATCTAGACTCTCATCCATACCATTTTCAGCACTACTCTCACGAAAGATTCCTGTTCCTTCTTCATATATGGCATTCAGAAACTTTCTTTTCCCCCCTGTATTATTACTATATTCACTTTCTAAATTTTTGTTATTCCATTTAGTTGCTGCAAGAATGTGATACACGCTTATTCCATCTTCTGTGTACACATATACATAAGGATGTTCTTCAAAATAGTCCTCTTCTAAATAGCGATAAAGAGAACCAAACATGGTTTCATTTTTCATATTATGACCATAAAGAATTCCAAACCCCTCAGAATCTAACAAACCATTTTCTTGGTTAGAATAAATACATCCCGGATAACCATAACTCCCATCAAGATTTCGCATCAAATAATAATCATCTGTCTCACTTTGCAAAATGGGATATTGAATTGGTGTATCCGGAATGTCTATCCATGCATAAATATCTGCATTCACATTCTTTAATTGTTGGAAATCCAAGTAGGATTCCGTATTTTCTTCTTTATGTAGATCTTGCGCAGATTCTTCATATCCTGTAATCAAACGATCCGCCACATCATGAAGTTGTTCCTCTTGTATTGAAACACTTTGCTTTAACTGAGTAAATACCTCATTACTTTCCTGTTGATTGCCATAATAAATCCAATAATATATTCCTGCCCCTATCAAACTTCCGAAAAAAATAAGATATAAAACAAGTTTTAAAAATAAACTTTTTGAACGTTTTCGTTCTACTTTCATTTCTCTACCTCTTGTTCAATTCCTCTAAAATAAAATCATTTTTAGCATCTACATGTTGTAGTTCTTCTGTAGAGATGGTTCCAAAATTAAAAAATTGTATTTGTATCTTATTAAAAAGCAATGGTATCACATAATGATCCCATCTACCAAATAAGCGAATCTTTCTCTTATAACTAGCTTTCATGGCAATTAAATTCTTACTATTTTTGTTTGATAACAGAAATGCAATCTTTTTTATCTTATGTCTTGGTCCTTTTGGTCCATCAAAAGCCATAACAATTAAGTTTTCTGTTGTTTTTGCATCTTGAAATAAACGTTTAAACTGATCAATGGTTTTCCCTTTGTAGGACACACGGAATACTTCTCCCTCAAAATGTTCTACCATCTCTTGTATTACATTTCCTCTCCATTGCCCACTTACCAATACAGTTGCTTTCTTTTCTAACTCTTGTAATTCTCTCAATACTAAATGGGAAACGAAACTGTCTTCATGCCAAAAACCAACGATATTAGGGTGTTGTAAATGTTCCAAACCGCTACACGTGATTTTACTTGTCTTCTCCACACACTTCAAATACGTTAAAAATATTTTAGACAATATCACTCCTAAATTTCCTCCCTTAGTGCTTTCATTTTTACATAACCTCTCCTATATAGCAAAACAGTATTATTATACCATACTTTTACTCAAAATAAAAATCAAAATGTATCTCGTTCTACTATAGAAATGGTCTGATTCTACTCAGACCAATCATTCCTTTACTCTGTTAAATAATTCATATCAATATATCCTAACGTTACTTTGTGATTCCCAAAGTTCAATTTTCTATATTGAATGGAATATCGTTTTCCTTCATCCATCTCTAAGGCATCATAAGTTTCTTTGTCACACTGTAGGATTACCATCGAGTCATCACTAGAATCTTTAATATGAAAATAGTAATTCCCTCCTTTTGATTCCTTCTCTTCCACTGCTGCTAACGTCGAAATGGTATATCCATAATGTCTCAACTCATGTAACATAAAGAAATTCACGCACATCACCACAAAGATTGTGACAATGGCAATCACCATGTTCTTTTTCTGATTTCCTAACATATAAGAAGTACGGGCAATACGAAATACTAAATAAGCAACTGCAACCATTCCCGTTACAATGCCAATCAATAATGTACCTAGTATCGTAACGGCATGCTCTTCATAATCCACCCACGCATAGGCACGAACAACCCATAACACCCAAAATAGTACGGTAATGAAACAAAGCCCCACAATCGAATATATAAATTTTCTCTTTTCCTTCATACTACTATTTTAGCCCAATAAAATAAAATGTCAAATGATTCTCTATAAATTGGAATATGGTACATCCTCTCCTCTATATAATTAAGTAAGATTAATCATGCAGGTTGAAAATGAAAACGCATATATTTAAGAAAATAATCATTAAGAAGATTGTCATGTATACCCTAATTATGATAACTGCCTATTTTTTCGGTGCTGGAATCTCTTGGATTTTACATAATAACAACGATTCTGAAACCATGCAGATTCAAGAAGGTGAAAATTGGGGATTAGGCTTTTCCACGGATGGAAAACCACCTACAGGAAATGCAACTGTTGATGAACTAAAAGCCTACGATGCCTATTTTATAGGTGATACCAATGACAACAAGATTTATCTTACCTTTGACGCAGGCTTTGAAAATGGAAATACTCCAGCCATCCTAGAAGCACTTAAAAAACACAATGCAAAAGGAACTTTCTTTGTTGTTGGCAATTATATTGAAACGTCACCTGAATTAGTCAAACAAATGATTGCAGAAGGACACACCGTTGGCAATCATACTTACCATCATCCTGATATGTCTTCTATCTCTTCCATGGAAGCATTCTCCAAAGAAATGCAAGACTTAGAGACCTTATATAAAGAAACTACAGGTCAAACTATGACAAAATTTTATCGCCCACCACAAGGAAAATATAGTGAAGAAAACTTGAAAATGGCACAGGAATTAGGCTACAAAACATTCTTTTGGAGTTTAGCTTATGTAGATTGGTATCAGAATAAGCAGCCAAGTAAAGAAGAGGCATTTTCCAAGTTGTTGACCCGTATTCATCCTGGCGCCATTGTATTGTTACACAGCACATCTTCTACCAATGCACAAATTTTAGATGAGTTATTAACCAAATGGGAAGAGATGGGCTATACATTTGGAACGTTAGCAGAACTTTGCGGTGAGCAATCAGCACAAGCCGAGCCAATTGTAACTACTGCACCAATTACCATTCCTATGGAAACACCTACTTCATAATCATATATCTTCTATTCTAAAGTGTGCCGCTTTTTGACTAGTTCAGGAAGTGGTGCATTTTTATTTTTAACTTGCAGACACTTTAAAACATCACTATACTATAAGTATTAGGAGGATTATTATGACTAAGAAAGATGTTTTAGAACTTAAGAGACGTCTCAAGAAAAATGAATGTACATTTACTCGTATGTGTGGATGTTATGTAGACGGTTCCAAGGAAATTGTATTAAACTTAAGAGAAACCTTCCTTAATTTAGAAGAGGAAGAATTTTATAAATACCTTGAGATAGCAAAGAAAACGTTATCTGGTACCATCGGAAATAACTTATTAGAATTAAATTTTCCATTAGAGGAAGAAGAACCTGGTGGAAAACAACAGTTCCTTATGGGACTTCGTGAAAGTGCTCTAAAAAATGATGAGTTATTGGAAACATTTTATCAATTAATCATCGAAAATTATGAGTACGCCGGCAATTACTTAATCCTTATCTTCCACGACGCTTATGATGTTATGACAAAAACAAGTGATAACAATAAGCTTGATGAATCGGAAGAAGTATATGAATACTTATTATGCGCAATCTGTCCTGTCACATTAAGTAAACCTGCCCTTGGTTATCTTGAATCGGAAAATAGAATCGGACCAAGAGTTCGTGACTGGGTTGTTGGTGCACCAGAAAACGGCTTTATCTTCCCTGCATTTACGGATCGTAGCACCGATATTCATTCCATTATGTATTACACAAAAACGCCAAAAGACCCTCGCGCTGACTTTATGCAATTCGGTCTAGGTTGTGAACCAAAACAAACGGCTACGGAACAAAAGGAAACGTTTAAAAGTATTATTCAAAATACAATGAGTGCTATTGAACAAGAAGAAGACCATTACTTCTTAGAGATTCAAGAGAATCTAAATAGTTTAATTGAAGAAAAAGAAGCATTTGAAGATGATTCGGACGAGCCTTTGCTTCTTACCAATCAAACCATTCAATCGGTTCTTGTAGATTGTGGTATTCCAGAAGAGTTTTCTTCTCAGATTGAACAATGCTATACAGAAGAGTTCGGTGATACACCACCTGCTGTGGAACATTTAATTGATGCAAAGGCACTTGCTGCTCATGCAACGAGAAAGCGTGAAAAAGAATTGGTGTTACAAGTTCAGACTTTACAGCAACGTTTAGAGGAACGTGAACAGGAAAGATCACAAGAACGCGAGCAAGAGGATTTTGAACAATTCAATGATTCTGAAATCACTCCTGAATTATCCGATGACTATGATGTTATACTAAATGTAAAACCGCAAAAGGTAGAACAAATTACATCACAAGTAATTGATGGTAGAAAGTGTCTTATCATACCATTGGATGAAAATGAACATGCCACTGTAAATGGTGTGGATACTGAATTATAAAATAATTATATTATAGAAAAAGCTATCACGTTAATGATATAACCCATTATGTGATAGCTTCTTCTTTCCAAAGATGTTCCTTTGTTAGAAATAGATTTATATTGGACTCACCGTTTAATTGTTTTACAATAATTTGATTATTTTTTTCTTCTACTACAAGTTGACTATTTCCCGTACTCCACCATCCTTCATAAACTTTAGATTATGTTAGTTCTTAATCACTAGTTCTTTTTATATTCATCAAATGCTACTTCTAATTTTCTATAATCGCAATGATACTTCAGCACCTTATTTTTTGCTATTTGCTTATCATATATTTTTGTAGCTTTCTTTTCAATTTCATCCGCTATTGCTGAAATGAAACGATATTCTTTAATCATCAAAAACATTCTCTGATTATCACTTTTTAATGTGCTACTCTTTATTTCAAATTTTATCTTCTGATATACACTTTTATCCACTGGAAACATCTTACGCATATCCAACACAGATAAAATTCTCTGTCTATAATTTTGTTGTTTGTCCTTATCTATTTTCTTTAAAATTTCTTGATTCTTAATTTCAACAATAATATCACCAGTTCTTATAGGATCTTCTGTTATATCAATTATTTCGTAGATTCTATACCAACTTGCAGTAACATCTTCCCAAGTTCTATGCTTAGCTTTAGCCGATGTCAGAGGAATTACATACTCCCTACCATCATTATTCAACAATATTCCCAAATGCGGCTTTCGTTTATATTCTGGATCATTCTTATCAAAAAAATTTCTGATTCTATCTCATTTAAATATTTCAAATAATCGACATCTATGTATACAAACTGTACTTCATTAAACTTCATATATATTTATTCTTCTTCCTTCCACCATAGAAGTTCCAAAGCCAACAAGTTCTTCCATTTTATAGTCAAAAAAAGGAAAGCTGATGCTTCCCTTTATCGTTCCACACTTCATCGTCTTTGGCAGTGGCACGCCAACCTATATCGTTCTGCACTTCACCGACTTTGGTAGCAGCACACCAACCTATATCGTTCCACACTTCATTGTCTTCGGTAGTGGCACACCATATCATTACCTTTAATATAACCATTATATCAAAAGTAACGACTCTTTGTATAATTATACTATGACAGATTCTTGAAAAAGTCAATGCATTTTCAAAAATTTAATCACACTATTATATTCCATTGAAAAATAAAACCCATGAAAAAGGGAAGAAAAGAGGCCATCGCCTCACGATTTTTCAACCACTAAAGCGACAGCCCCATTTTTCCCTAATAATAATCATTTCACAACTTCAAATAATTCCTTACAATCATCCATGTAATCACCAACAATAAACAAATAATAGACGTGATACGATACCACGTTTTCTTCTTAATTGTCCCTGTTCCGAAAAATTCAAAACAACCAAGTAACAAAATGATCGGACCTGCAAAGAATAAGAAATAATTATCCTGCATAGCTTCTTTCCACTCAAACTTGGACAAATGAATCACCATTCTTGTAATTCCACATCCAGGACATTTCAAATGAAATACTTTATAAAAAAGGCACGGTATACCAAAATCCGTATACCGCACCAATGCATAATAGAGTATGCCAAGGCCTAATAGAAAACCTATTAAACCGTATTTCTTTCTCATTAATATTGGTTGTAGGAATTACATGCAAACTTATTAATTTCATTCTGAACTAATGCGTATGTGATAATTCCACCAAAAATGTAAACTATAAGATATAAGATACCTCCATTGCTTGCTGGTTCGTTGCGTAAATTGTGTGCGCGGTCGATTTTTTCACCACATTTATACGCCCAATAAAAACCATAGATACCACATGTTACAATTGTAAGAATTAATGCTAATATTCCAGAAGTCCCATTCTCCTCTGCAATTGCGTTTGTCTCATCTGTTAGACATACGAACCAGTATAATCCATAAATCCCACAAGTAATAATTGTAAAAATAATACATAATGCAATATTTCTTTGTTTTATCATTTTTCCCAACCTTCCCTTCTAAATTCTTAAACATTATATCATATGATCTAGATTATGCAAGATGCATTTGCTTCATATTTAGCACAATTTTTATGTTTAAATTACAGTTTTACACAAAATTATACAAGTCTTGTATTTTACCTATGATTTAATTGCCCATCTCATCTTTGTAGAACGTGCTCGACCATTCTGATTACACTCTTCTGCAGAAGGGCGAATGACGTCAGATGCTATTTCACTGTACACTCCTTCCTTATAAAGACGCTTAAATGACTTTTTCACCAAACGGTCTTCTCCTGAATGGAATGTAAGAATTGCAACTCTTGCTCCACTTTCTAGTACATCTGGAAGTTTTTCTAGAAATCCATCTAGTACTTCGTATTCATTATTTACATCAATTCTTAATGCTTGAAATACTCTCTGACAGGTTTTCTTTAATGTTTCCTTTTTATCTTCTACTGAAACTTTCTCTATCACTTCTTTAATAATTTGCTCTAACTGTGTTGTTGTCTCAACCTTTCTTCCTTTTTTGATAGCCGTAGTAACTGCTCTTGCGATTTCTGCTGCGTAAGGTTCATCTGCATTTTCAATCAGCATACCCTCTAACTCGTCCTTTTTGATATTCTTCAAACGTTCTGCTGCAGAAATCCCTTTCTCTGGATTTAGACGAAGATCTAATGGTCCTTCGAATTTATAAGAAAACCCTCTCTCCGGATTGTCAATCTGCATAGAAGATACCCCTAGATCGGCTAATACAAAGTTAAATTTTCCGTACTCCTCTGCTACCTCATCAATACATACAAAATTTTTATGAATCACTGTGACCTTGTCTTCTCCAAAACCTTTTGCCTCTAAGCGAGCTTTTGTCTTAACAGATTCGATTGGGTCTACATCCATTGCGTATAAATGGCCTTGTCCATCTAACTTTTCTAGCATTTTAGAGGAATGTCCTCCATATCCTAATGTGGCATCTAATCCTTTTTGTCCTGGCTGAATCTGTAGAAAATCTAAGATTTCATTTACCATAATTGGAATATGCATCCCCGCTGGAGTACTTCCTTTTCTCTTAACCTTCTCTACGGTGTCTGCATATTTCTCAGGATTTAATTCCTTATACTTTTCTTTATAACTTCTTGGATGTGTTCCCTTGTAACGAACACGTCTTTTATGTTTTACTTCTTGCTGTTGATTCTCCATTGATTGCTCCATGTTCTAACCTCTTTTAACGTATTTTGTTGTATTATAGCATAGAAATAGAGGATAGAAAAGGCAAAAACCTTCCCAAGCCATCGACTACTTGGGAAGGTTCTGTATGTAAATTATTCTTATCCTACATAAACTTGAATTGCATCGATTTCAGAACCGAATACACCAGCATATCCATTGTTAGAATCGCTTGTACTATATCCAGTTACATATGAAAGCCAACTTCCACCTTTAATATGTACTCTGTAGTGAATAGTCTTTCCTGTGTCAGTTTTCATCATTAAACCATCAATTGGTTTAGAAGTAATTCCTGCATAGTCAGAACGATTAGTTACTGCGGATAACCAACTTCCACCTTTTACGTGTACGCGATATGTAATATTTCCACTAGATAAACTTGCGTATACTGCAGAGATAGAATTGCCATAGATACCTGCATAATCTGATGTATCTGTTACATTGGATAACCATGTTCCCTTCACAGAATCGTATACTTGATAAGTAACATGAATACTACCAGTATCACCTAGTGTCCTCCATAAGCTACTATAGTTTGTTGGTGCATTGTTGTATACTGTGTTACCAGATTCTACAACACCCTTATTAACAATTGAAGTTGTTTTACTTGGATTAATATAGAATGAATTAAATGCATAGTAATTACCAAATTTTGAATAAGTACTTGTTGGTGTACTCTTTTGTCCTTTGTAAACACCACAGTCAAGGTGAACGCCATATTTTGTTACACCATTTGCCCCAAGACCACCTAATTTATAAAGGTTTGTTCCTTGATTTACAGTTGTACCAACACTGTATAAACATGTTCCATGCATAAACATAACAGTCATATAATCTAATGAACCATCTGCATAATACACTTTACTGTTACTTTGGAAAATCGTAACACCATAGTTGCTACTCGTATACTTAACGGTTCCTGTAAATGGTGCAAATGCATATGTAGAACCAATACAATCAATATGATTAGAATTGGAATGAGAATAGCTTTCATATGCAATCTGTGTTAAATTCATTGTTGACATTGGGAACCACGCATATTCATAACTTGCAGCATCCACTGTTACCACATCTTTTGTAATTCCAGTTCCAAAAACTAGTGAACAAAGAAGCATGATACTTAATAACTTACATAAAACTTTTGTTTTCGAATTTTTCATTATTTACATCCTCCTCTTCTTTTCATATTATTGATTATAATACTTACTATGATGGATAACAATAAAATAATTATATATATTGTGTAAAAAAGAGTTGAAATTATTTATATTTTTAGGCGAAATTACATATAACTTAATTTTGTGAAACTTTTTACTATAGAATTTTATCTAACAACAAGAAGGAGGGAGCAAAATGAAGAGCAACGAAAAGGAAGTTCTTGTAGAAAACTTTCTTGTGCAAAATTATATAAAATACTATAAAATCGCATACACATATGTCCAGAATGAAGCCGATGCTAGTGATATCATTCAAGAAAGTGCTTATAAAGCCATATTACACTCCTCATCTCTAAAAGATGAACGATACGTAGATACATGGATTTGTCGTATTGTAATTAACGAAGCATTTCAGATGCTACGTCGAAAAAAGAAAGAGCAAGTTGGAATGATTGATATTTCAGCAACGATTCACGAAGAAACATATAAAAATATTGATCTAGAACGAGCTCTCAATAAACTTTCAGAAGACGAGCGTACAATAGTGGTATTACACTACTTTGAAGAATATAAATTAATGGAAATCGCTAATATTATGCATATGAATTTAAGTACAACGAAAAGTAAACTATATCGTGCTATAAAAAAATTAAAAATTCAACTTGATTGAAAGGAGTATCTTATGAAAAAAATAAATGATTTAAAGAAAGAATACGATGAAATTCCTGTTCCCGACGATCTTCTCGATAAAGTGAAGTTGTCGATTCAACAAGGAAAATCGGCAACGCCTGGTAACACCAAGACCTCTTACATAAAACGTATTGGTCTAACGGTTGCCGCCATGTTAGGGATATTAATTATCCTTCCTAACACTTCCTATCCGATAGCCAATGCAATGAGTAAAATTCCGATTCTTGGAAATGTAATTGATGTCTTCACTGTTCGAGACTACCAAGTAGACGAAGACCGATATCATGCCGATGTAGACGTACCTCAATTAGCGTTAGATGAAAATAATCCATCTGTTAGTGAAGAAACAAAAAAACAGTTAGAAGAAAGTGCAAAAGATATCAATTTGGATATTCAAAAATTAACCGACCAGTTAATCAATGAATTTAAGGCAAATATGGATATGGATAGTGGTTGTGAGGATATTATGGTTAAGAGCAATGTTGTTACCAATAATGATAAATGGTTTTCTCTTAATTTAAGTATCTTCCAAGCTGCTGGTAGTGGTTATGAGCAGCATAAGTTCTATACGATTAACAAGCAGACAGGCAAGCAATTTACATTAGCAGACTTATTTAAGCCTGATTCAGACTACAAAACAATCATTAGTGATGAAATAAAAAAACAGATGCGAGAACAAATGGCAGCAAATAAAGATGTAATATATTTCTTAGATTCCAAAGAAATGCCTGAATGGGATTTTAAAGAGATTTCAGATAATCAGAACTTCTATATTAATCCTAAGGAACAGTTGGTGATTGCATTTGATGAATATGAGGTGGCACCAGGATCGATGGGTGCACTACAATTTGTGATTCCTACTGATGTCATTCAAAATATCTTGGCGGAACCATTGTCTTAATTAGAAGATAATACATGATAAATGCTCCCTCAAAGTAATGTATTCATAATAATAGACACTTTACTTTTGGGAGCATTTTTTATGTGAACTTATTATTATCGTGAACTTAATAACGCTTCCACTTCCTCTATTGTCGGTGGATTTTCGCTAATTGGATATTTACTAATCGCTACTCCTGCAATGGCACTTGCATATCGAACGATATCATCATCAGACATTTTCTTAGACAATGCATATATCGTGCCAGCTTTAAAGCTATCTCCTGCTCCTAATGTACTTTTCACATCGACAGAAAATGGTCGAAATCTCTTAATTTCTTGATTTTTCCTTCCATATAGTAGCTCATTTTCTCCACAGGTAAAAATAATAAGCCCATTGCTTTGTTCTGTGTATTTTCTATGTAAATCGTAAAAATCTACATTTTCACCATAAACACTTTTTAGGTATTGATGTGAAACTGCATTAATTTCGCAACAGTGATTGAACTCGGAATCATAAGTACAGTCAATTGTGGCGAACTTTTTATTATACTTTTTACAAAGTTCCGTTACAGAAATATCATTTCCATCTAAAAGTGGATCGAAACCAACGCAATTACAATTCTTTATGGATTCTTCCTCTATTGCTTCAAACCAAGGTTCCTCCCTGTTGTACAACTTGTTCCATTCACCAAAACAAGTACGGGTATTGCCCGATATAAAGACGTAATCTAGGACACCATCAAACTGTTCATCATATTTTAGTTCTGAGATATCAACATTCCATTTTTTTAGTAATGTGCAAATTTTTTCTGCGTTTTTCGTACCTAAATGAGACCCCGCTATCTTTACATTGCTTCCTAGTGATGCAAGTACGACAGAGGCTGTTCCAGTTTCTCCACCTAAGTTAAAATTACTTTCTCCGATTAAGCCAATACCGTCTGGCTGTGGAAAATCATTTTCCAAAATAAAGCTATATGTTGCCATAACTTGCCCATACATATAAATATAATCTTTCATATTTTCCCACCTTACTTTTGATTTATGAATCCGTTTTGGATGGGATTATTTTAGCATGTCTGGATAGATTCTCAATGGAGTTTTTAAGCTTTTTGTGGGTTGTTTTGTATATTATTTATACATAACTACGATCATTTTACAACATAAAAGGAAGTCAAAAAATGGACTTCCTTCTATTATAGATCAAGTTTATTTATTGTGCTTTAACCATTGGATTGCTCCGTAAGTATGCATTGCTGCACCTGTTGGAAGAATTTCTTCATTAAATACAACACATGGATGATGCATAGGGTATCCATAGCGCTCATCTTCTTGCTTTGAGCCTGCACCCAATAAGAAATAAACGCTTGGAACAGTTTGTGTATAAGATGCAAAGTCTTCGGAACCCATTCCGCCATGTTCAAAGGATATAACAGATTTATCGCCAACGATTTCTTTCACGTAGCCACCAATTTCATTTGCAACTTCTGTATTATTCGTAAGTGGAGGAACCGAAGCCACCTCTTCAAATGTTGCTTCACCACGGAACATTTTTGCCGTAGAGGTAACAATATTCTCCATACGTTCATAGATGAAATCACCTAAGTCCTTATCTAAGAAACGGATCGTTCCTTCCATTACAACCTTATCTGGAATTACATTATGGGTTTCGCCACCTACAAATTTACCTACTGTGACTACAATAGACTTCGTTGCAGATATTTCTCTTGCAATGATTTCTTGAATGGATAGGTAAATATGAGCTGCTATGTTAATCGGATCTACTCCTGTTTCTGGCATAGCACCGTGACATCCTGTTCCATTCACAGTGATGCGGAAAATTTTACATCCTGCGATACTTGTTCCTAAACCATAAAGCACTACATTTGTTGGTGTACCTGAGTGGACATGAAGTGCCATTGCTGCGTCTACTTTCGGATTTTCTAAGACACCAGCTTTGAGCATGGATTTGGCACCACGGAAGCCTTCCTCATTTGGTTGAAATACGATTTTTACAGTTCCTTCTATTTCATCTTGATATTCTCTTAATAATTTTGCTGCACCTAATAACATAGATGTGTGCATATCGTGACCGCAAGCATGCATATTACCGTTGGTAGATTTAAAGGTGTAATCGGTCTGTTCTTCAATCGGTAAGGCATCCATATCCGCACGAAGTAAAAATGTCTTGCCTGGCTTTGGTCCTTCAATAGTTGCTACGATACCACTCTCACAAATTTCTTTCGGATCGTAACCGTATTCTTTTAGTTTATCCATAACGTATTTTTTTGTATGAGGTAGTTTATCTCCTACTTCTGGATGTTCATGAATGGTTCTTCGAATTGTAATAATCTCATCTTTAATTTGTTTTGCACTTTCTAGTATTTTGTTCATGTCAATTTCCTTTCGATATATTAATTTAAAGTCTATTGACATTATGCCCTTTCTAAATCATTTTATCAATATGCTATTTGATTGCTTGAAATGCTTCTTCCAAATCTTCCAAGATATCTTCAATATGTTCCGTACCAATGGATAAACGGATCGTATTTTGCTTAATACCTGAGTTAATGCGTTCTTCTTCTGTCATTTGCGCGTGTGTTGTAGTTGCTGGATGGATAACTAACGATTTTACATCCGCAACATTGGCTAATAGAGAGAATAGTTCAAGTTGGTCGATAAATTCTTGTGCTTTCTTACCATCACCAATGATTTCAAAGGTAAAAATAGAGCCTCCACCGTTTGGAAAATACTTTCTATATAGTTCTTGCTGTGTCGCATCCTCTGATATGGATGGATGGTTTACTTTTTCTACTTGTGGATGATTGTTTAAGTATTCTACAACTTTAAGGGCATTTTCCACATGTCTTTCTACTCGTAGCGATAGTGTCTCTAGACCTTGTAAAAATACAAATGCATGAATTGGAGAAATCGTTGCACCAGTGTCACGAAGCAGTAGTGCACGAATCTTTGTAACAAATGCGGCTTTTCCTGCTGCTTTTGTAAAACTAATACCATGATAACTTGGGTTTGGCTTTGTTAAACCTGGGAATTTTTCTGTTGCATCCCAATCAAAGTTTCCACTGTCGATGATGACACCACCAATTGTAGTTCCATGACCACCGATAAATTTGGTTGCAGAATGTACTACGATATCAGCACCATAATCAATTGGTCTTACTAAGTATGGAGTTGCAAATGTGTTGTCTACGATAAGTGGGATATTATGTTTATGTGCTATTTTCGCAATTTTTTCAATATCAACAACTTCTGAGTTAGGATTCCCTAAGGTTTCAATAAAAACTAGTTTTGTATTTTCTTGAATAGCTTGCTCTAGTTCATCGAAATTGTTCGGATCTACAAATGTGGTAGATACGCCGTATTTGCTGATGGTATGTTCTAAGAAATTGTATGTACCGCCGTATATGTTTTTTGCTGCGACGACGTGGTCACCATTTTCTGCGATATTCTCAATGGCATAGGCTATAGCGGCTGCACCTGAGGCTACTGCAAGTGCGGCTACTCCACCTTCTAATGCAGCAATTCTTTGTTCAAAAGCGTCTTGCGTTGGGTTTGTTAGTCTTCCATATATGTTTCCTGCGTCATTTAGACCAAATCGATCTGCTGCGTGTTGGCAGTTGTGGAACACATAGGAGGATGTTTGGTAGATTGGTACGGCTCTTGCGTCCGTAACAGAATCTGGTTTTTCTTGCCCTACGTGAAGTTGAAGTGTTTCGAATTTAAAATTTCTCTCTGCTCTTGTTTTTTTACTCATATAACATTCCTTCTTTCTATTTATTTTCCTATATATTTCGTTTATACTATTATTCCGATTTGTTATATAAGTAATTATACAGAAATAGTCGGATATGTGTTAATTCCTAATTTCTATCGTCCGTTATAGTCATCCCCTATAACCAAATTTATTCATTGGCTTTTTTCATCTGTTTTTTGCATTCATACATTCTACGATCCGCAATCTCATACAGTTGATTCATATCACATTTTTCCTCCGCTAATATAGCATAACCATATGCGATGTGAATTTCATATTTCAAATACTCTTGTTCATTATATTCCTTCATATATCCTTTAAGAGCCTGCAAACCATCTGTTACTGCTTCTAAAATGTTATCCTTGCAAAGAATGACTACAAACTCATCTCCTCCAATTCGATAGCACTCGCCTCCAATTGATTCAAATGAATCTAAAATTAGCCTTGCACTCTTTACTAGCATTTCATCCCCATTTTGATGTCCTAAATTATCATTCACTTTTTTTAAATCATTCACATCAAACATAATAAGTGCAACGGAATCCTGTTTCATCTGAAGCATCTCCAATTGTTCGTTGAACGCTGTCCGGTTTGCCAAACCAGTTAATCCATCTTCATATGCGAGTCTACCAACTAACTCTGCTTTTACTCCTGCTTTGACTGCACGGATTGTTTTTTCCATACTTGCCACCCCAAAGCACATAATAAATAGCAGCAATCCAAATCTTACAAACATTGCATTATCTGCAACATTTCTTTGATAATATCGAAAAAAGTCTATTATTGCACCTAAAACAATAGCAATCAATCCTATACCACGAAACAGATGAAAAATTCCATTTTCTTCATTTTCCTCATGAATTTTCCTTTTACGAAAAAGCAAAGAAACCAGTAACAGAACACCTATTCCCAATACAATATGTGTAAATTTTAATGTAATCTGAACATCTGCGGTATTTGTTATTTCTAAAATCCATACACTCAGAAATTCTATAAAAGATAGTATTGCATAAGCACTCACTTCTCGAGATGCAAAAAGTCCCCTAGAATATCTGATATAAATGAATAATGGCAATGGGATTAATATTAAAAATAGGCACGCTGCAATTTGTGCTGTTCTTCCATCTCCTGTAAAATATTCAATAGCATGTGTTGATATCAGCCCCCACATTCCCACAGCCAGCGAAAACAAACCAAGCGCAAGTAATTCATGGTTTTTCTCCTGCCCCATATTGATCGGTATATCTACAACAACCAGTAATATGCCTACAAAAAAGAAAATGATACATGTCAAAATAGAAATCATTTTTTCGCGAGCAAAATGAAGTAAATGACCTTGAGGTAATCCAAGTGTTACCTCCAAAAATGTAGTGCTCTTTTCATCATAAATAAGAACGATCTTCATTACTATCGTTTTTCCTGCCATACTCTTTTCTATCGGAATCATACTATATTTTCGTCCGAAGGAATCTTTCACTTCCTGACTACCGGGATTATACACATCCTGCAGCAGCATATCATCCACATACAGCTGATAATAAACATTTCTTGCAGAAATATTCAATGTATATCCCTCTTCTATATTATTGGGAATGCTATGATATACCCTGTACTCCTCACCTGCTTTTATATGTCCATCTTGATATAAGTTTAATAAATTAACTTCGTTTCCTCCTTCATCTGTCCAACCATCTGCGAATGAAATGGTTTCCTTATATTGCTGATCTACTGGATTTTCCATTTCATATTTTCCCTTTGATATAAATAAGAGTACGAAGGTTAATAGTATCATAATCCCATACATTATCCATACCAGTGGATTCACTCTATCTTTTTTTTCTCTCATTTGGCTGTTTCTTTCCCCTGTAATAACTATTCTACAACTAAAGTAGCAGAACCGTATGCTTTAATTGCGTTTCCAGTTTCATCAAATTCGGTTGTATAGCGTACATGAAATGGTACCCTGTCTGAAGTTAATGGTATCACTGCCTCAAGCGATTTCACACCATTAGCAATCTGCACATGCCAGTCACGATACATATCTGCAACCTCAGGTGGAAAAACTCCCATCTCAATTGCAGCATCAGGATAATTTTCCAACACTGGCGGAAATCCTAAATCTCTCTGGCATCGAAAACAAGGTCGCATTTGCTTAGTTGCAATGGTATATTCCCAAAAATATACATTTGCTTGCTCAATTGCCATTTTAAATCGTTTTTCCGAATCAAGCATGGTATTCATGCGAACTGCCTCGGCAGTTATATTTCGAATCATTGCATAGAATAAATAATTTCTCTTACTTTTTCCGATCATACGGATATTGCTACGAATTAGCAATCTGTCTTCCCCACAGCAAGCCGATTTTATGTTACGCCAGGTCTCACATTCTTCTTCATCCTGTGTTTCAATGGCACGCTCTATGGTAGCAATATATTTCCTTCGATCTTCCTCATCAAACTGCTCCAATACATTTCCAGATATTACGTCTTTTTCCGACAAATTCATGCCTAATTCTTTCAGATATTTTTTGTTTACTCGTGATACCGATACCTTACCATCCTCATATTCAAATACAACAGCTGCACCTACATAATTACTAAAAATCAAGGTATCCAATGATTCTGGAGTCCAAAATGTGCAGGCATCGAGATTATCAATCAGTTTCATTTCCGAATAAAACTTACCAAGCTTTCCATCACTTATCATCTGATAAAATTCCTCTTCTGGAAGAGGTTTAGAATACAAATATCCTTGTATGTAATCACATCCAATACTACTCAAGAAGCTTGATTGTTCCCTAGTCTCTACCCCCTCTGCAATAACGGACATATTTAACCACTGTGCCATTTTCACAATGGAATTTAATATAATGCCTGCTCGATTGTTCTGTGTGAAACTAGACATGAATTTCATATCAAGCTTTATAATGTCAAAAGAAATATCCTTTAAAACATTCAAAGAAGAAAAACCAGTTCCAAAGTCATCCATCTCAACCAGATATCCAAGTGTATTCAACTCTTCGACAATCTTATTTACTTCTACTTCTTGATGCATTGCTATGGATTCTGTCAATTCCACACGTAAATATTTCACTGGAATATCATATTTTTTTCTTATCTTCTCTAATCTCTCTACATATCCTTCTTCAAAAATATCATATCTAGAAAAATTAGTTGAAATCGGTATTATATGTACGTCATTGTCCATGCATTTGCGAATAAATTTACATGTATACTCAAATACATAAAAATCCAGCTCTACTATTTGCTTCGATTCTTCTAATGCTGGTATAAATATTCCTGGTGACACCAATCCTTGTTCAGGATGAATCCATCTCACTAAAGCCTCTGCTCCAATCATCATCCCTGTTGACTGATTATATTGTGGCTGAAAATATGCAACAAACTGTTTTTCTTTTATGGCATTTTCAAATTCTTCTTTTACTCTTTGCGATGTCATACGTTCATCCTTTTGATTATCCAATCAAATTCCTCCAATTCATTTTTTTCTTTAAATCTACAAATCCCTTTTCAACAGTATTCTGCTAGTTCTATTTGGCTTAACTTTGAGGTTTCCAGCACAGTTTGAATTTGTCATGGTATACCATTTACCTGCTGTTTTAGAAGTGATGATGGGTAATCCCCTGTTCATTTACACGGTTCCTCCATCTATATATTGTGTTGATGCAGATTACTATCTCTCTTGTCAGTTCTGCTTTTGATATGTTCTGTACAGACATTTTAAATATAAAAATTCTTTCACTTTGTCAACTATTATAATGCATAGCTTTTCATGTGAATTTGTACTTCCTCTATTATAACACCTACTATTTTTTGAGACAATATATATTTTCTTCGTGCCACGCTGGGCGCACTACAAAAAAGCTGTAAAACCCATCCTGACATTTTACAGCTTTTTCACCAAAATTTCTTCTATTCGCACAGCAAACTAGACAATTCTCTAGATATTGTATTTCCCCAAAAGATCCCTTTTGCCGTCATACGATATCTCCCTTCTACAAGGTAAATCATTCCTTCGTCTAATAACATCTGCACAACTTCTTTATATTTTTCCTTCTGTTTATAAAGTTCCTCATTCTCTGGCAAGTGAAGAAGCTGTAACGCACCTTTAAAGCGTACCACTTCCTTATACTCTTCCATAAAATACATCCCTTTTTTCTCTGCGAAGTTTTCCACACTTGCATGATATTCATCCATATTAATCGGATTCATCATAGCAAGTCCACCAATGGAACCACCTGCCCCAGCACCAAGTGGAAGTGTATCCGCACCATGATGACGATTGTAAATATATTTATACTTGTCTGCCTTTACCATCTTAGTAAGTTCTAAAAATTCATATCCTGCCTTACACATATACTCGCTAATTACAAAGAACATTTCTTCGTCATTCTTTTCATTTTGCGCTTCATCAATGGATGTTTCCTTCATATCGATTAATGAATACATAGAAAATCCATTTAAATCTAACGCAATAATTTTATCTAAATCTGCATACAGACTTTCCATCGTTTGCCCTGGATAATTATAAATCAAATCCATGCTTACTGTTACGCCATCATAAGATTTCAGTTCTTTCAGCTTCTCATACGCAGCCTCACCAGAACCAATACGTCCCATAACCTTACGTCCAGTGTTATCAAATGTTTGAATACCTACTGAAAAACGATTTACCCCTTCTGCCACAAGTCCTGCAATCTTTTCCGATGTTAATTCTGTAACCGTTGTTTCAATCGTAAATTCTGCATCTTCTGTAAATGTGAAGTTCGATTTCAATGCACGTAAAATTTTCTGTAACTCTTCTGTTGGAAGCGTAGTTGGTGTTCCACCACCAAAGTAAACCGCATCAAATGTAGTAGCTTTCACATATGCAAATTTCCCATAACTTTCAATCTCTTTCACAATCCAATCTGCATAATGCTCCACAGGCTGCTTCAAACTTCTACGCATATTGCAAAAACTACATATTTTCTTGCAAAATGGAACGTGAATATAAATCGTTGCATTTTTACTTCCACTCATATTCACAGTTAATGCTTCTTCCACTGTTTTCATTCCTGTCAGATATGCCTTGCTCTCCGCCATGGCACTATGATGTGTCTTGATTCTCTTACTAAACATTTCTGATGGAAATCCTTTCGTTGAACAACTCAACCGCACTTGCAATATCTACTTTACTTGGATGTAGTTTTGCGATTTCGTATCGTTTTCTCTTTTCAGGTGTTACTGCATGTGGGTTATCTGCTGGAAGTTTTTCAAATTGTTCGATAATCTTTGGAGCTAATGCACCTTGGCAGATAAAACGACCAATTACTTCGTTACGTTCTTTTACCAATGCTTCTCCATTGCAGATGGATTTCCAAGCATGTTCTGAGTCTGCCCAGAATCCTAATGTTGCGAATAAACCTACTGCTTTTCCTTCGATTGTTTCTAGGAACTTTTTAGATTCTTCATTTGGCCCGCCTTTATCTACCCAATAGCCAACGAATACTGTATCGTATTGGTCTAAGCTTGTTACTTCGCTCATTGGTAAAATTGTCTTATGTTCCACTTCTAAACCTTCATAGATTCCTTCTGCTAATCTTTTCGTATTCCCTGTAACAGTTGAGTATGTGATTAAAATGTTCATGTTGTTCTCCATCTCTCTTCTTTTGTTCTATTGTTCTATTGTTCTATCGTTCTTTAGTTTGACGCCACAATCGGCATAATGTACTGACATTGATTTTTCTGACACCAACGAATGTCTGCATGAATTCCATACACTTCTTTTAAACGTTCTTGTGTAATGGCTTCTTCGGATGCCCCCGCATACATTAACCGTCCTTGCTTCATAATAAATAACTCATCACTAAACTGAATCGCTTGATTAATATCATGAAGTACCATAATAATGGTCATTCCATACTCTTTATTTAATGTACGTACCAAATTCAATATTTCTAACTGATAAAATATATCCAGATACGTAGTTGGTTCGTCTAAAAATAATATCTCTGTCTTTTGCGCTAATGCCATCGCAATCCACGCTCTCTGTCTCTCTCCACCAGAAAGTTGACTAATGCGCTTCTTTGCCATATGGGACAGATTCGTTACTTCTAAAGCCCACGCAACTACCTCTTCTTCCTCTTCATCACTAGTTGCAAAGAAAGACTGATATGGACTACGACCAAAACTTACTAATCGTTCCACTGTTAAATCATCTGGTGCTGAATTTTGTTGATGTACAATTGCCATCTTCTTTGCAATGTCTTTTGTACGCAGACAAGAAAGCTCTTTTCCATCTACTACAATACTACCATTGGTAGGTTTTAATTGATTGACTAATACATTTAATAACGTAGATTTTCCAGAACCGTTTGGTCCTAGAATGGTGGTAATCTTACCACGCTTAATTTCCCCATTTAATTGCTGTATAAATGGTTTATCACTATATGAAAAATCAATATTTCTAATTTCCATAACGATTCCCGTCCTTTCTTAATAGGTATAAAAAGAATGGACCTCCGATAACGGTCATAATAATTCCTACAGGAATCTCATAAGGTGAAATAACACATCTGCCGATTGTATCTGCTATCAATAATACGAAAGAACCAAATAGTGCGGAAAATGGTAGTAGTACTTTATGATCAGACCCCATAAGCATTCTTCCAATGTGAGGTACTACTAACCCGATAAATCCAATGATTCCAACATAAGCTGTAGAAACACCTGCCAATAATACCGCTACTGCGGATACGATAACTCGTAATACATTTGGATTAAATCCTAAACTTTTAGCATTTTTATCGCCTAGTGCTAACACGTTACAACTTTTACTAAGAGGCATGGCAATTGCTAAACCTATTACAGTAAAAATAAGAAGCATCCACACTTGTGACCAACTTTTTTTACTTAAGTCACCATTTAACCAAGAAAGCACCCCTGATAAGCTTTCACTATTCATAATGGAAATTAAACTGGACATACCACCAAGCATAGAGTTAACTGCTACACCTGCTAAAATAATTCGTACTGCTGAAATTCCCTTTTTCCAAGCTAATGAATAAATTAAGAAACATGCTGCCATTCCACCTAAAAACCCAAATAGAGGAATGCTACTTTGTAAACTTGGAACATAGAGCATCACAATCATGACAACTAGTCCTGCACCTGAAGAAATTCCTGTAATACCAGGGTCTGCAAGGGGATTTCTCATAACCCCCTGCAATAACACACCTGATACAGACAAGTTGGCACCTACCAATACCGCCATGATGACTCTAGGAATTCGAATATCTCGAACAATGCCACCTTTTCCACCACCACCTTGCAGAATGCAATCAATGATTTCACGGACTGGCACCGACACACTACCTACTGATATCGCCATAAGAATGGAAACACACAGTAGAGTGCTTACGATTCCAAAGGCTACCACTCGTTTTTTCATCTTTTATTACTCCGCGTATAAGATTTCTGTTAATTGTTGCATTGCATCTACAGCTTGTAAATTTGCACTCATACCAAAATAGTTTGGATCTAATGCGATTACTTTGTCATTTTTCACTGCATCAAAGTTCTGCCAAGCTTCATTTGTAGCGAATTCTTCTTCAAATGCTTTTAAAGATTCTTCTGGATTTGCATGTGACATAAATAAAATGTAATCTGGATTTTTATCTGCTAAGTATTCCATATCCACAGGACTAAAGCTACTTGGTGCGTCTACTAATACATTTTCACCACCAACACGTTTTACTAAGTCCCCTACATATGAACTTTCAGAAGCTACCATGAAAGAAGTACCTGCACCAAAGATAATTAATACGGATGGTGCTTCTTTTCCTTCTATGCTTGTTACAACGCTAGTTTCTTGTTCTTCTAAAGATTTCACAAGGTCAGCGGCTTCTGTTGCTTTCCCAAAACGTTCACCTAAAGTTACGATACCTTCTTTTAATCCATCATAGCTGGATAAGTTTACGAATACAGATTCAATTCCTAATTGGTCGAATTGAGATTTCATATCGACAGATAAAGAATCAACGGATATTACTACTGTTGGTTCTAAAGAAGCGATAATTTCCATATCTGGTGTCATGGCACTACCGATACGAGTTACGTCTGCAACGCTTTCTGGCAAATCGTAAGAACTTGTTGGTACACCTACCATAGGAATTCCTAATGCATCTAAAATATGAACCCCTGGTACAGTGGCTACTACAACACGTTCTTCTGTTCCTGTTGTATCTTCAACATCTTTATTTGCTTCTACTACTTCACCTGTTGTGTTAATATTTTTCTCTACGTTGTGATTGCCACAACCAACAGCGAATGCACCCATGCATACTGTTACTGCGATTAATACAGCTCTTTTTAAGTGAAACATCTTTTGTTCTCCTTTGATTTCGATTTTCTAAATTTCCTCTTTTGTCTTAGCTTTCTATATGCTACCCGACTTATAAACCACCAATATAATTGATAACTTTTCTCAGTCGGTTAGTTTTCGCTAACTTTCTTGATGATAACATGATATAATACAAAAATGTTATAAAATATTTATATGTTTTTTCAAAATATTGAACATCAGGAGCACAAATGACAACAAATTTATACAACCATTTAGAAATGTGCCATATGTTGTATCAGGGAAATACAACACAGGCAATTGCACTTTATTATGAAAAGATTACAGAATTACCTTTAGAAGGACATCAGATACAGAAGAGTTTTTTAGCTAGTGTGAACTATGCAATTTATAATTACATTTTACATCACGAAAATATATCGTTACATGATTGCTGTCACAAGAATGAAAAATTGATTCATTCACACAGCTCCTCTTCTTTTAAAGAAATTGGGGAGAATATTATTCGTTCTTATGCAACTTGCGTTGACTATCGGATTGTAAAATATAAAAATGAACATATCAAGAAAGCTGTTGCATATATTCATGAACATTTAGATGAGGAACTTTCGTTAGATATTGTATGTAGGGAAATCAATGTAAATAAATGTTACTTTTGTAAATTGTTTAAGCAAGAGGTAAAAATGAGCTTTTGCCAGTACATCTTAAATGAACGAATTCGACTTGCAAGGCAGTTACTGTCTAAAACCGACTATTCTGTGCAAGTGATAGCAGAAAAATGTGGATTTTCCAATTGTTCCTATTTTTGTACTTGCTTTAAGAAAATTACAGGGTACAGTCCCAGCAAGGTGAAATCCCAAGTATTATCTTGATGTACTCACACTTTGCCGCGCCGAGGGGGATTGGCTATTTTTCAAGCAAATATCTTCCTTTCCCCCGAGTGTGCATCCTGTCCCTGCTTTATAGGGACTCTTTTATTATGGCAGAATGCCCCAATCCTGATTCACATGTTTCTTTAACACCTTCTGCGGATTTCCCCCAACAGTCACATGGGCTTCCACATCTTTTATAATCATAGACAATGGTGCAATAACACTCCCTTCTCCTACTGTCACCTCACCGACAATAATAGAATTTGCCCCAATCCAAACATTATCTCCAATCGTAGGATAAGTCTTTTCCAGCTCGCCATTGGAGAGTTCTCTCAATTTCATTCCAATCGTAACACCGTGAAATAATGTCACATTAGAACCAATGACTGCTCCTGGACTTATCACTAGTCCCCAACCATGTGTAATGCAAAATCCTGGACCAATCTTTGTCTTCCAACTTAAATCTACACCTGCCAATTGACATGTTACTTTATGTAATATACGATATAAGGCAAATGGTATTTTTGCAAATATTCCTTTTTTCTCCTTGTAATGCTGACACATCCTCATTGTAATCACTGGTCTAACGGTTCGGTTTATAAAAAAATGCTTTATGATACTGCTACGGCTAGAACTACCTGTACTTCTAAAAATATCTGCTTTTAAACACTCTAAACTCGTAAATTCTTCCATCCTTAATATTTTCCCTCTTTCCTATCATTTATCCTTTTATATACAATAAGCAGACCATGCCACTGCATACCTGCTTATTATATCATATTTAGCATATTAGATTATATATGCACTTCTCCATTCCGAAGCACACTAGTCGAATTGAATCTCCGCGTGTGAAACCACAAATGTTGTTGAATTAACACGTTCAATATTGCAATGGAATGCATAACAATATCCACTAATCATATCCATCACACGTTGCTTCTCATCTTCAGCAGTCCCCCCTAAATCGATCGTTACGGAATTGCCGTCCATAAGTTGATCAATAATGCTTTTTGCATCAATAATATCCTTTGGTCTCATTATGACAATATTAGATTCTTTTTCTTCTATCTTTCGTAATGGAATTACCTTTCGACTATCTTGCTTTCTATCTTCATAATCGTCCTCGTCTTCCTCATTACGTCTTCGACGAGGTAGGTAATCCTCTTCCTCTTCATCATTTACGCGAAAACTATTAATTAATCCTTCTAACATCCTTCTGTCCTCTCCTATCTAATTATGTCTATCACACACTAATACTATTATACCGAATAACCACCCTATTTTGCAAATAGAATGACATGTTTTATATATTTTTTCTTTTGTTTGGTGTATAATATTATTATACAGATCGTTTACCATTCTTAATGTTTTTCATTAAAAATGATATAGTATTACAGAATTATTAAGGAGACACCATGTTATCATTCGAGGAAAACTTTCTATTTATTAAAGAATTACTAAATAACGCTCTTAAAATCAATGTAGAAATATTGAAACCTCCCTACACTTCCATCCAATCATATGATTATGAATTAAGAAAATTATATTGGACTAATTTTCAATATGATGATAATAAATTAATCGAATCATTACAAGAAACACCTAGTAATTACGTGATATGTTTGAATAGCAAATTAGGTTTTAGCACGATTTTATACCGAGTTCCTTCTACTTATGAAGATTGTATTATACTGATTGGACCATTTTTACCTGAGGGAGTTAATAATGATTTTTTTCATGAATTAATCCATAAAAATCAATTTCCTATTGAAACCATGAAAACGCTTCAAGCATATTTTCAAACCCTTCCACATGTAGACCATAGAACAGTTTGCAATACACTAAAAACTATATTAACTCACTCTACAACAGGTTTTGATGAAACGAATATAAAAATATATGATTTTACCGAATCTGATGAGATAACTATGACACCATCTTTTGACACTACTTATGATTTCAAAAAGCAATTATATGAGGCTTGTGTATCCATTCATAACTCCGTCTTCCAACAACTTGGTAAAAATAATTATGAAGATATCTACAAGGATGTGGAACAATATTTACAAAAAAGTGGATTAATGAAAGAGACAAGCTTACAAGTTATCAAATATGGTCTAAACAAATTTAATGTTAAGTGTGAGTTTGTGCTTTATCAAAAAAAGGTTCATTATATTTATGTACAAAAATTGTTTCAATCATTTGAAGAAAAGATTCAGGCAGAACGAAGCCGTGATAAGCTTCTGCTTTTGCCTTATGAAATGGTGAAAAAATATAGCTTATTAGTACGAAATTATTCTCTTGCACAGTATTCACAGACCGTACGTAAGGCTATTGATTATATAAACTTTCATTTACAAGAACCATTGTCTTTGTCAATTATCGCAGAGCATGTTGGTAAAAATAGTTCCTTTCTATCTCATCAGTTTAAAAAGGAAACTGGGTTGACTGTGACAAACTATATACATGAAAAGCGAATAGAACAGGCCACTACCTTGTTAAATACAACTAACCTTAGTATTCAGGAAATTGCTGAGAGAGTAGGTATTTTGGAATTAAACTATTTCTCCAAATTGTTCAAAAAGCACATTGGAATGTCACCATCTGAATATAAAAAATTAATTAAATAGAGTACGTCTAGTAATTTAATATTTTCTTAGATGTCTATTCAGAAATCACAAAAGGAGCTATGGTAAAAATGTTACATTTTTATCATAGCTCCTTTTCTATCTGTAGATAACGACTCATCCTCTAATAGGATTTCTTGTACATCTACTCTGTTTCTGTTACTCGTCTAGTTGTAATTCTTCTTGTGATACTCCCACTTGTACATCTGTATGTGTATTCACATGTAACACTTTATTCACATCCACAATATTTCCATCCTCTTTACGAGCTGCTAACACTTTTGTTAATAGTGGAGAAACTACGATACCTATTAACATAGCTAGTGCTAATTGGGACAATGCAGTTTCTGCATATGGTTCATACGCTAGATAGGTTTCTGCAACAATGGATGGTACAATAACAGCAATCCCACCAAAGGAACACACTGCCGCTGCTGCATGTCCTTTCTGTTTTAGGAAATACTGATCAAATAAAATCGTTGGAACCACACTAAATACAAAGTAAATTAGGTACAATCCAACACCGCCCATAAACATTTGACATGCATCAATTAAGTCTACACTGGTTCCCATCGCAAATCCATAAAACGGCAATAGTAACGGCATGCCATGTTTCGTAAATTCCTTAATTGCAGGATCTAATTTTCCTAAGACTAAACCAAATAGAAACGGCAACATCGTTGCTAAGATACTGTTGTAATCTAGACCTGCCCCATCTGCATATCCAAATACACACATTGGTACATAAGGAAGCGCTAATACTGCTAAAATGGTAAAGCTGGCTTTATCCGCTTCATCACCACAGTCTTCCATAAGTGCAAGATATAAACCTGGATTGGTCATCATCATGGCTGTTACAATTGCTAATGTAGGAATGCCAAATATACCATCTAAACCAAATATGGACATACAAGCAAAACTTACTACAACTGCTAATACATACTTAAAGACAATTAATTTCCCGCCTCTTTTGAGACAGCTGATAACTGCCTTTCCATCAAATTGAATCCCTGAGTATACGACAAACATAATCATCATTGCCATAGTTCCTTGCCTTGTTACCATAGAACCTAATGGATCACCGATTGTCAATAAAGACGGACAAAAGGTATTTATAAGGGCGGCAAGCAATAATGGCACTAACATTAACCCTCCTGGTACATTTCGAATGGTAGATAAAATCTTCATACTGATTCCTTTCAAATTCTTTTCATTTGCATATACCCTTATTAATTGACAAGATAGTATAACAGATTGAGAAAAATTTCTCTATATAAAACTTAATCCAATTTGTATTTTTGCATAGAATTATGTTAATCCAAAAAGAAGCCCTAACATATTTTCTAGGACTTCTTTCTGTTTTCCGATTCCGTTGTGACACATTTCGTCGGATTTATTTTATATTATTCACCTTTTGCGATGATTTGTTGATTTTCTTCAACTTTTGCTTTTGATAATGGATATACCCAAAGTTGTAATACACAACTGATGATATAACATACAGCTGGAACACCAACAGTTACTGCGAAAATTGCACTCTTAACTTCATCTGTTTGAACAGTTGCTGCAGAGTTGTAACCGATTAATGCTAATGTCCATCCACCAACAGCTCCTGCTAAAGCTTGCGCTAATTTACGAGCAAAAGAATAAACTGCATAGATTGTACCATCTTTACGTTTACCACTCTTAACTTGGTAATGATCAATTACGTCAGTTAAGTATGCATAACATACTAATGTGTAGTAACCATTTGCAATGTTAAGAAGGAATTGTAAACCAATATATACCATTGGGTTTTTCACTTTTAATAAGAAAGTGATTACATAAAATACAGCTACGATTCCTAGACAAACACCACCTGCTTCTTTTTTACCAAATTTGCTTGTAAGTTTACCTGCAAATGGAGCTAAAAGGAACATACCTGCTGTTTGTGCGATCATTACAACAGACATTAAGGATGTGTTACCAAAGTAATCTAAGAATAAATATTGGTTTAACGCCATACCAATTTGTGTTGCTAATAATGTGAATAATGATACACCAATAACACTTAAGAAAGCTCTATCTTTTACAAGGAATTTTAAATCTGCTAATAAGTTGTTGTCAGCTAATTTTTCAACTGGAGGAAGTTCAATACGTTCTTCACAGTTACGAAGGCATAGTTCATAACAGATAATTGCAATTGTACTGAAAACAATAGCTACGATTAAAAATCTTGAACCACTTGCTACAGCGTTACCTGCTGCATCTTTTACATAAACAAGTTGTGGTGTAATCATACCGATTGCCATACCAGCGATCATACTACCAATAGAACGGAATGTTGATAAACTAGCACGTTCTGCTGCATCACCAGAGATAACGGATGCCATAGAACCGTAAGGAATGTTAACACCTGTGTAACAGATACTCCCCCATAATAGGTAAGTTACCGTAACATAAACTAATTTGAATCCCATTGACATATCTGCAATAAAGTAGTTGTACATTAAACAACTTGCAAGGGCTACTGGAATGCTAAAACGTCTAACCCAAGGACGGAATTTTCCGTTTTTTCTTGTCTTGGAACGGTCACAAAGATTCCCCATACCAACGTCTGTAAATGCATCTAAAAGTCTTGCTACTAGGAATAATGTTCCTACAAAACCAGCACTAATACCAAGAACTTTCGTATAGTAAACTAATAAATAACCGGATGCTAATTGGAATGTAAAGTCATTACCAAGGTTACCAAACATGTAACCAAATTGGTCACGTTTCCCAAAAGGGCGTTTTTCCTTTTTCATTTCTGAACTCATTTCTCTCTCCTAATCTGTCACGCGACATGTTGTTTCTTCTTGATGAACTTATAGTACCACATGCCCCCTTGTTAAAGTTATGACGATTTGTGTCGAATTAGCACATTTTTTGTATTAGTTTAGATATTAAACAATTTTTTTCTAAAAGTATAAAAAGAACAGGTACCCTGGATATATTCCTTAATACCTGCTCTTATCATTCTTCATAATTCTATTCTTTTCTCCTATATGTATAATTTATAATTGTTCTGCAAAGTTCTTCAATTGATCTGCTGAATTGTTTAGACTTTGTACACTTTGAGCGATAGATGTTAACTCGCCAATCTGACTTTCTAACAATTCGTTTGAACTATTTAATTTAATCCCAACTTGTTCTATGTTATCTTTTATCTCTCTTAAAACTTTATTGATTTCATCTACCGATTGCTTAGTGGATTGTGATAATTTACTAATCTCTTGTGCAACTACACTGAAACCTTTTCCTGCTTCCCCAGCTCTTGCTGCTTCAATTGATGCATTTAATCCAAGCAAATTGGTTTTATGTGTAATACTATTTACAAAGCTTAAAATCTCATCTGTCTTTCTCGCTCTTTCTGTTGTTTCATTAATGAATTTCTCAATTCCAAGGTTGGTTGCGTTAATCTCTTCAAAACGCGCTGTCATCTCTGATGTATTATCTGTCATTTTAGATAGTTCGTCAAAAATTGTACGGGAAAGACCTAATACTTCTCTCTGTTTCTTTCTACTCATAGCAATAACAATAACACCTTCCACCTTCCCGTCAACCCAAACTGGCACTGCTGTTGTTTTTACTGGAATACCAAATACTGATTCTGGTACATTTACATTTACTACTCTCTGTTGTTTGATACATACATCTGCCGCTGAGTTTGGTGGAAATGGTTCTCCTGTCTTTGGCATCGTACTTAGATTTTTACTTTCCTTTTTGAAGCTATCGTTATATTGAGCAAATAAATATTTCTCTGTATTGGTAATGGTAAAACCTAAATCACAGCCAAAAAATGTTTCAAAATATGGAATTAAATTATAAAAAGATAATATTATTTCATTGTCTTGTATTTCGTTAATCATTGTTAATCTCCCCTCTTTCAAACTAATTAAATGCTAACAACAAAAATATCACTCTATATCATTACCTCCTTACAATTTCTCTCAGAATCTCAAGCTACTAGTCCAACTTTATGATTCCATTTATAAAATCTCCTTTTATCGAAAAGATATCTAAGTGGATAAATGCTTTGTTTTCCCCTTTACAACAAAATCATTTTTCCGATTCAGGATGATTTAATCATATTCTTTTGTACTTTTGGTCTTATATAATTGATTTACACTGATGTCTTCAAGAAGTGCTTTATAAAATTTTTTATTATAAATTTTTTATTATAATCTTTCTCATAGGATTTGTTATGTATATGTCGGAAGTGTCGGAATACATTTTTTTACAAAATAAGTTATAACACATGTTTATTATACTTTATTTACTTTGTTTGATTCAATACCTTTATTCATAAAATTACAGTTTTTTTAAAATTTTTATTTCCTATTTTATATTTTACGAGAAAAAAAAGTCCTAAAATGTAATATTTTAGGACTTTTTTCTATTTGACAAAGCTATTTATCGTTCAAATTAATATCTTGTATCTTCTAAACCACAGAAAGCATCAACTGGACTAACACCTTTGAATTCAGAACGACCCATCATTTTTTCAACTAAAGCTTTTAATGTTGGTTCAAACGCATCGTATGTGTTGATGTAAGTTTGAACTTGAGGAATATCCGCTAAGTGGAATGGGCATTGAACGGATACGAAGATTGTTGGAATTTCGAATACATAGAAAGGCATATCTGGTGTACCTTTTGTAGCATCGAATTGTAGACGTTGGTCTGTACTTGGGTTAACATTTGCAAGATTGATGATTAAATCATATTTGCTTGTTAAATCAGCAATTGGTTTTTTACCAGCGTATACGTTAGCCATAGCATCTTTTCTTTGATCTTCTGGTAAGTTCATGATTCTATCGATTGTAGATTCCCAAATAGAAACTTCGAAACCTTGAGCTTCTAAAAGTTCTTTCATAATGTCGATAGTTTTTTTCTTAGCACCAGTCATCATAGCGATAAACTTACCGAATCCACCGTCATGACCTTTCGCATCAACAAGTAATACTCTCTTAGTCTTTTCTGGAGAGATTGGGAAGATGTTTTCGTTATTTTTCACTAATGTGATAGATTTATCTGTAACTTCTTCTGCAATGGCTTTGTTTTCTGGTAAACCAATTTTAGCCATAGCTTCTTCTTTTGGTTGAAGAATTTCTGTCTTAGCTTTTGTATGAAGACCTAAAGATGCTTTTAAACCAAGAATTCTTGTTAAAGCTTCTTCTAATCTTTCTTCTGTGATGATACCTTTTTTGTATCCTTCCATCATCCAGTTGAAATCTTCGTCTGGATCATTGAAGAATAAGAATAAATCACTACCTGCAGCGATAGCAGTTGGTAACATTTCGCTACGTTTCATAGCAGATGTCATAGCAACCATGTGAGAAGCATCTGTTACAACAACACCGTTGAAGCCCATTTTGCCTCTTAATAAATCTGTTAAGATATATTTGCTTAATGTAGCTGGTGTATTTCTTTCTCTTACTGTAGCTTCTGGATTGAAGTAACTTACATACTCTGGTAAAGCGATGTGTCCAGCCATGATAGATGGAAGACCTGCATCAAATAAAGTACCATAGATTCTACCAAATGTAGCATCCCACTCTTCTACTGATAATGTGTTTGGAGCAAAGTGTAAATGTTGATCTCTTTCATCGATACCATCACCAGGGAAGTGTTTTGCTGCTGGTGCGATTCCGCTTTCTTGGATACCTCTCATGTACTCTAAAGAACATTCGATAACTGTATCAACGTCATCACCGAAAGTACGTGTAGAGATGATTGGGTTTCTCCAGTTTCTATCAACGTCAACGATTGGTGCGAAACTCCAGTTACATCCGATTGCAGATGCTTCTACACCAGATACTCTACCCATTTCGTAAGCGTATTTTTTCTTGTCTGCACCTGTAGCAGCGATCTTTGTTTCATTTCCGATGTAAGTACCATCGCCACATGCACCATTACCACCTGCTTCTGTGTTAGCAGCGATTAATAGTGGAATTTTACTGTTTTCTTGTAAAATTTTGTTTTGATCGTATACTTCAGAAGCGGAAGCTGGGTTGTAACGAACAGCACCGATGTGATAGTTATTCAATACGCTTTTAAGGTATTCTTCATCTCTAGAAGCACCCATGTTAACAAATAATTGACCGATTTTTTCTTCAATTGTCATGTTAGCAATTGTATCTTGTACCCATTTAACGCCTGCATCATCAAGGTTATATGGTTTTGCTTTTAAATTTACCATAGTTTGAATTCTCCTCTACTAGACATTTTATTATGCAAATTCTTCGCAAATTTTCATAGCAAAAATTTCTTTTGTAAAATTTTAATTTGTGATACATTTCTATCACTATTATAGATTTGGGATTGAGTCAGTATGTTTATTCATCGAACTAATTCGAGATAACTATACTTTATGAATATTTTTGCTTACAGAATATTGATATTCCACAAAAAATTATTTGCATAAGATTTCCCAAACTTTGTAGTTTATTATACCCAGTTTCTGAAAATAAAAACATTGAAAATCTTGTTTTGGAGTTTGCAAAAGTTGTTTTTCTGTTAAAATTTTACCAAGAAATTATGATACATTTTTGCTTAAAATCTTAACTAGGCGCAAAAAAGGTATCAATTGAATCTATTTTTCAAAGGATTTTAGAACAAAATATGTGTTCCTCCACACTCTTGCATGCTAGTTCTGCTACAAGAAACACACACTCAAATTGAACTGAAATACAAAAAAGATGTAGAACGCATATATTCCTATGCTTCTACATCTTTTAACTTTATCATTATATTTAATCTTCTAAGTCTTTCCCTGTAAATGCCATTGGTAATAATTCACCTAGTGTAGATTCTATATAGTCATTATAGTCTCTTGCCATAATTACTTTGAATGTATTCAAATCACAAAACTCAGCCATAACTTGACGACATACCGCACATGGTGAACAATAATCTCCTTGCCCCACTTCTACTCCCGCCTTATTGCCGACAACTGCAATGGCTACAAAATCTTTTTGCCCTTCAGAAATAGCCTTAAAAAAAGCGGTTCTTTCTGCACAATTGGTTGGTGTGTAGGCTACATTTTCAATATTACATCCTGTGTAGATAGTTCCATCTGCACAAAGAAGTGCTGCTCCTACTTGGAAATTGGAATATGGCGTATAAGCGAACCCTTGCGCTTCATAAGCTTTTTCAATAAGTAATCTTTGATTGTTCATACGTTCACTCCTATTCAGTCAAATCAACCCTATTCTTAGGGGAAGGAAATTTTATCATAAATTAAACTTATTGTAAAGCTTTTTCGTCTGTTCCCTTTTTAATTTCTAGTCTACCTTCGTCGATATATTCTACAATGATTTTGGGATTGATATTAAGATCAGCTGCGACTTCTAATGCATTGCTTCCAGGGTGTTCTCTTAAGAATTCTACAATTTCTTGAAATTGCTTTTCATCTATGGCTTTACAATCATCACAAACTGTCTTTTTCATCATATGATTAAATAGTTTATTACAATGTTTACATACACAAGTTTCCATATAACCCTCCTCTACTTCACCCACATATCCAACATATTTAAATAGTAAGATATATGATTACAAAATTCGCATTTTTCATACAAATAATTTATTATTACATTATATCATTTATTCTCACAAATGGGTACGTTTTATTCGGGATATTTTCGGCTCTCATCTTTATTACCTATTTCTTCACTATTACGGTAATTTTTTTTGTAATTCCGTTACATCTTACTGTTATAACACTTGTTCCTGGTTTAATCCCCTTAACTTTTCCATTGCTTGTTACAGAAGCATATCCTTTTTTACTTGAAGTAAATGTAATCTTATTAGCTGGTGTTGCTTTTACATCGAGCTGAATGGTTTTCCCTTTTTTCACGTAAACTTTCGTTTTGCCTACGGAAAGGGTTGGTTTCTTAACCGTAATGGTACATCTTGCAGTTAAGCCGTTTGCCTTTGCTGTAATTACGGTAGTTCCTGTTCTTTTTACAGTAACTTTACCATTTTTATCAACGATTGCTACACTTTTTCGACTACTAGAATATTCTACTTTTTTACTTGCCCCTTCAGTCGTTGCCCTTAATTGTAGAGTTGTACTGCCTTTTGTGTATAGAGTTGCTTTCGTTTTGTTAAGTTTTAAGGATGTCTTCTTAACGGTAACTCTACATGTGGCCGTTACACCGTTTGCTTCTGCTTTAATAATGGTGGTTCCTGGGGCTTTTGCAGTAATTTTTCCACTTTTACTAACTTGTGCAACATTCCTTTTGCTAGATGAATAGATGATATCTTTGCTGTCTCCAACGATAGTTGCTTTTAATTGAAGAGTTGAAGAGTCTCCTGTCACATAAAGTGTCGCGTTCGTTTTATTCAAAGTAATTGTTGGCGTAGCACTCGGACTTTCACTTGGGCTCACACTTGGTGCTTCACTCGGTACTTCACTTGGGCTCACACTTGGCACTTCACTCGGTACTTCACTTGGCACTTCACTCGGTACTTCACTCGGTACTTCACTTGGCACTTCACTCGGTACTTCACTCGGTACTTCACTTGGCGTTGGCTCACTACTCTCAACCTCATTTTGCGTTACCAAAATTCTTCTCTCAAGACTTTTCCCACTCTCTACATGTGTTACCTTTAAAATCAACTCCCCATACTCCTTTTCAGGCGCATAGAAAATTAACAGCACACCATTTCGGTCTGTTAAATCATCTTCATTTTCATAGAAATACCAATCAATAAATACTTCCCAATCCGTATCTAATTCTTTTCCATCCGCACGAACTAATGCATATTCATAGTCATACAGAATTTCCATCATACCAGGTCGATACTCATCATTGTTCCTATTATAAAATGTAATCGGATAAATAAATTCCTCCTCATAAGCTGGCTTTACGATTTTGTCTTCTCCACCTGCCCACTCAAATGAATGGAATTTCAATCCTTCTTCCACTTCTTTTCGCATAATGGTCCAAGAAGTCACGCTCTTTTCTGTTGTTTTTGACAATTCACATTCTGTATAGATTGTTCCTTCAATCGTAAAATCACCACTTGAAGTTGCCAGTGCTGTTACATATACATGATCCTTCCTAAAGTACTGCATATACTCTTGAGATCTTGCATTTAATCTCGTTAACCCAGTTACTTGACCACCAATTGTCAACGTTTGATCGTTATTCACTAACACATGCCCTGTTAAACTAGCATCTGTAGTATTTGTACCAACAAAATTTCCTTCGACAACTGGCTGCGCTTTCATAGTTCTAAGATCTAGTGTAGCATCCTTATCAACTACTACATCTTTGACACGGAACTGTCCATTACTTGGTGGCATTACTTTTGTACCTTCTGTTAAATGTAACGAATCAATCCCATCTACACTTAAAATTGTAGTCTGATACTTGTCCTTTAATGTTACATTTACAGCACCATTATGATTCTTCTGGTCAAATGCACTTACATTACTTTTTCCAGAGATATTAATTTGCACATCTCCGTTTAATGTGCCATTATATCCACCAGTATGAATAACTGTATCAACTAATTTTCCATCTAGGTTAATCTCTACATCCATGGTTCTATCTACTACATAATCACCTGCATAGATTCCACCTAACATCGTTTCCTCATTTGGATTTAAAATTGTAATAACGGATTTTTCCCCAACTTCACCCATACCTTTATAAGTTCCACAACTAATATATGGGCGGTCTTTGTATTGGTCTAAACTTGTTCCCACTTGGGTATCTACATTGTCTAATGTTAAGTTATAACCCGCTGTGAAAATGGTATTACTTCTCTCAATTTTCACCCCTAAGATACCTGTACTAGAACCATTTGTACCCTCTAAAGAAATCTGCGGTACAATCTCCAAATTCATTCCACGAAATGTAACATCCGCCCCTAATTGAATGGTACTGCGAAGTAATAAACCAGAATTTAAATCCTGTCCTTGAATCGTAATGTTTCGATTAATATATAATGGAAGCGCACCTCCATCGGAATCTTTTTCATATTCCGTATAGACTACGTCCCCCACTAAGATAAGGGTATCACCATCCTGTACATTTGCTAAAGCTGTACGTATATTTTGATACGGACTACTTGACGTTCCTTTTCCTGCTCCTAATGTCCCTTCCCCATTGGTTAAATAAATGTTTTTACTTTCTTTTGTGTCTGCATAATTGATCTCATTATATGTCGCTATTTCTGCCCCCTCTGACGCATAAACAGGTGCTGCCATACTTACATTTTGAAATGCAAGCAATACTGATAAGGCAAAAACAATAAACTTCTTTTTCATAGACATCCTCCTTACAAAAATTTAAACATAATTTATTCTATATATCGACATTTTGTAATTAATTATTTATAAAATTTACATTTTTCCCAAATATTCTCATTTAAAAAAGTGTTTGACTTTTCTTTTCTCTTTCTGCTAAAATAAACACGTCGAGTGGCGAAAAGCGTAAATCCAGATTTGGATTTGCGCTTTTTTTTTGCGTCATAGGAACACACACTTTGTTCCGTAAAATAAATTTATTTTGGAGGTATCACATGAAACAATCAAACTCAACAAACCGTATGGGAACCATGCCTGTCAAATCGCTTTTGCTTTCTATGGGAATCCCTATCATTTTATCTATGATGCTACAAGCCGTATACAATATCGTAGATAGTGCGTTTGTCTCAAATATTCCGCTGATTGGTGAAAATGCATTAAATGCACTTACCCTTGCATTTCCTGTGCAAATGCTCATGGTTGCTATTGGAATCGGAACTGGTGTCGGGACCAATGCTCTTCTGGCCAAAACACTGGGAGAAGGAGACATAAAAAAAGCTAGTAAAGTTGCTGGAAATTCCATTTTCTTAGGTTTTGTCATTACGGTTGCATTCGTACTCTTTGGATTCTTTGGAGTAGAACCTTATATTAATTCCCAGACAACTAATGTTGAAATTGCTACATTGGCTATGGATTACTTACAAATCTGCTGTATTGGTTCCATTGGTGTCGTATTTTTTGCGATTTTTGAAAAATTGCTGCAAGCAACTAGTCGTTCTGTTTGCTCCACTGCTTCACAAGTCACTGGTGCTGTTATCAACATTGTTTTAGATCCTATTCTTATCTATGGTTGGTTTGGATTACCTCAACTTGGTGTGAAAGGGGCTGCTTATGCTACTATAATTGGGCAGATTGCTTCTTGTCTTGTTGGACTATTTTGTCATTTACGATATAACAAAGAAGTGAAAAATGGATTCGTCTACATGAAACCTGATAAAGCCATTATTAGACGAATCTACGCAATTGGATTACCAGCCATTATTGCACAAGCTCTTACATCGGTGATGACTTATTCCTTGAATATTATCTTTGGAAAAATTGATGAATCTGTAGTAACTGCGTATGGTTTATTCTATAAAGTACAGCAATTTATTATCTTTGCTGCATTTGGACTTCGAGATTCGATTACACCTATCATTTCCTTTAACTACGGTATGAATAGTAAGTCAAGAGTAAATGAAGCCATTCGTTATGGGATGATTTATACATTATGTATTATGGGAGTTGGATTTATTGGTTTGGAAATCTTAGCACCTACCTTTACCAAACTATTTGGATTAAGTGGACAAACACAGGGACTTTGTATCGATGCAATGAGAATTGTATCATTAAGTTTTCTATGCGCTGGTGCAAATATTGCATTCCAAGGTATCTTTCAGGCACTTGATAGCGGATTGGAATCCTTGGTGATTTCCGTATGTAGACAATTTTTATTCGTCGTTCCTGTGGCTTGGGGATTTTCCTTCATTGCAAGAGAAAACCCAGATATGACTTGGTTAATATGGACAACATTTTTTATTGCTGAGACACTATCTGTTGGAATTGCGATGATATTTATGAAAAGAATAAGGAAAAGCAGAATTAGCGAAAACATATAGTCTTTCTCAAACATAGTCAATCACTCTGTAGCGGGGAATTACTGTATTTTTTTCACAACACAGTAATTCCCTCTGTTTTTACTTCTATTATTATAATTTTTTATCTAGACTTTTTCAAATGCACCAACTTCTTCTTTTAGTTCTTGTGCAATCTCTTGATTAAATTCCATTCGACTTGAAATCTTATCTAAATCTCCTACTAGTTCCTGTACATTTTCCGCTACACTATAGATACCATTTGTACTTTCTTTTACAGAACCATCAATTGTTCCAATGGTAGTTTCTAGTTCTCCCATTACAATCATAAGTTCTTCTGTATTTTTCTTAAATGCTGTAGTGGACGCTTCAATATACTCCGCATCTTTTTTATACTGTTCTCCTACATTTACGATTGTATGGAACTCTGGAAGAATCGAATCTGTCATATATCTAGTTAAAGCTTTTGCATGTTCTACAAGATTTTGTACCGCATGGATTACCACTTCATTCACTTCTTGGATGTGGTTTGCAGTCTCACGGCTAGAATCTGCAAGCATACGAATCTCATCTGCAACTACTGCAAATCCCTTTCCAGCTTCCCCTGCTCTTGCGGCTTCGATAGAAGCATTTAGGGCAAGTAAGTTTGTTTGACTTGAGATACTTAAAATGTCATCTGTTAAGGAATTGACTTCATCTACACTCTTACTATCTGCGATAGCTTTATTTAATACATCTAAAATATCATTTACTTTTTGATGAATTGCCTGTACATTTTCTTCCGCAGACGCTTTCATACTTACGGCATTTTCTTTCATCTCTCTAGAGTAATCATTTAATTCCATAGACTCTTTTGAGATTGCTTTTACATCTCTGGTTACTTCTACACTATTTTGAGACATATTAGATAAATTCTCTGAGATATTTTGCATCGTAGCAGATAATTCTTCTGTTAATGCTGATAAATCAGCCGCACCTGCATTGGATGTTCGAATGCTTTCAAAGACTTCATTTGCAACATCTTCTACTTTATCCGCATCTACTTTAATAGTACCAATGATAGACTGTAACTTTTCAAAGAAAATATTGATTCCTTTTACTAAAGAACCAAGTTCACTTTCTCTTTCCACCGCTAAACGTACCGTTAAGTCACCCTTACGATTTATAATATTTTCAATTGCATTAGAAAACTCTCTTTCCATATTTACAACTGGCTTAATTACAAAGCGTCTTACCGCAGCAAATACTAAAACACTTATCACTGTAATCATGGCTAAAATCACAAAATTCACAACTAAAGCACTCTTATACACTTGGTCTAATTCTTTTTTCACAATTTCTGTTGCTTCATAATTCAGTGATGTTAATTGTGTTGCAATATCTTTTAATTCTATTGCAACTGCATCTAAATCACCATTCGCAAATTCATATGCCTGAGAAGTTTGTCCAGATACACTTAATGCAATCAGGTGTATAACTCCCTTTTCAAAATCGGAATACTTTTTTTCAAGTTCTTCATAAAGCGTTTTATTTTCTTTTGTTACAAATACTTCATAAGCTCCGATATTTTCTTCTAACTCTCTACTCACTTCTTTTATCTTTTTTGTTACCTCAAACTTAGATGTTAAATTTAGTGAAGTAATATGAGATAAGGAATATTTATGCATAGTTTCTACTTCTGCCTCAATTTTGCCTAAGATTTGAACACTAGCCATATATTCATCTGATATTTTGTTGGCACTATCCATTACAGAAATAATCCCCATTAATCCAAGTCCAGCAGAGATACAAGCAACTACCGCTAGTATCGTAACTGGAATGAAAATTGCCTGCTTAACACTTTTCTTCGGTTTATTCATTTTCATCTTTTGCCCTCTCTATTCTCTTACTCCTCAACAATACTAGAAGTTATCGCCTTAACCGTATCATTTAATAAAACCTGCAAAGACTTTCCTTCCAATTTACCTGTTGCCATAGCTTTTCCAAACTTACTGCTTGCATCCCAATACTGCAAGCCAACATGCTGTAAGCTTGCGAATTCAGATTGTTGAATTAGTGCTGAGATGGCAACAGAATTACTTACTTCTTCTGAATTAGATGCATTGATATTAGATGGACCTTGTCCAGTATTTTGAAAACGTTGTAACTGAGCTTCTTCGCTGGATAAATACAACGCTAGCTTTTCTGCCCATTCTACATTTTCAGAATAGGAATTAACACCAAGCATTTTATAACCTGCATAAGAAGCCATCTGTACTTGGTTACCAGCTAATGTGTAAGTAGGAAGTTTTACTGCACCATAATGTTCTTTCCATGCTTCTTCAATGATAACGGAATTCCATGTTCCACTCACGCCAGCAATAATGCTTCCATCTTGAATTCCTTCCACAATTGCTGTATCATTTGCACTTTGAAAAGATTTATAAGATGCAATTCTTCTCATTGCTTTCGCAACCTCTATACCTTTCACTTCACTTTTTGTGCTGTTCCATGTGCAATAGTTCGTGATGTAATCATCATTTAAACCTAATGTTAATCCTGTATTTCCAAAGAAAGAATAAATGTACCAACCACTTTCCCAGTCCATTGCAATCTTTTTATTCTTTTTTTCTGCAACTTCTAACATACGATCTAAAGTTTTCACGTCTTCATCTGTAAAATATTTTTTATTATAATACATAAAATATCCATTATCTGCTGTAATCGGATATGCATAAATTTGGTCACCAACTTTAGACGCCTCAACAGCACCTTCAATATTTTTGGAAGCAACTTCCTCTTGATAAGTAATTGGTTCTAATACTCCTGCTGCAGCTAATTCCATAAACTGATCATCTGCAAATGCAAACACATCTGGTGCACCATTTACATTTTCCAAAATACGATCTTTACATTCGCCTTCTTCCACTGGCTCAATGGTAATATCAAATGTAGCTTCCTCACTATATTTTTCTTTAAAACTTTCCACTAATTGTTGTAGAAAATCTTGTTCTCGCTCTGCGCCCCATAAGCGAAGGGAGATTACTTCGTCATTTGCTTCTTGTTGTGTCACTTCTGGTTCTTGTGTGCTTTTATTGGCACATGCAGTTAAGCTCATAGCAAAAACGAGACATATTGCTATGAGTTTTATTCGTTTTATTCGTTTTATCCTTTGCATTCATGTTCTCCTTTATAAAAAATTTTCTAGTTTACTAGTATATATATCGGATATTTTTGAATAAATATTTATATCAAATTTTAATATACTTTACATCTTGTAATTTAAATTTTACTCTTAAAATCAACATGTATAGCAAAAAGGAAAGCCAGAAATGACACCTAATCATATTTCAGCTTTCCTTTTATCACTTAGCTACAACTTCTTATTCTGCAACTTCCACTCTATTTTCCTCTGCCATACTCTTCGGTAACATCAGATCAAGTGCAATTGCCATAATAAATACTACAGCAACACAGTTTTCTGCTAATACATTTCTTATAATTTCTGGAAACACTCTGAAAATCTCAGGAACTTGTGTAAATCCAATCCCTACACTTAAAGATAATGCAACAATCAACATATTTCTTTGATTGTATCCACACTCTCCAATCATCTGTAAACCACTTACTACAATGGAACCGAACATAATCAAGGTACATCCACCAAGTACTGGCTCAGGAAGTGTTGACAATAAGTTACCTAACACTGGGAATAAACCAGCTAGTACCATAATAATAGCCCCCATTAAGATAGTAAAACGGTTGACAACACCTGTCATCGCTACTAATCCTACATTTTGACTAAAAGAAGTAATCGGTAAACATCCGAATAACCCTGAAATAGAACTAATAAAACCATCACAAGAAATAGAACCTGCAACCTCTTTTTCTTTTACATCACGTTTTAATCCAGATACCGCAAGTGCTGATGTATCCCCAATTGTTTCCGTTGCAGAAACTAAGAAAATCAATACTACAGATAAAATAGCGTTGAAATTAAATTCTGGTTTCACTGGCATAAACTTTGGAAGTGCAATAATTCCACCATCGAAAATGCCTGTAAAATCTACTTTTCCCATGCATACTGCAACGATGTATCCTACAATAAGCCCTACAAGTACTGCAAGTTGCTTATAATGCTTCTTCGCAAAAATAGTAAATAGTAAGCATGTCGCTAATGTAATTCCACCTAATACTAAGTTACTTACAGAACCGAAATCTGGGGCACCATTTCCACCACCAAAGGAGTTCGCTCCTACATTTAACAAGGAAAAACCAATGGCTGTTACTACGGTTCCTGCTACTACTGGAGTAATCATCTTTCTCCAATACTTAGCGAATAAACCTAAGATACCTTCGACGATACCACCGACAATGATTGCCCCAACTGCTGCACGATAACCGTATTTACTTACAATAAAACATAAAATAGAGACAAAGGTAAAACTAATACCCATGACAATTGGTAAACCTGAACCAACTTTATAGATTGGATAGAGCTGAATAATTGTTCCGATTCCTGCAATTAACATCGCACACTGTATTAATCTTGCGGTGTCTGCACCTGACAATCCACCTGCCTGTGCAACAATGATAATAGGGGTAATATTAGCAACAAACATTGCCAATACATGCTGTAACCCAAAAGGAATAGCCTTTCCGACTGGCACTCTCCCTTCTAGGTTATAGATGTTCGAAACACTACTAGATACGTTCTTTCCTGATGCTTTCATTTGAATCCTCCATGCTAACAGCATGACCGTATAATTCTAAATAATCTTATTGTAGACGTAAGATCGTAGTCAAATCATTCATGGTGATTTGGTAGAAACTGTTGAACCATATCTTCAACTTTATACGATGCACTGCGTTCCTTTTTTTGATGAAACATATCTTAATACAGGATTCGACTTTTGTCTACAAGTTTTTTAATAAAAACATTGCTTTTCCGCACATTCCCAATTCATTGTTGCAACATTAGAAAATATAGGACAAATATAAGTAAAATATCAAAATTCTGATTTATCTTTTTTATGTTGATGGTACATTTCTAGTCCTAATACGATAATTCCATACAACGCTACTGCTGCGATTATATTCATGCAGAAGTCCCTTGTGGCTGAAAATGAAATACAATCTGTTCCTAGTATCAGTCCACTCAATAGATAAGATATTGCTGCTAGTAATATACATTTGCAGATGATACGTGCTTTTTTGTTTTTTCGCATAATAATACTGCATACCGCAAGTATGATAGCAAGGATAAATCCTAGGATGATATAGTACCCAAGAACTAATCGTGGAAGCACTACAACACCACCACTTCCGTAAGGGTTTTCTCCGTAGATGAGTTGCATATTGTCGTCTACTGTGTAGTCGCAATAATAGATAGCATCAACTGGTGTTTTTGCAATATCTAAGCAAACGGATGGCGTTGATTTTCCTAAAATATTGTCCCATACAGATGTCCACGCTTCTATTTCCACTACATATTTTCCGTTCTCAGTTGTGTAGGAATTCGTCTTGTATGCTGTTACATTTCTGGCGAAATTCACATATAGCTTACCGTTCTCACTTTCAAAAACGCTTACTTCGCTCTTTTGGAATGAGATATATTGTGGTGTTGTAAGATGTGAAAATGTTGCAAACATTACAAAAAATAGAATCAACACTCCTAGTGCAACTGCCTTCATTTTTCTAGTAAAAATGCTTTTTCGCATGTTCTTTAGTGGCAGTGCTTCTAATATATGCGAGTCTGTATGGGAAATTGTTGGCATATCTGGTTCATTAACTTCAGTAGTCAACATTTCTAAAAACGCTTTACATTCACCACACTCTGCGATATGTTCCTCTACTAATTCTTCTGATTGCTTACTACATATTTTTTCAGCATAAAGTGGTAATAAATCTTGAATGATTTCACACGCTATCTTCATTTATCGTCCTCCAATCTTTTATGTATTTTCGCCTTTGCACGGTGATAAGTAACGCATGCCCAATTTTCGGTCTTTCCAAATATAGAACCGATTTGTTTGAAACTGCATTCGTAAATCACTCTAAGAGTAAATACTTTTTTATAAGGTTCTTCCATGCTTTGTAATAGTTCGTATATCTCTTTTGAAATCATGGTGTCAATTAATTGTTTTTCAATGTCTATGGAACTGTCCTCTTGCATTTGCTCATCCCAATTGATGTGATTTTTTTTGTGGCGTAATGAGCTGTAATAGGTATTTTTTGCGATTTGACATAACCAAGTGCTTATGTGACACTTTCCGTCGAATTTGTCGATGGATTTTAAGGCTTTGAAAAATGTCTCACTTGTGAGTTCTTCGGCTTCGTGCTGGTCTTGGCAAAGCTTTAGTAAAAATCGGTATACCAGTGTGAAATGTTCTTGGTATAGGGTTTCAAATTCTGATTTTGTCACTTATTCACCTCCTATTCGTTTATTAGACGCAGTAGTGTAAGAAATCTTACAAAAAAAATATGAAAGGACGTGTGTCAAATAAATATCATTTAACAACACGTCCCATTTCATTCTTATCTATCTTGTCATAGCAGTAACCCCAGATCCAACTAATCCACCGTCACATAGAATATCAATTCCCGTAAGATACCCATTTCTCTCATCTACGATACTGGCAAAAAGAAAAGCAATTTCCTCTGGTTTCCCAAATCGCTTTATGGCAGCATGTTTTGTAAATTTATCTGCTTCTTCTTTTTCTAGCTCTCCCATTGGTGTTTCAAAATTTCCAGGTGAAACGCTAACAACACGGATTCCTTTATCACCATTTAACATTGCAAACTTCTTTGTATACCAAATATCGAAATCTTTTGATACTCCATAGGCTACTCCTGCACGTACTTTTTCTGGAAATAGCTTCATACGTTTTGTAATCTTCCTATAAAATAGCTCATAATCCGTAAGGCTATGTGAATATAACTTCCTTGGCATAACAATCGATGGTGTCAAATATGCAGACATAGAAGATACATTTAGAATACAAGAATTTTTCCCCATTACTTTAGCAAATTCTGTATCCACATAGATTGTCCCAAGTGCATTTACCTTCATAATCTTTTCTGCATCTCCCATATGTGGACTTAATCCAGCTGCATGAATAACAGCCTGTACAGTACCACAGTTTGCAGAATGTGCTACCAATCTTTTTACCGATTCTAAATCCGATACATCACACGCAAATGCTTCACATTCAATGCCTTCTCCTTTTAATTCCTCAATCGCATCATTTAGCTTTGAAACAGTACGTCCACATATTACAACATAATGTGTTTTTCCCATAATACGAGCTGTTTCAAGCCCCATGCCACTTCCACCACCAGTAATAACGCATACCTTTCTCATAATCCCATCTTACCCTTCCTGTACAATATTTTATAAGTCAAACATATCATTAAAAACTTCTAAGAAATTTTTCCTTCCTTCTTAAGCCATTTTACTTCATCTCGAATCGTCTCTTTATAGGAACGAGTTGTATACCCTAATTCCTCTCTGGCTTTGGAATAATCGAATACATTATTTCTTGCAAGATTATATACTGAAAATCTTGTCATAAGTGGACGAGTTCCTTTCTTTTTCGCTTGTTTTTCCAGCATTCCAGCGATAAAATCTGCCACTTTAATTGGTAAGAAAAATCGAATTGGCTTACATCCACTTTCCTCCATCAATAACTTTGCGAACTCTTTAAAAGACACTTCTTCATTTCCAAGAATATAGCAACTTCCTTGTTTTCCTTTATCCGCTGCTAAAATCGTTCCTTGTGCCAAATCTCTCACATCACAAAGATTAAAGGATCCATTTATTCCTGCTGGCATCTCCCCATTAATAATCTGAATCATAACACCTGTTGTTTCTCCAACTGCAAAATCCTCTGGTCCAAGGATTCCACTTGGATGTACCACACATGCATTTAGCCCTTTTTCACGAACTGCATCCAGAACCGCTTGTGTTGCCAATGCCTTAGATTGACTATAGCATCCCACCACTTTATCTTTATCGAAATGTGTTACTTCTTTAATCTTTTGCCCCTTTGGTAATTCAGGGATTGCACCTGTACTACTGCAATATACAAGTTTCTTGCATTCCTTATGTTCTAAACATAATTGAATAATGTTTTGGGTTCCACCCACGTTTACATCCATAACTTTTTGATTGTAATCTGCATTCACTGTTACAATACTTGCAATATGCATAACAATTGTCTCCACACCTTCTTCTACCTGAAAAAATCTGCGAAGAGATTCCATATCACAAAGATCTCCCTCAACGATTTCAACTTCCTTTGGAATAAACTTCATTGCCTTATCATTTGGTAGAACAAACGCACGAACCTGTTCTCCTCTCTCTACTAATTGGCGACAAATCGTTCCTCCTAAAAATCCTGCTGCACCTGTAACTAAATACTTTGTTTGCTTCATTCTATTTTCTCTCCCTTTATTTTAATCTCGCTTTTGTTGTAATAAATAGTTAATATACAAAATCTCCCCTTACTTCTTTCGAAATAAGGAGGGATTTATTTAATTTCATATTATTAGGATTCTCCTAACTTGCTATCCGTAAAGCCCTTAAAGAATCCATGCAACCAACGATTTACAGTCTTTTTACACAGTAAAGATAACACAATAAACACAGCTGTATACACTAGCATAATTAAAATATCTCTCCACAATACTTCTTTCACTACTCCACCAATTGCTTCCCTTGCAAACGATATTCCATAGGTAAATGGTAAAAATGGATTAATCTTTTGGAAGAACACTGGCGTTAACTGTATCGGGAAGGTTCCTCCTGAACCCGCCACTTGTAACACAAGTAATATAATTGCAATAACTTTTCCAATATTGCCAAGTACCGAAACAAGAGAATACACAATTGCGGTAAACGTAATGGAAACGAGTACATTTCCTAAGATAAATAACAATGGATTTTTACAATAAATCTTCAAAATATATAAATCACCCAAGCTCACAATCAAAGCCTGTACAATCGTAATCGTTCCAAATAATAAGAACTTACCAAAGTACACTTCATATGCTTTGTATTCTCCTGACGCTTCCACTGACAAAATGGACATTAAAAGCAATATCCCTACCCATAACGCAAGTACTGTATAGAATGGCGACATTGCCGTTCCATAGTTCTCCATTGGAAATAGTTTTTCTTCTTGAATTTCAACAGGGTTGGCTAAAAATTCACTTTGACTTTCCACATCAACTTTCAACAAGCTTGCTAATTTTTCAAGACCATCATCCTCATTGAGCAATTTTAACTTATCCACTAAGTCATCCATAAGTGCTTTTGCCTGTGGTAGAATCTCTTGAATGAATTCCATTCCTTCTTCCCCTTTATCTGCACTTGTTGATGCTACTTCTACAAGCTGTGCTACATCTGGAAGTTTTTCTTCCGCATCTTTTAAAACACCAGTTATTTGGTCAATTACTTGATTGGCTTCTTGGAAAATTACAGTTAATTCAGGCTCGATTGTTTTTTCGAATGTGGACACAATCTTTCCAATAATACTGGAGATAGATTTCCCTGAACTGATAAAATTGTCAAGTGAAGATAAATCAACTGTTTCCCCTTGATTCAACTTCTCTTCTATTTGTTCTAACATGGTAATCATGGAACTGAGCTGTTCGGATACTTCTTTTAATTGATTAATGGTATTTGTAAATTTTCCTTCCGCCGAAAGACCATTAAAAGTTTCCAGCAACGGAATCAAACTTTTCACCATTGATTCTAATCCAACTGCCTTACTTTTTAACTGTGCAAGAATCTCTGGAGCATTCTCCACTCCACCTTCTATTGCACTTTTCAAGCCTTCTGCTGCTGTTGTTACTTCGTCGATTACACCTTGAATTGCAACTAGATCCCTTTTCATTACTGGCGCAATCTGCTCACCAAATGATTCCGAATCACTTAAAAATACTTTTATATTTGCCCCAAGTTCACTACTATTTTCAATGATTTCCTTTACTTCAGGTAAATTTTCATTTACTGCATTAAGTAAGTCTTTAAGCTGACCAATTCCTTTTTTTGTGTTTTCCACTAATTCTTCTGCACTTGGGAATTCACCTTGAATCTCAGTAAGCAGATTTTGTGCCTTTATAATATTTGGAATTTCTGCTTCTAAGTCAATGCCAACTTGATTGGCTAATTCAAATATAACTTTGCTGACGGTCTGAACTATGGATTGGCTAATCATGTTTTGAAGGGTTGTTACACCTTTGTCCGTAAGCTTGGGAGCGACAGCATTAATTTTTTCATTTACAGTATAAATGATAGTTCCCTTTTTTACATCCGAAGACAGAATGGAAGTCAAGCTCGTGGAAAAGTCTTCTGGAATGGTAATCATGGCATAGTATTTACCATTTTCAATGTTATTTTTGGCTGTCTTCTGGTCGACAAATTGCCATCCGAGTTGTTGATTTTCTTTCAAATTGTCGATTACGGTATCTCCGATATTTACTTCTGTGTCTTTTACTGTTGCGCCTTTATCTAGATTCACAACACCGATTTTGATTCCGCTTGTCGCCTGCTGTCCATAAGGGTCCCAAGATGCTTTAATATTAAACCAAGCATAAAGAGAAGGCAGAATACATAACGCTAAAATAACAATCAGCGCAGCATAGTTGGTAAATATCGTTTTCATATTTTCCTTGTAAATATGAAAAATGTGTTTCATAGCAACCTCCTATATGCATTTTTAACGTTAGTATCTGCCTATTAAAATTTGCTATTCAATTATTCTATTATTGTTCGATATACTGCGTTACTTTTTCAAAGTCAATAGTTCCTTTACCTCTAAGGTAATCAATCATACCATCTCTAAATGCTAAGCCAGTATCTTTAATATTTGCAGCTGTGGAGAATACAAATCCATCACCATCTGTTGCCAAGAAGTTATTTGTTGCAACTGAGTACATTGCTTCCATATCTACTTCAGTGCCATCTAATAAAGTAAGTTTTACAACACGTTCCCCAACTGCTTTCGTTGTATCCATCGTTACAATTAAACCATACCATTGAATCATACCAACTTCATTATTCGGATCTAATCCATATTCTAAGACATCTTTGATTTGTGCACCAGTCATATCCATTGTCACTAATGTATTATCAAATGGGAACACTGTGTACATATCGCCAACTGTTAAATCACCTTTTTCTAAAGATGCACGGATACCACCGCCATTTGTAAATGCAATCTGTGTACCAGCTAATTCTACTAGTAATTTATCAGCGTATTGCCCTAAATCACTGTCAATTGTCGCACTATCATGATTTAAATCCATAGGTTGTTCTGCAATTACTTCTTCTAAGATTGGTTGTAATTCTGCATTGTATTTATCATAAATTGCTTTTACTGCTTCATCTGAAGGTAAAGACTCGACTTCTGGAACTAAATCTCTTACATCATAAGAAACTGCAACTTCGTCATTTTTAAATTCTAATGTAAGCATTGCAAGACCACGACCGTTATTCATCGCTTGAAGTACTGGAATCTCATTTACAGTACCTGATACTAAGTTGTGAGAATGTCCACTTAAGATAGCATCTACATCACTAATTGCATTTGCTAAATCTGCACAATCACCTGTGATTGTTCCATCTTCTGCTTGTTCTGCAGCTAAGTGAGCTAACACGATAACTGCATCACATTTTTCTTCATCACGTAATACTTTGCTATATTCATTTACCACTTCCGCTGGATTACGAAACTCTAAATGCTTTACATTTTCAGGAAGAGTTGTTACTGCTGTCTCTGGAGTTGCAATACCGATAAATCCAATTTTCTTACCATTGGATTCTGTAACAGCATATGGTTCTGCGTATTTTACAAGTTCACCAGTTTCTTTGTCAATGATGTTCGCTGCAAGGAATTGCATATCTGCATCTGCTTCCCATGTATCAAAATATTCTTCGCCCCAATCATATTCATGATTACCAACTGCGGAATATTTTACATTAAGTTCTTTCATCATTTCACTGATAACTTTACCATATGTTAAGTTAGACATTGCTGTACCTTGATAGTTATCACCACCGGATACTACTATGTATCCATGCTCGTCTGTCGCTTGTTGTGTATACTCTTTCACAACTGCTGCAAACTTATCCATACCTGGATTCTTACTACTTGTTGCGTTATCTACTGCACCGTGAAAATCTGAAAACTGTAGGATAGTTACTGTTGCATCTTTTGATGCGTTATTGGAAACTGTTGACTTGCTTCCACTGCATCCTACTAGACCAAATGTCATCGCAACTGCTAATGCAATCGTAAGAATGACAGTACGGTACTTTTTAGAATTTAGAAATTCTCTCATTATACTTAATCTCCTTATCTCTATACAACATTTTTATGCTGCGTTTTAATCCCATATTATTATTAACACATTAAATGTGAAAATGCAATTTATTTTTAAATAAATAGTAACAATACTCCATTTATGTAAATATTACTAAAAAAGCCATACCCTAGAGAGTATGGCTTATCATTTTTATGGCAATTATGCTTTTTTCACTACAGAAGATTTTAACTTCATAGCACCGAATCCATCGATTTTACAATCAATATCGTGCCCATCTGCTGCATCTGGAATTAAACGAATGTTTTTCACTTTCGTACCAATTTTAATAGAGGAAGATGCGCCTTTTACTTTAAGATCCTTAACAACTGTTACAGTATCCCCATCATTTAATACATTTCCGTTTACATCTTTAATTACGTTTTCTTCTTCCACGCTTACTTCTTGTGACCATTCGTGAGCACATTCTGGACATACGAAAAGACTTCCATCTTCGTAAGTATATTCTGAATTACATTTTGGGCAATTTGGTAAGTGTTCCATTGATTCTATTCCTCCATTACTGTTGTTTGTCCCTTATACGGGAATTTTTGTCGCTGTTTATCATAGCATATTTTGTGCTGATTTACAAATTATATATAAGATTTCACTCTTTTTATACCGTCTACGCAAAATATCTACATAACATCAAAACAACACTCCAATTAAAAGCGTCGCACATATAATCTGCGCCACTCCAATACATAAACAAAATAGTGAAACTTTGGCTCCTTGCTTTAATAAATCTGCGATGGACACACGCATACCAATTCCTGCAAGTGCTATAATTTCTATAAAATTATCTACGTCTTTAATTAACACAGATAAACTCTGTGGAATAATTCCCAATGAATATAAGACACATGTGAAAAAGAATCCTTTAATATACCACGGTGTTTTTACTCTAGATTGATGTGTATGACTATGCACTTCTTCCGCTACATCTTCGATACCTTCCACCAAACTACGCTCTTTGACTGTTCCTAACACAAGAATCACAACAACAAGAAAGATAATTCGAACAATTTTAAAGATAGTTGCCATATCCTTGACTTCTTCACTTACGATACTTCCTGCCGCTACAACTTGTCCTACGGATTGAAGTGTTCCACCAAGTAAAGCAGATGTTTGAATTAATTCATTATGATAAAAAATAGATGATATTACAGGAAGTACAATCATAAGTACTGTTCCAGTTACATTTACCATAGTTATTGCAATCCCCTTATCACGGCTATGTGCATGAATAACTGGTGCACAAGATGCAATGGCAGAAGAACCACAAACACTATTTCCACTTGCCATAAGCAATGTAAAATCTGTGCTAAAGTTCATTTTCCTTCCTAGAAAGATGACAAAGATAATCGTTGCGGTCATCTGAGCTAGAATGTATAGAATACCTTGCCAACCGATTTGGAATATGGTTCCGATAGAAAGGGTTCCACCAAGTAATGCGACGGAGATGGATAGTAAGGTACTTTCTGAAAATTTAGTTCCACGATGTAGTCGTTTGCTCTTTCCGATTGTGTTACCTATAAAGATTCCTAAAAAGATAGATATCGTTGCCGCGCCTAGACTTGGAATGTATTTTCCAATAATTTTACTCAAAATTGCAATTCCAATACAGACAAGAAGTCCTGGGAATATTTCGATAATTTTTTGTCCAATCGTTAATTTTTTCTTCATTTATATCTCACCCTTTACGTTTTCATAAGTATATTAATATTATTGTTAATGGTAATATCATTATGTACAACTCTAATAAAACTGATTCGTTAGATACGATAATAAAAGAACAGCCCATTGCTGTTCTTTTACTATCGTATCTATCATTTATTTTCTATTGTTCTACAAATACAATCGCAATCGCTTTCGGACCTGTATGTGTTCCAACTGCACTACCAATTACCATCACGCGATCATCTTTTGTTTCACCGATATTTTCTTGCAATGATGTGATATCTTTTTTATTGTTTGCATGTGCATAGTAAACTGGATATTGTTCATCAATTTTATGATTTGCTTGTACATATTCTGCTAATTTTCTAATTCCAGACTTCATCCCTCTTGCTTTTTCAAAGCTATCTAACTTGCCATCCTTAATTGCAAGAATCGGTTTTAGATTTAGTACTTCCCCAACTGTACCTGCTGCTTTCCCTAATCTTCCACCTTTTACAAGATATTTTAATGTATCCACGATACAATATAACCTCACTTTTGGAATTAGTTTTTCTACTTCATAGACAATTTGCTCTACTGTTAATCCTTCATTTCTTAAATTGCAAGCTTCTTCAATGATTAAAGCTGAACCAAGAGAAACAGACTTTGTATCAATAATATGGATATTTGTTCTTTCTACCATATCTTTCGCAATACATGCTGATTGATAAGTTCCACTTAACTCACTTGAAATAGTAAATACGATTAAATCATCCTCTGGATACTCATTAAAAATATCTTCGAATTCTGCTACGTTTACTAAAGATGTTGTTGGTAGGTCTGTTGCGTTTTCTAATACTGTATAGAATTCTTCGTTAGAGATAGCACCTTCGCCTGTCTTATGCTCTTCATTATAATATTCCTTCTCGCCTTCTCTTACAACCATTGGAATCATTCTATCTAAATTAAGTTCAGTTGCTTTTTCTCTTGTTATGTCACATGTTCCATCTGTAATAATTCTAATCATTGGTTGTTACCTTTCGATTTTATATTGTATTAAATATTTATATTGTATTAAATACTTTGATTACCAAAGTAAATTTACAATATTCACAGATGAATGTCAAGATATTTTGATTATCAAAATATCTCAGGCTGTAGACAACTAATCCCACCATTCTGGTGGGATTAGTTGTCTTTTTA
>CAYPEJ010000025.1:0-70616 GCA_964409685.1 uncultured Anaeromicropila sp.
GCAAGAAGTGCATAAATTTTATACACTAGTGTTACAATTTTGCTTGACTAGAACATCTTCTTCGTGTATTTTCCCAAAGAAAGCCTCTGGCGATAGTTTCACAATTCCCTTCGCAGGGTCTGCAATAATAATTTGCTCTTTTGTAATTTTTTGTACGACAACATAATGCATAAGTACACCATTTACAACTACATGTGCAATACATGGAAGTGGGAATTCAGAGAAAAATGCTTTTTCATCTCCTTTTACCCCCTTTGCCGTAAATCCTAATTGTTCCCTTACTTTTCCACTCTTGTTATAACTCTCACCTTAGTATACATTGACTAAAACAACTATTTACTTGCCCATTTAATTAAATCGTCCCAAATATCTTTTAATTTTACAGTTCCACCAATAGCACCTTCCAATAACAAAAAAATATAAAATGGAACAATTAAGATGTATTTAATAATTTTTTTCATTACAAATTCCTTCTTACATATATTTTTTCGTGTAAATTTTATTATATCCCTTTTGTCCATAAAATAAAAATTCTGGAACAAAATATAAGGGAACTTCTTCCTTAGAAATTAGTTCCCTTATATATAAAACATTAAAATTCAATCGGTTTATAGATATTTTTTATCATATATGAAGCATTTGTCCATACAAGTCTTCCACTTAAAAATCCTCCAACTCCATCTACAATTTTTGACCATATACTACCACCTTCAACTTTTATTAATTCATCTTTTGACATTTCATAAAATCCGTTATTTAAATCCATTTATAAAATCTCCTTTCTATATATTACTTCCTAATATATTATATAAAGCATCTTTCAATGCTATATACCCTTTATTTTATAAGGAAGACATCATATTGATTGCAATGTGTAACAAAATTGGAAATATAATATTTTTTGTTTTGTCATATAATATTGAACAACCTAACCCTATAAAAAAAGTTGGTAGCATTGTCAGTATTGATACTAAATTTTTCTCGATTATCACATAAAACCAAACATGTAAAAAACCAAACAAGAGCGATGTTATTAAATGAGATAAAACAATACTATACTTTCTTATGGTTCGAAATAAAATATATCGATATACAATTTCTTCTGTAATAGGTGCTAATAAACATGTAGTAATTAGCATTAAAGTTCTTTGATTTGTTAAGGCATAGTCAACCTCAACTTGATTTTGATTAATAATATTTAAATTACTAATTACTATTGATGATATAAGCATAAACACAATAGTAATAAATCCAATCGCAAACAACACAATTAATTTTCTTGCAATTCTAATTCTGAGTTTTATCATCGAATCTTTTAAAATATTACCGAATAAAATTAATATAGTGATTGAAAGTATACAATAACACACAAACGTAGTATTACTTATTAAAAATTGATTTCCTAATAGTCCCAAAATATTACCGCCAAATATAATTATTAATATGTACAATATAAATAAAATGCTTCCCTTTTTCTTTTCATTCTTATCAAATTTCTCAATAAAATTCTCATTCACATTTCTTTCCACCTTCGCTATGAATAATTTTACTTAACCTATCTTAAATTATATTCCTATTTTATCTATATTTCAATACATTTATTCCATGTTCTAGTCAAGCAAAAATATAACACTATTGTGATAAACTAAAGTTGTAACACCTCTATCTAATAAGATATAATCTTATAAAAGCTTCCGAAATAAAAACTTGATTATCTGCAAGTTTTTGTGGAATCCATATATCAACAAACTTTTCATCAACATATTGGAAAAATTTTAAATCCTGACTTAATATCCCCCTTCTATTATTCTAATTTAGTTTATGATTGCTTTCTCGTAAAGTATATCTTCTATAAATTCATCTATACTATTTTATCCATAATCTTCTATTTAGTCCATCACTCGTTTTCTATTTCTTTTTACTCCTTTTCCCAACTGAAGAAATAGCCGTCTTGTTTTCACAAAACGGCTATTTTTGCCCTTTGTATGGTTATCAATTCCTTGATATCCGATACTAATTTATTCTTTTGTTATTTTCCTGCCATTCTTTTCTCTTGCTCGGCAATCATTTTTTTCACCATATATCCGCCGACACTACCGTTTTGATAGGATGTTAAATCCCCGTTGTATCCGTGCTTTAATGGCACTCCAATTTCATTTGCTACCTCAAATTTGAAGTTTTCTAATGCTGCTCTTGCTTCTGGTATTTCTACTCTGTTTCTTCTTGACATAACGAACTCCTCCATTTCTTACTCTGTGTGAGATAGTAACACTTTGTTGGAAATTAATTGATTTGTTTGTTACAGTGATAGTATGTGGAGATTTGCGATATATATTCGAACTAGTCACTGGATAAGTATGGATGTTTTTCATATTTACCTTTTTTATGCTGTATGTTACTATTTTATTAGTACATAATTTAAGAGGTGGATACAAATGAAACTCATAGAACAAATTCAAGACATTTTCTACGATATTCTAGGATATATCGTTCCTGGCGCTCTTGCACTTTTGATGTTAGTGCCAATTTTATTTCATAAACATAGCTTTGCATATTACATCTTTGAATATGGACCAGTTGCAGCATTGTTTGAAATTAACTCATTGATTACAACTTACTATTCTTGGTTCAACTTAATACTTGCTTTGGTCGTATCATTTTTATTAGGACATGTCATTCATATGATTCCAAATCTATGGCATACTATATGGTATACTATAAGTAACAAAATGCAGTCTATTTTTCGTATCATAAAGCGCAAAGAAAGAAAACACACTGGTTTATCCAAATTATTCTTTTGGAAATCTGTCAAACAATATGTTACGAACTTTATTGAAAAAAAATACAAGTATATTGATTCACTAGAAAAAAATGTTTTAAAACAACTGCAATCCAAAGGAAGCGAAACCATTAAGACTTGCCTATATAACAGCCCATCACCTGAAGAACTTATGCATACATATGCTACAACTAATGCACGTTTTCAAAATGTATCAAGCCTATATTCCAAATATCATAATAAAGCCATTTTCTTCAAAGCGTTACAAATACTATTTAAAATCCTTCTTGTTGATGCAACCGTAACTACTTTGTTTTATGGCATTTTGGATTTTGCATTTATGATATTCAGTTTAATTATGGTCTATCCACAAAGCCAATCTGGATTCCTAAGCTACTGCTTTATCGGCGTAACCCAGATGACCATACTTGTAGTAAAACCACTTCTTAAAAAAGTTTTGATTACACTGATTTTTTATTTCATTTATCTTACTTTTTTATATGAAAGTTTGCGACATAAGAAATTGGCTCATAAGGAACGTTGTCTATATATCGCACACATTTTAGAACAAAGAGAATCGTAACAAAAAGCTTGGTACATGTCTTTTATTTCATGTACCAAGCTTTTCTTGTTGTATTTCATATTAAATTTAATAAGTACCCGTTTACACTTTTGTTCATAATAACACTAACTATTCGCCCAAGCATAACAATATGCTTGCGTTCTTGCTGCAAATTCTTTATCTTTCAAAAGTTCTTTAATTTCTTCCTTCGTAAACCAGCCCGCTTCGATCTCTTCGAATGTGGAAGAACTTTGTTGAAATGTACCATTTGCAGTTCCCACCACACATACATTTACCTCGTTACTAAAACCTACCGCACTGTAACTATTGTAGAGAATATCTTTGATTTCAATTAAATCTAATCCCGTTTCTTCCTTTAATTCTCGTCTTGCACTTTCTGTTGGTTCTTCCCCTGGGTCAATTAATCCTGCTGGGAAATTATAAACCCAGTTTCCAACTGCCATACGAAACTCCTTATTTAACAAAATCTTGTCACCTGCTTCATTGTGTAAGATAAGGACTACAGCGTCAGGTGTATGATTTTGTAACACCTCTAATGTATGAATATTTTTATTTCGACTAATCATTTCATACACTTTTTCTTTTTCATCTACTGTTTCATAGATTAAATCGTAGCGCGAAATGAAATGTCCATCCATGATTTTCTTAATCTCTTTTAATTTCATAGGAATCCTTCTTTCTGATTGTTTTTGCCCTTTACGATTGAAGTTTCAATTTGAACACATTACAACCGCTCTTATTTCTATCTTAGCAGATTCCTCTAATCAACGCCACCCTAAACTATTGATCTATGCATCAAAAAACGGAGCATTCACTCCGTAGTCATTATATTTTCATATAATTTTCTACTTTGTAAATGCTCCTACTTTGCTTCAGCTATTCCTGGCCGGATGTTCCTGCCATTCTTTTTTCGTATTCGGAAATCATTTTTTTCACCATATATCCGCCCACGCTACCGTTTTGATATGATGTTAAATCTCCGTTATAACCGCGTTTTAATGGCACTCCAATTTCATTTGCTACTTCGTATTTGAAACTTTCAAGTGCTGCTTTTGCTTCTGGTACTTCGACTCTGTTTCTGCTGTTTGACATAATAAACTCCTCCATTTCGTTATTCCACTATGAGATGAAATTATCTCTTGGAATAAGTTAGTGATGTTGTTTGTTACAATCCTAGTATGTGAGGAATTAAGAATAATACACTGGAAAATTCATCAAAAATATTTGATTTTCATTTTATTTATGGATGTAGCGAAGCGGAATTTCCTATGAATCAAAGAAAGAGCACACGATGGCGCTCTTTCTTCGTAGGATTTTATACTATTAAAATTAAGCTATAGACATATAATATAAGTTAACGTTGGAATCTGATTTCGTAATTGTATGAGAACCTGCTGCTAAACTTACTGTTAATTTTCCACTTGAGAATGTATAATCTGTGCCATCAATTTTAATCTTTTTCGCACAATCACTATTTGCAACTAATGTTAATGTTGCTGCACTGGATGTTGTAAAGGAAATGTTTGTGCTACTTTCCATCTTCAAGCATTGAGTTAATGTTAGTCCATCGTAAGTAACAGTTCCTTTGGATGTGGATAAGTTACCGGAAATTGTGAAGTATGAGCTACTTGTTCCGTTTGTTGTAAAGTTATGAACTGCTTCACTTACAGAAGGTGTCTGTGAAGCGCTTGGGCTTGGACTAGGACTTGTGCTAGGTGTAGTACTTGGAGTTGTACTTGGTTCTACGCTTGGTGCTACACTTGGTGTAACAGATGCATTTTTCACTGGTACACTTACAGATGTTGTTTTATTGCTAGATGAGAATCTTGCTCCACATGTTCCACCATCTGTTGAGAAGGAGCCCCATGCACTTGAGCTGGAAACAATAGCAACACCATTTGTATTAATTGTTCCGTCTGAATTTCTCCATTTACTATCAAAATCAGTTCCTACACTTGGAACGCTTGTGCTTACAAAGTCAGAAGCTTGTGGTCCTTTTGCAATAGCTGTTCCTCTAGAAGAAGATGAACCTGTATCAATCGCTTGTTTACTTGTTACTTGATACCACTTACTACTGTTATTAAGCACTACATATTCTCCGCTAAGATTTACATATTTATCGGATGTGCTGCCTGTTGTATAAGAAATACAGTTTGCAACATAGGCATCTTGACAACGATATAAACTAAAGTTATTCTTACTTCCACCTTTATTGTTATCAAATGCAACGCAGTTTGTTACTTGAATTGCACTTGGATTGTTGTTGTCTGTGAATCCGTGATGTAAGTTTTCGATTGCCATACAGTTTTGTACAATATGTGGTGTTCCTACACCAGAACCACCTAATTTGAATCCATTACCATCACAGCTTGACTTTGTTGTTCCGTCTTCTGTCATACCATTTCTCATAGCAATACAGTTACGGATTGTTACAATACCAATAGGTCCTGTAGCAGTTTTCGCATATAAATCCCAACCATCATCGCTGTTGTTGTGAGCGATACATCCGTCAAATACGTTTCCATCGCCACATGTTAATTTGGATGCAAAACCATCTGCATTTTCGTATGTAGCAGGGTCACAGTTGTTTTTGGATGTACAGTTGATGATTGTATTATAGCTTGGCCAATCTGCATAATTTGTTACAGATGAACTAGCACGAGAGATTTGTAAACCTGTATCACGGTTTGCATTAAATACACAACGTTCAATAATATTATGACTTCCTGATAACATCATACCGTTATCTGCTGCACCGTAAATTGTGATGCCACTTACATACCAATAGTTCGCATTTAATTGGATACCTCTTTGGTTTGTAGCAGTATCTGTGCTGTAGCTTTGTCCTGAGAAATCAAGAGTTACTTTCGCACCATATGCAGCCTTTAATACTTTATAAGCATTCGCTGTACCACTGTTGCTCTTATCAATTGTTATCTGTTCTGAAAATTTATATGTACCGGATTGTAAAATAATTGTTGCACCTTCTACAGAAGCTACGCTTGAAATAGCAGTTTTTAAATCTAAAGGACTAGAAGTAGTTCCCTTTCCGCTAGAACTTCCATTTGGTGAAACATAAATTGCATTTGAAAAATATGAATCTGGTTGATTGCTTAAGTTTGTTACCATACCTTGTGCTTGACTTACAGTAGCCGCTTCTACTGTAGCAACTGTTGAAACTGCTGCGATTCCTGACTGTGCCATAGGTGCAAATGCTAATGCAGCAACCATTGAATATGTAAGTACTTTCTTAATAAATGAATATTTTCTTCTCATAATTATTTCCCTCCTGATATCACATAACACAAAATTTTTAAAATTACTAATAAAAATTGTTTCGTTTAAATATCATTTGTTATTTTTGCATCCACCTCTTTTGTAAATACGCTCGCTCTATTGGATATTTTTCACCAATAACCAATCTTTCTTTTGCACTTTTTTGTGCATTTGTAACTTATGAATTGATTATATATCACATTGACCAATTATGCAAGCACTAAAGCTTATTTTTTATTGAAATGTATTAAAAATTTATGTAAGATGGTGAAAGTGGTTACATTTTTCCATTTTTGCTCATTTTGTGAAATAGGATTTTCTATTTTACATATCTAATGTGAAATTTTTGTAAAAAAAAGCTCTTAACATTTCTGTTAAGAACTTTTTTTATACACTTACATTTAAAATATTTCAATAATTTGGTGTATTCATCCACTCATCTTTTCTCTTTTCATATTCTTCATTCATCCATTGGATTGCACTTATCTTTCCTTCTTCACTAAATTCAAACTGTTTGGATACCTTTTTCTCATCGGCTGTCTTTTCAAAACAGTATGGTTCAGGCCATATATATACCATTAAGCCATCCTCTTGTTTTTGAAACATGTAGCGCATTCCTTGGTAACTACCTGTTAAATTCTCTTTTTTGATATAATTTAACGGTAAATTGTGATTTTCTATCATTCTGTCTATTAATTCCTTTCTGGACTGAGTAGAAATTAAATCTGATAATTATATTGAATACTTAAATTGAATAAGCAAGAATCCATTTACTTTAGATTCATATCTACAACAAATCCATCATTTCTACTAGTTCTAAATGGCGCAAGTGGTATGCCATTTTTATTAAATATCGTTACATCACACCAATTGCTCCAACAATATCTTGCATATCTTGGATTTTTTACATCATCGTTGTATACAAAGATTGTACTGCCTTCTATTTTTGCTTTTGCAGGTACGTAGTTTTTATCTTCTCCTGCGATTTCAAACATTTGCTGTCCTTCTTTTACTATAAAACCTTCGTCTGCATATGAAAAATGTAGTTCTATTCCATCATTTTTGTATACACAGTCTTGATAGATTGGTCCAAATGCTTCTTTTTCTTCTATTTTGCCATAGACATGATACAATGCTTGTGCTGCTAAACGTTCTGCTACTGGTGTCTTCTTTTTTGGGTGAATTTCATTGTAATCACCACAATCAAGAATTACTGCAAGACCTGTATTTTTCACGGTTTGGAATATACGCATCTGAGCTTCTCGAATCATACACCAGTTTTTCCAATCTGGATCCGCTTTATACCTATGCATTGGAAGTTGAACAAATAGGAATGGTAAGGTTTCGTCTTCCCAATCTTTTCTCCAGTGTGAAATTAATGCACTTAGTAATTTGTAGTATGTTTCGGATTTTGTATCATCACTTTCACCTTGATAGTAAATAAATCCACGTAAGGTGTATGGCATGACTCGTTGCAACATACATTCATATAAACCAGCTGGACGATATGGATTTTTACAGTTCATAGGACCCGGCCATTGACTTGGTCCGCAGATTTCTTGTACCTCATCCCAATCTGCGTCTGGTTTTTCAGCGAATACTTTTGCACTTCTTTCATCAAAGCCTGCTTGATAAATGGCGTATTCATCATATTCGCGAATTTGTTCTTCTTCCGTTTTTCCTTCAGTTGCTTTGTTGTAATCTTCTAAGTATACGTTTAGTTCACTGTCTATGGATAGACTCTCTTTGCTCATCCAGCAAGAAGCCGAAGTTCCACCCCAGTTACAGCCAATGATACCGACGGTTACACCTAGTTCTTTTGATAGTTTTTTTGCATACAAATATGCAACTGCTGACCAACATTTCTTATGCTCTTCATCAAATTTATGCCATTTTGTTTGACTTTCTAATTCATAGAAATGGTCATCTAAGATTTGATATTTTTCTGTATAATAATAGCGGACATTAATATCTTTGTCTAGTTCAAGAATTTCTTTTGCTTCTGCTGCTGTCTGAATTTCCAATTCCATATTGGATTGTCCACCAGCAAGCCAAACTTCACCGATTGCGATGTCGTCGAAGATAATCGTTTCATCTTGACATGTGATGGTCATGGTGTAGTTTTCTCCAGCTTCCATTGGTGGGAGGATGGCTGTCCATTTGTTGTTGGATACAGTAGTGGATACGGTATTTCCAGCTAGTGTTACAGTTACGGTTGTATCGTTTTCACCACTACCGAATACACGAATGTTTTTTTCTCTTTGTAAAACCATACTACTTGAAAATACTTTTGCTACTGAAAAGGTTGTTTTAGAGTAACTCATTTGTTGTTCTCCTTTGCTATGTAATATCCATTTCTCATAATTATATAACAAACATTTCTCTTTTACCATATAAATATCCTATCTATCTTACCCATATAATTCAAACAAAACATGCCTATTAACAACAAAAGACCTAGCCTTATAAACCAACAAAGCTAGGTCTTTCCCATCATATTATCTCTAAAACGTCTTCCAACAAAATCTCTTGCAATTCTTCTTTTGTTGGCTCTTCTAACAACACCAAGCGATTCGCCTGATTCACTAGTATCTTCTCAAATACATTACGAATCCCTCTCGCATTTCCAAACGAAAGACGTCTCTCTACATCCATATTCACAATTTGATTCAGCAATTCACTTCTCGCCTCATCGGTCAAATGAATACCGTCTTTTTCCGACATATAATTCAAGATATCCATCAATTCTGGCGATGAATAATCCTCAAAGCTAATAAACTTATTAAACCTTGATATCAATCCAGGATTGGCATCTAGGAATTGTTTCATTTCCTCTTTATAACCTGCTACGATTACAATAAGGTCATTTCGATTATCTTCCATCAATTTTACTAGCGTATCAATTACCTCTTGCCCAAAATCATTTCCACCTAACTGATTCGTCAACGAATAGGCTTCATCAATAAACAGAATACCACCGATGGCTTCCTCTACCACTTCTTTCACTTTTAAAGCCGTTTGACCAACATAACCTGCTACTAATCCTGAACGGTCGGTTTCTACAAGGTGTCCTTTCGATAAGACACCCAACTCTTTATATATCTTTGCAATTAATCTTGCAACTGTGGTCTTTCCTGTTCCTGGATTTCCTGTAAACACCATATGGTACGTCATGTCGGTAACTGCCATCTGATATTTCTCTCGCATTTTCTTGACTTTAATTAAATTTATCAAAGAAGTAACTTCCCGTTTTACTTCTCGTAAACCAATTAAATTATTTAGTTCATCTAAATATGCGTCCAATCTCTTTTTTGCTTCTGGACGCTCTGTCATCTGACTTTGATTGGATTCTAGACTTTTTTCTCGTTCCTTCTTTGTCTCTTCCATATCGTGCTTCATTGTCTCGATACGTTGCAACTGTTTCTGCTTCATATCTTGCAATTCACTAAGACAAATGATTTCTTCCATGTAATCCAAATCCAATCGATCTGCACTAATCTTCTTAAACCAATACCTTTGATTTAAGATAATATTAGCCTCACTCCTATTTAAAAACACACTAATCTGCTTGTAATACTCTTCTACAACTTTTAATGTCTCACTATTTTTACCACCATTCAGATATACAATCCCCAACACCATATTGATCAAACAATCAAACGCTGTTATGGATAATTTCGTCTGTTTGGCTGTATCAGAAACTCCACATAATTGAAGAATAATCGGTGGTGAGTTTATAATGCGATTCATGGCGCTCATAACGGCATGATCGACTGTATTATCTACTACTAAACTGTAAGGATTTGAGTCTAAAACCTGCAATACATACTTACATTCTTCCGTTTGAAATCCATTTGCACGTAAGGATATCTGCACAAATACAGCTTGTAGATACGTATCCAACATTTCATGAATTGGCATATTCAAAATTTTCTGAGGTTCTTCCCAATAACCTGCTGCAGATAATAAATTACAGATTCCTCGTAATTTTTCATAGCTCATTCTGCCTAGTTTTAATAAAGATTCATTGGATAATGATTGCTGTACCATTTCGACTCTCCTTCCTCCCAATTTCTCTTACATTATATAAAAATTCAGCATAACTTACAACTTAATTTTTCCATCTTATGCAGTAGTTTCCTAGTAAATTATCATTTACAAAAAGATTTCATTGGTATAAAATTCCATCTTTTTTCGTAGTTCTTCGTATTTCTTAAGCATCAGTCTGACTTGGTCTTCCTCAAAGCGTTTTGATACTTCATTGGCTAGCATTAATACATCTGCGTCTTTGTATATGTCAGCTAATTTGAATTCTAACATACCACTTTGACGAATCCCAAACATATCACCTGGTCCTCTTAATTTTAGATCCTCATTAGCAATATGAAAACCATCGTTAGAGTGATTTAATACTTCTAATCGCTTCTGACTTTCCTTACTGTTGGAACCATTAATGAAAATACAGTAGGACTGATGACCACCACGCCCAACACGACCTCGAAGCTGATGAAGCTGTGCAAGACCAAATCGCTCTGCATTTTCAATCATCATAACAGTGGAATTTGGCACATTTACACCAACTTCGATTACTGTTGTAGATACTAATACATGTATTTCACCATTTGCAAAACGTTCCATAATTTCATTTTTTTCTTTGGCTTTCATTTTACCATGAAGATACGCAACTACATAGGCTGGCGGTAACTCGTGAGCTAAACGTTCTGTATAGTCAATTACATTTTCAGCCTCCATATTTTCACTTTCTTCTACCATCGGACAGATTACATATGCCTGTCGCCCTTGTGCAATTTCTTTGGAAATAAACTCGTATGCCTTTGGTCGATAGCTTGTGTTCACCACACAATTTTTAATCGGCAAACGATTTGCCGGTAGCTCATCAATGGTGGAAACGTCCAAATCTCCATATAAAATTAGTGCAAGTGTTCTTGGAATTGGGGTTGCCGACATAACTAGGATGTGCGGCTCACGCCCTTTATTGGACAATGCTTCTCTTTGTTTCACCCCGAAACGGTGCTGTTCATCTGTCACTACAAGACCTAAATTATAATATTCCGCCTTTTCTTGAATTAATGCATGTGTCCCTACTACTATCTGAACTTCGTTGTTTTTAATCTGTTCATAGGCAATTCTTTTTTCCTTCGCAGTCATAGAACCAACGAGTAATCCAACATTAATACCAAATGGTGTTAGCACCTCTTGTAAGGATTCAAGATGTTGTTTCGCCAATACTTCTGTCGGTACCATCATGCAACTCTGGAAACCATTTAGAGCTGTTAATAACAACGCTAATGCTGCCACAATGGTTTTACCAGAACCTACATCCCCTTGTACTAGTCGGTTCATTTGTTGGTCACTACATAAATCTTTTTCAATCGCCGTCCATACTTTTAACTGTGCTTTTGTCAAATTATATGGAAGGCTTTCCATTAATTCCTGACATTTTTCATTTGGCGTCATCTGAAAATTGGATTTCTTAACTGCCTTCTGTTTCTTTAAGTAATTGAGCGCAAGATTAAATAAGAAAAACTCATCAAATACAATTCTTCTTCTCGCTTCTAACATTTCCTGCTGATTCTTTGGGAAGTGTATTTTATGAACAGCACTCTTGTATTCAATTAAATTGCACTCTCTTCGAAGTTCTACTGGTAAATAGTCTTTTGGAAGTTCTGCATCTTTCAAAGCCTGTACCATAGACTTTTTGATTATGTTATTAGTAATCCCTTGGGTTAATCCGTAAATCGGCTGCATCACATAGCGATTGTTCATATAGTGTTCTTTCGTTAAAAATACAGGCTGGTCCATTTGAAGTAACCCATTTTTACGAATTACTTTTCCACGTAGTAAATAACGCCTCCCCATTTTCAACTGATTCATAACAAATGGCATGTTAAACCATGTTAATAAAATAGTTCCTGTTGCATCCCCCACTCTACAATTTACGATGGTTAAATTTCGCACTTTCTTTCTCTGTGGCAGTGCGACAACAGATACTTCAATAACGGATGTTTCTTCCTCTTGTAAAGATGTAATGGAACGAATCTCACCATACATATCATAGTTTCTTGGATAATGCTCAACTAAATCTTGTACAGTAAAAATATTTAGCTTTGCAAGTCCTTTTTGTGTTTTCTCACCTATCCCCTTAATTGATGTAATCTCATCTTGATAATTCATGTTTCCTCCAACTTTATTTTCGTGTGCTTACGAAATAAAATGTATACACGCACTCTCGCACCTTAGCTATACTACTAAAAAAACAAAGTGTGTTTCGCACACTCTTGCGTCTTAGTTCTACTACAAAACAAGAGAAATACAGATAAGTCTGCATTTCTCTTGAATTACTAATTTATCATTATTCAACTGATATCATGTAGTAGTAAATTGGTTGTCCACCATATAGCACTTCTACTTCCACATCAGAATGTTCTTCCATAATCTCATCTGCAATCTTGTTTGCATCTTCTTCTTTTACATCTTCACCAAAGTACAAACTTACTAATTCAGAATCTTCGTCCATCATAGAAAGAATTAATTCTTTTGTTGTATCATGGATAGATTCACCAACTGCAGCAATTTTAGAATCATCAATTCCCATGATATTGCCTTGTTTGATTGTCTTTCCATCAATTGAAGTATCACGAACAGCGTATGTCACTTGTCCAGATTTTACATTTTGCATGGATTCTTCCATAAACTTAGCATTTTCTTCTGGTGTCTTATCAAATACAAAGTTGATAACCGCTGTAATACCTTGTGGAATTGTCTTAGAAGGAATCACAATAATCTGCTTATCTTCTGTCAATTCTTGTGCTTGTTGCGCAGCTAAAATAATGTTTTTATTATTTGGTAAAATGTAGATTGTGTCAGCATTTACCTGGTCAATTGCATTTAACATATCTTCTGTACTTGGGTTCATTGTTTGACCACCTTCAATTAGGTAATCTACGCCAAGTCCTTTGAAGATTTCACTTAAACCATCACCTGCGGATACACTAATAAATCCAACTTCTTTTCTAGGTGCATCTGCTTTCTTTGTTTCTTGTGCTTCTAATGCTTCTTTTTGCTTTTCAGCATCTTTAATTACTTTTTCATGATGTTCTTCACGCATGTTGTCAATCTTCATACTAGTGAGGGAACCATAAGTCAAAGCTTTTTGAATTGCTAGTCCCGGATCATTAGTATGTACATGAACCTTGACAATGTCATCATCAGATACAACTACTAAAGAATCCCCGATTGATTCTAAATAGGATTTGAATTGTTGCTCAATATCCATATTATATTCTTTTTCTAACATGATAATAAATTCTGTACAATATCCAAATTTAATATCAGCAGTGGAAATATTAGAACTGTCCACTTTACCACTTGTTGCCTTAACAGGCATGCTAGTTTCAAATGTAAAATCAGAAACTTTACCACTTAACACATCAAAGGCACCTCGTAAAATAGTAACCAGACCTTCACCACCAGAATCTACTACGCCAGCTTCTTTTAATACAGGAAGCATTTCTGGTGTTTTTTCAAGCATCTCTTGCATTGCTTGTAACACTTCTTCACAGAATTCTAATAAGTCTTCTGTTTGATCTGCCAATTCTTCCGCTCTATGAGCTCCTGCTTTTGCAACTGTTAAAATAGTTCCTTCTTTTGGTTTCATAACCGCTTTATAAGCTGTTTCAACAGCTCTTTCAAATGCGCTTGCCATTGTTGGTACATCAACTGCATCCTTATCCATAATTTCTCTTGTAAATCCTCTGAAAAGCTGAGACAGAATAACACCTGAGTTTCCTCTTGCACCACGAAGAGATCCACTTGAAATAGCTTTTGCAATATTTTCTATAGTAGGATTATCAATGTTGTTTACTTCCTTAGCAGCAGACATAATTGTTAAAGTCATGTTTGTACCTGTATCACCATCTGGAACAGGGAAGACATTTAACTCATTAATATAGTCCTTCTTCAATTCGATGCTTTTTGCCCCAGCTAAAAACATTTTTTGAAGCAAAGCCGCATCTATTAATTTAATTGCCACTCTTTAATCCTCCTTAATGTATCAATTATCCAATTAATTAGTCCAATATTCTTACACCTTCTACGAATACATTAATTGTATCCACATGTAAGCCAGTAAATTCTTCCACCTTATATTTTACATTGCTGATTAAATTCTCAGTTACTGCAGCAATACTCACTCCATACGCAACAATAATATGCATGTCAATTACCATAATATTGTTTTCTATCTCTACATTAACGCCATGGCTAATGCTTTCCTTTTTCAGAAGCTTAACCAAACCGTCTTTTACGTTGACGGAAGCCATACCAACAATACCAAAGCATTCTACTGCAGCAGATCCTGCATATTTTGCTACCACTTCGTTGTCAATGACGATTTCGCCTATATTAGTATTCATATGACCTTTCATAGTAACCCTCCAATCTTTCATCTACCTTTTTCATTATACCCTATTTTCCACTATTTGAAAACATACTTATTTTTGCAAACAAAAGTTTTTTCTAACTTTTAGTAATTACTGTGCTTTTTATACATATTATATTGTATAACTATAATTTTTATGAGGTTGTTATGAAACATATGATCGGTTTTATCCTTTTCTGGATTGCCATTGGTATGACCATCATGCTTTTTATCACCAATGGAATTTTAGCCATATGCATTATTATCCTATGTCTTATACTGGGCTACAACTTATTTTCTTCATGTTGAAAAAACACTTTGAGCCAAACCTTATCACCGCAACATGTAGTCCTATATAATTGACCTATATAAGCTCTTGAAACGTAATACACCTTATCTATTTGTATTCTTAATAAAACTCACCTGTTCTGGACATACATCTAAAACAGTTTTCTATATATAATTAATCTCTGTAAAAAAAGAAGGTGCCACAATAGTGATATTCATCGCCATTCATGACACCTTCCACCAACGTTGCATTAAGCACGCTCTACTAATCCTGATCTTAAACAAGATGTACATACATACATTTTCTTTGTTCCACCGTTAACTTTAACTTTAACAGATTTCACGTTTGATTTCCACATCTTATTACTTCTTCTATGTGAATGACTCACTTTGATACCAAAATGAGCTCCTTTTTCACAAACTGCACATTTAGCCATTCCAAAGCACCTCCTTACGCTTACTAGACATAGCCTTAAAAATTGCTATACATCAAACAAAACCATTCTATCAAAATACAAGTAAGATTGCAAGCAAAATTTAATTTTTTTTACGTTTATACACTATTCGACAGTTTTTTCACTATTCTCTTCCTTAGAATCTACCTCAGATGACTCTTCTTTTGACTCATTTTTCTTCTTGTCACCATTGGTAAATTTGTTCACAAAATCAGGAACCATATCTAAAATCTTAGTGATACTGTCTTGATTCTTTACATTTACGAGCTTTGTAACACCATCTTTAATAACAAGTACAGAACTTGGAGTAATCTTACCTCCCATACCACCTGCGCCATTATTTTTCTTATTTTCTTCTGTGAAGGCACCAGCAGCTACACCAAAACTTACATCTACGAGTGGTAAAATAATTGTACCATCTGGAAATGTAATTGCATCTCCAACTACTGTTTTTGTAGTAAGGAAGTTATCCATACCACTAAAAAGTGCATCAAATGTGTTTTCACCATTCATTTTCTCAGCCATTATTACTCCTCCTTCAACTGCTTAAAATCAGCAATACATTGTTTTATTTGTTTATCAAAATAGAAACGAGCAAAGATACGAACAAAACGAATTATTCGCAATCTACCTCTTGCCTCTAAATCTGCTTCCAATTTCTTTTCTTCAAAATCTGGATATAAAGAAAACTTCGGATTAAAGTATGCGTATAATATACTTGCTCCTGCAAGAATCTGTCCTGTTTGACAAGGGTCACCTGTACCAAACTTGATGTATCCCTTTAGTTTTCTAGGTCCGATATAACGAATTAATTCGAAGAAATTATCTTTTCCCTTTTTTAAAGTGTATTTCGTTTCTTCGGCACGAATAAAATTGAGCATCTGGTCTTTTTTTCTTAAGAACTTACGAATATTCTCTTTTAAATTGAACCATTTCTGTGGGATAGAACTGATTGTTTGTTTTATACGGGTGAAAATTTCCTTTGCTTTTTTGATTGGATGAATCTTTTGCTTTTGATTACTGTTAATTTTCTTTGTTAACTGTTCCTTATCTATTTTCTTATCAGAAGCTTTTGATGTCTGCCTCACGTTGTTGTCTTCTTTTATAGATGTTTCTAACTGCTTTTTTTCAAATTTTTCTGTGTTTTCTATTCGCTCTGTCTTATTTTGCTTCTTAGTCTCTAAGTTCGCATCTGCCTTTGTTTCTTCTCTACTTACAGTTTGTTTTCTTAACTTTTTACTCTTTTTTGCTACTTTTCGCTCTTTCTTTTCTTTATTTTGCTTAAAGGGTATACCAAATATTCGTAATTTTAATTTTGTTTTTTTCTCTTCGTAAACAACTGTTAGATGAAGTATATGCAAAAGCCAATGCACCCTTACTTTTGCATATACATCTCCTACTGATATTACATTCACTTGATATCGAACCGGTACAAAAAGAACTAGAAGAACCAGAGATAGCGCAAGACCTATCAAACCACCTAGGATTGCTCCTATTATTTTCAAAATCAATAATACAATATGCAACCCATCTCACATCCTATCTTCTTCTAAGGACTGTTTCCTCCCATTGAAAAAATGTCCTTGCATCTAAACTGCCCGTTTTCTGATACATATCGTTTACTATATCTGCCACAAGAAGAACCGCATTTTCTTTGTTAGAGGCAAGCCCTACTACCGTTATCTCCTTTTGACTATAATATTTAAATAATAACTCATTTGTGTTGTAAATATCAAATAAATTTTTCGGATTGGAAGCAAGTGCAATACAATATACTGAGATATTGACTTTCCTACGTTCCATTCGCCTTTTAATTTTATTTAGATTCTTCTCGGTATAAGAATCAAGATATAAATTAGGATACCACTTCACCATATAAACTTGACACCCATTCTATTTCCAATTTTATCAGCTAGTTATCTTCTTCCATAACGCTGCATAAAATTTCATAACTTGCTAATTTCTCAGCATCATCTTTACATTGTTCTAAACTAGACATAATGTATTCGGAGACTTCTTCTGTGTTGGCAAAGAATACTGGCATACGAGCAATCGTACTTGCAATAATTGCTCTGATTACCCTCATAGAATTCTGTTTGAATAATGCTGTAAACTCTTCCACTAATTTTGCTGTCTCAGCTTCCACCATTTCATCTGTAACTTCTTCTAAGGCCGCTTCTTTAAACTCAACAAACAAACTGTCAGATAATAGCGTCTGTGCTTTTTCTAAATCAGCAAAACTTGTCACTAATCCGTCTTGTTCTAATTGTGCACCATAAGACTCTTTTACAAGTCCTAAGCAACCTTCTAATTGTTGAATTGTCATAGCGATACGTTCTGGGGTACCCTCTAATTCACACATCATTTCTTCTAAGTGTACTGGAAGGTCTTCCTTATCACCTTGTTTCATCTGACCATCAATGACTGCAATGATTTCTCCACAAATCTTTAACTTATCCAAATCTAAGTCTTCTGATTCAAGATTTTTTACAATCGACGCATCTTCTAAATCTTTTTTCATTAGTACAAATACATACAAACTATTGATTAATTCTTGTAATGCAACAAACATTTCAGATGTATAGCGAATATTTGCCGCTTTTTCTTTCAATTCATCTTGCAGTTCTTCAAATGCTGTTTGCTCTAATGTATCAAAATCAACAGATTTTAATTTGTCTACAAACACACCCCAGTCAGCAAAAAATCGACCTTCTGCCTCTGGTTTATAAAGCATTGCACTCGTACGTAGCATGTATAAATAAGAATCAAGAGACTCCTTTTGACCACCCTTATATAAGGAAATGCTATTCTTTACTAATTCAAAGAATTTACTTCTTGCCATACGCACTGGAAGCTGACTAATTACATCTTTAATCTTTTCATTAATCACAAAATTATCTTTTACACCAAAGATATATTGCATTAACTGTTGTGTAAACACAGCTGCATCCTCTTCTAATGTTGCATGGTCAAATTTATGTTCAATACGGTTTAACACATATTCATATACCATAAGTTGATCGGTATAGTTTGTGAGCACTTCCATCTTAGCGATTACATTTGAACGCTCTTGTTCAATCTTAGCAATACATTCTTCCACATTACAGTCTGCTTCTTGTATGAACACATTCGCAACCATATCTGCGATAAAGTTTACCGTTTCTTGTACTTCTTTCTCTACAAACATACCTTCTGCATATTGTTCATACATAACATAGTACTGCATGGCACTACGAATTACTGCTTGATTTTGATATTGTTCTGCCAGGGTAAAGACGTAAGCTGGCAGTTCTTTTTCTAAATTCTTTCCATTATTTATGTTCTTAATCAATTGTTTATTTATTGTACTCAAGATTGTATAATCCTCCGACTAATTTTCCTTATCCAATGTCCTATCGAACATCTTTCTCTATTTCCTTATCGAAATTCAGTGTATCCCTCACGATGTAAAGTGGTCGATTCTTTGTTTCTTCATAAATTCTACCAACATATTCCCCCGTGATAGAGTGAAGAATCAAGGAAACACCATTAAAGAATAATATAACCGCAAACAAGGAGGCCCATCCTGGTTGTGTTGTATCAGTAAATAATTTTTGAATAATGACTACAATTAAGTAAATAAAACTACATACTGATAATGTTCCACCAACTAATCCCGCCAATCTTAATGGCTTATAAGAAAATGATAATATCGCATCTGTTGCAAGTTTTATCATTTTCTTTAATGGATATTTGGTTTCTCCTGCAAAACGACTTTCCCTCTTATATTCTACTGCCGTTTGCTTAAATCCAACCCATGTTACCAATCCACGTACATAACGATTTTTTTCCTGAATGCTATTCATTACGTCACATACTTTACGATCAATTAATCTAAAATCTCCTGTGTCTACTGGAATCTGCATAGAAGTCATTTTATTTAGGATACGATAAAAACATTTTGCACTAAACTTTTTGAAAAATGTTTCCCCTTCTCTCTTTAAACGTTGTCCATACACAACATCGTATCCCTCTTTCCACTTCTTGATCATTTCCAATATAATATGTGGCGGATCCTGTAAATCCGCATCAATAATTACTATTGCTTGCCCGCTGGAATATTCCATTCCAGCGGTTACAGCTATCTGATGTCCAAAATTACGTGAAAAATTAATTAATTTTATATGTGAATCTCGTTGACAAATCGCCTCTGCTATCTCATAAGTGCGATCCCTACTACCATCATTAATAAAAATAATTTCATAACTTTCATTTGTCTGTTCCATCACTTCTGTTAATCTTCTGTAAGTCTCCTCTAGCACTTCTTGTTCATTAAAAGCTGGAACAACTACGGAATATTTCACCATGATGCACACCCCTTATCCTTTTAGCTTACCAGTACCCAACTCTTCATCCATCTTAAGAATTTGAATACGAATTCTTTCTCAATTGGTTGACCTGATAGTACAGGGTAGAATAATACAAACAATGCTACTGCAAGTACTACATATCCGTAAATAACTGGTTTTGGCCATTTCTTTTCTTTCACTAATAAATACATACAATATGCTACCATTAATACTACAAACGGAACACTTGTAAAGTAATGATAAATAAATGTGGTACGACCAATTAAAACCCATGGTAAGTATTGAGATAAATATCCAATTACCATAAACAAAGCCGTTTTATCTCTCTTACGAATAGAACGTTGTAACAATGCAAAGAATGCCACAATTCCTGCCCACCAAACTGCTGGATTACCAAATGCACTGATACCTTCTGAAATGGTGTCAGTAGGATGACCGCTAAAGTACCAGATTGGTCTATAAATAATAGGCCATTGCCACCATCTTGAAGAGTAAGGATGATCTTGATTTACTCCTTGGTGATATGTGAGCATTAATTCTTGGTTCTTAAGCATTCTTGCAATTAGACCTTCTGTTCCTGCATAATCCTTAAATGGAATATAGGATAACGTATAAATAATCGCTGGAATCACGATAAATACGATACAACAGAATCCAATTGTCTTGATTGTAAACCCTCTAAAATTCTTCACAATATATTCATGTGAAATACCATTTGTGGAACCTTCTATATTTTTCTTTGCATATAGATATTCACGGAAACGCTTGCCTAGTGTAATGAAGAAGATAACTGCCAGCCCAATCGATGCATAAACTCCTGTCCATTTTGAAGCAATCGCAAGACCCATTGTAAATCCACACAAACCTAATGAAACAAATGTCTTCTTAAGTGATGTGTCATAAAAACTTGTCTCATAATACTGATACATAAAATAATACATCAATATGATAAAGAATGTTACAAACACGTCGATTGTCGCAATCCTCGTTTGTGAGAAATGCATAAAGTCAAATGCAAACAACGTTGTAGCAACGGTCGCAATCCATGTTTCCTTAAAGATTCTACGTGATAATGCATAGAGAATTGGAAGCATACCAATACCAAATAAAATACCCATGATTCTCCATCCAAATGGATTCATACCAAAGATACGAACACCGATGGACATAATAATCTTACCTAGTGGTGGATGTGTATTTTCATAAGTGGTTAAACCATGAATATATTCATAAGCCGTACGCGCATGATAAATCTCATCAAAGTAAGTACTATCACGGAATGTACTTCTTCCTGGGAACATTTCTTGTTCATCAAATAAGTTGGCATATTGAGCAGAATTCACTGGTAGGATTACATTGCCCTCTACATCTTCAATTGCTAATTCAAACAATACCGCCTTATCACTTGTACAAGTTAACTTAATGTATCTCCCCGTACACGCAAGCTCTTTCTCTCCCCAGCAGAATACACTTACCATTTCTATTTCTGTTGCATCACTCCAAGCCCCATCTAGGGTATCAGAAACCTGCACTTGGAACATTCTTCTTTCATAATTTCCAAGGAAATAGTTGATACTGCCAAGCTCTTTTGTTTCTCCTAAATCTAGAACAATTTCATTACTAGAATCCTCTGTACCTGTATTATAACTCCATTGTGTCTCAGGCGCGTAACGATTTCCAATATCATGCAATGCAAAACCTGAATATGCTACTACAATGATTAAAATCGCAATCGTGTCGAACTTTGTCCATTTTGGCACTTTTGCAGTTCGTTCTACAATCAATGTTTTCTTTTCCTCAATAACAGATTCTACTTTTTCCTCAAAGATAGATTCTTCTTTATGACGCATACGATATACCGTCATTACACCAAAGTAAATAAATCCTAATACTAATAATTTAGATACCATATCAGGAAATGGTTCATTTGGATTATATGCTGACGCATCATATTTATAAAATACAAAGACCATATTTCCAAACTGCACCATTGTAAAAATCGCATAGTACAAATAATTTTCAAATACTGGTTTAATTACAAATAACGCCAATAGTAATGGAATCGCAATAAACAAATAGCGTTCATGCATACGCATTCCAAATGTAAATACTGTAATTACAGAAAATGCTGCAAGATAGAAATATCCTATCTTGTTTCTCTTATTTACATAATGTAATACAATTCCTACTCCTACAAATAGGCAAACAAGAATGGTTCCCCATATCTTACATGTGAGCCCTAAATATGTAGATGTCTCTGGCTTCCAGTTAAGTCCAATCATTGTCCAGAAGTTATATGCATTTACGGAACAATATTGATAGGCATTATGTGTACTTGTTAAATTGTTCCATACCGTTTCAAATCCCATTGGTAAACAAGATACAATACCACCAATTACACTACCTATTAAGCAAATAGCAAAACGAATTACATTGGTTGGATCAAATCCATCTAAAATTAAATCGTCTACAATTCCTACAAGTAAAACTGGCACAAAAATTAGTGCATACGGATTAAATAATACCGCCACTGTAAATGCAATTACAGCAAATCCTGATTTTTTTTGATATAAGAACCAGCACATAAGCACGATACATAATGATACAATACCATCTACCTGTCCCCAGATACTTGTATCCATAACAGAACATGGATTAATCGCTAATACTGCTGCAAGAAGCATAGCACTACGTGTCTTAAAGTGCTTATTGGCAATCTTATACACAACTGCAATCAACGCTAAATCGCAAGCGATACTTGGTAACTTAAATACAAGCCCAGCTGCAGTGGTAGCAAGTGTATTGGTATCAAAACCAAATAACTTACTAAGAAATCCTACGAATGCCATCAAGTGTACCAAAAGTGGTGGAAAACTAATGCTTACACCACTTTCATATACACTCATGTACCCATTATTCATTATGGTATTTGCCATCCATCTAAAGTTACTTAAATCAGTTGCTTGTTCGCTTTGTTTGATTCCAAAAACAATACGTACGATTGCTCCTAGCAAAAGTATGATTAACAAAGCATGTTTGTCTGACAGTTTTTCTGTTTCTTTCGTACCTAATACATTCTTATCCACTTTTACATAATAGTACATGTAATACAGAAGACACAGAAACACTGCGGATAGAAATACGATTACTTCCATCGTTTTTGCCCCCCATTTTTGTTTGATTCTTTTTACATTTATTTCTTATGTTCATGTGTAAATAAATGATCTTGGCAATATTCAAAATTACCATTACACTTTGAACAATAACGAAATTCTAGATTTTCTCCATCTAACTCTGTTCTTCCACAAACGGCACAACGATGACGTGGTCCATTTGTTGCTTGGTAAACTTCTCTGCGGAAATTCGCTTTCCTTCTTTGTTCCTTTGGTGAAATTCTCTTATAATTTCTTGTCGCAAAGAAGAAAATAAAGAAGTTTGCTAATGCCATCACTACAGCGATTGCTGTTACATAGTCTCCTGCGCCAATTGCACTAAAGATTACATATGCAAAAAGCGCTCCCTCAATATAAGCAAGATATTTTACTTTAACTGGTATAATGTAATAAATTAGGAATTGTACATTCGGATATAGTGCTGCAAAGGAGAAGAACATGGATTGGAAGATATATTCCAAACCCACTGTGTAGATTCCAGCTCCATATGCAAGATACGCAATCAATCCACCTAAAATATTAAACAAAACACCACTGATAAAAAACAAGTTAAATCGAAATGCTCCCCACGCATTTTCTAAAGAACGCCCAATCATCAAATATAAATATACTTGAATGATAAATGATAGGATACCAAAGGCTGACATTAAATTATAAGGATAAAAAATAAATGTTACCAGTCGCCATATCTGTCCATGAAGCACTTTACTAAAATCTAATGAAAAATAGAAATAATAAAAGTAATTTGCATTTGGAATAAAATTAAAAAGCAATGTGCTGATTACCCAAATAAACATAAAATACTTCATCAAGTCATGAATGGCATACTTTCCAAACTTTCGTTCTAGCTTATTCAAAAACTTCATATAAATCCTCATTTCTAATATGCATTCGCATAATGATTAGCTTATAACACAAATCTTTAAAACAAATCTTTCTTTGCAAATATACTTGCAATCAAAACTGTTAATAATACCGTTCCTAATGTGATAATTAGAAATCCATGTTTATAGTCTCCAAGTGGAATATGTGTAAAATTCATTCCATACAAACTAAATACCATTGTTGGAATACTCATAACAATTGTTATCGTAGTTAATGTTTTCATAACAATATTTAAGTTATTCGAAATAACCGATGCAAATGCCTCTGTGGTACCACTTAAAATCCCACTATAAATATTTGCCATCTCAATCGCCTGTTTATTTTCGATAATAACATCTTCAAGCAATTCCTTATCTTCTGGATACTTCTTGATACTTTCCGTTCTTAACAGTTTCTCTAATACCACTTCATTGGAACGAAGTGATGTCGTAAAGTAAACAAGACTTTTTTCTAATCCCAGAAGTTCAATTAATTCTCTGTTCTTAGTAGAAATATGAAGCTTTCCTTCAATCTCTTCACTTTTGCGATCAATAATTTTTAGATACTGTAAATAAACCGACGCATTCTTATAAAGAATCTGTAAGATAAATCTAGTCTTCTTAAATGTATAAAATCCTCTTACTCGTCCTTCCATAAAACTTTTCAAAATCGGACTTTCTTCCAAACACACTGTGATAAGAACATTTTCTGCAAGAATAATACCTAATGGCATTGTTACATATCGTTCTTTTCCATTCTTTTCCTCTACAGAAGGAATATCCACTAATACAAGAGAGTAATCATCCTCAATCTCCAAACGCGAACGTTCCTCTTCATCAAGTGATGCCCTTAGATGATCTATATCAATCTGATATGCCTCTGATACTTCCAAAAGCTCTGTCGGAGTTGGATTCGTCAGTGCAATCCAGCTTCCATCTTCATAATTTTTAATTTGTCGCAAACCGTCGTCGTATGTTTTAAAAATTTCAATCATAACTTACTCCTTCCACTGCATTTAGAGTAAGCCAGCCCCCTTATATCAAACTGAAAAACTCAAATGCAGATATGAATCTTCTTTTTTTTCTAACTCACAATGTTTACTCGGTCCAGATTCCATAAACCCACATCCTTTCTCAGTTAAAATCATAAAATTTTCATTTATGCAATCATTATAATTATATGTGTAATATATATCTTTGTCAAACACAAAAAACCATAATATTCTATTAGAAAATACATTGATTTACGCCCATTTTGGGTTATAATCAAATTGTATTGTTATACTACGAAATCATACATATTTTGTATACTAATATTCGAGGAGGACTATTCATTATGATACATATTTTTGACAAAAATTATTATCGTTATTTTGGAAGAATTCTAGAAAAAGATGACATTGTTTATCTTGGTTATACAAATTCGAAAGTTGAGTTTTATGTACAAGGAGAAGCGGACAAGGACACCACTATTACTGCAAAGATTGGGACAAAATCAAACGGTGAGCAGAATGATGCTCGTTTACGTGTGTACATCGACGATGTTCTTTACACAACAGAACCAATTGTATTAGATACAGAACTTGCAACGTATCCAGTTGCAACATTAAATGATGACTCTGTACATAAAGTATCCATTATTAAGATTACAGAAGCACAAATGTCTTATGCCGCTTTGCATGAAATTACAATTGAAAACGGTACTTTACTTCCATTACCGAAAGAAAATGACACTCGTATTAAAGTAGAATTTATCGGCGATTCTATCACTTGCGGTTATGGTGTTCATGGCGAACCAATGTCTGAATATCACATTAGAGAGGAAGACGGTGAAATTACATACGCAGCATTAACTGCAAAAGAATTGAATTTCAACGCACGTTACATGGGGGTATCTGGACATGGAGTTTATTGCGAGTACACTGGTAATTTAGATGGTACCTTGTCAAGATTGTACAAATACACAAACTGGTGGGTTGACCAAGAAGCCATGTATGAATTCAATGATTTTACACCAGAGCTTATTGTGATTAATTTAGGAACAAATGATTCTCGTTTCTTTGAAGAATCCGAGGAAGCGCAAGAAGGATTTACTGAGAAATTCATTACTGCGTATGTGGATTTTGTAAAATTCATTCGTTCTAAATATCCAGATGTGAAGTTGTTATGTATCTGCGGAACTCTTGCTACTCAACCATTTTCACGTATCGAAAAGGCTTGTGAGTTACTAAGAGCGGAAGGTTATGATGATATTCATACGTTAGAACTACCTTTTCACGATGTTGAACATGATGGACAGGCATCTCAACATCCTAGTGCAATTACACATCAAAAAGATGCACAACGCTTAATTGCGAAGATTCGTGAGATTATGCCGGAGGTAAATAAATAAGAATTTGTATTGAGGCATTGATGCTTTTATCAATCCAGTTTTTTCAGTGGATTCACGCAAATTGAACGGATACCAAATTTAGCCTTTACAAATTTGTGGAAATCCATTAAACTTGTATCATTGTTCGAAACTCAGTAATAAACGCTTAGTTGCGCGAACTCAGTATCGAAACTTTTATTTTAGGAAGGAAACATGTTATGAAAAATCCAATAGTTACATTTGAAATGGAAAATGGCGATATCATCAAAGCTGAACTTTATCCTGAAATCGCTCCAAACACAGTAAAAAACTTTATTTCTTTAATTAACAAAAACTTCTACGACGGACTTATCTTCCACCGTGTTATTAGAGGATTCATGATCCAAGGCGGATGCCCTAACGGAAATGGTATGGGTGGTCCTGGTTACTCTATCAAAGGAGAATTCAACAACAACGGATTCAAAAATGATTTAGCGCATACACCAGGCGTTCTTTCCATGGCTCGTTCCATGATGCCTAACTCCGCTGGTTCTCAATTCTTTATCATGCACCAAACTTCTCCACACTTAGATGGCGAATATGCTGCATTTGGTAAAGTTATCGAAGGTATGGATGTTGTGAATAAGATTGCGGAAACAAGAACAGATTATTCTGACCGTCCTGTTACAGAACAAAAAATGAAGAAAGTTACTGTTGATACTTTCGGCGAAAGTTACGATGAACCAGAAAAGGCGTAAGGGTTGTTAGAAGTAGGATAATCTTATAACTTGATAACAAAATGAAAAGTAGCCTCATTTGTTGCAATGACAAAATAGGGCTACTTTTTATTCTATTTCAATGCCTCTTCTAACGCTTTCACTACCGTTTCCAAAATCTTAATCCTAGCATAATACTTCGAATTTGCCTCCACAATATGCCAAGGAGCATAATTGGTCGACGTCTTCACAAGCATTTCATCCACCGCCTTCTCATACTCATCCCATTTATCACGGTTTCGCCAGTCTTCCTCTGTAATCTTCCACTGTTTATCAGGCGTATTCATTCGATCTTCAAAACGTTTCTTCTGTTCGTCCTTATCTACATGAAGCCAAAACTTCAATATCACATATTTATCTTGACACAAACTCTCTTCCATCTGATTAATCTCAGTATAAGCCCTTGTCCATTCTTCTTTTGTTGCAAATCCTTCTACTCGCTCTACCAACACTCTCCCATACCAAGTACGGTCAAATATTGTCAAATGCCCTGTCTTCGGAAACTTCGACCAGAATCGCCACAAATAATGAAATTGTCGCTCTAAATCATTTGGTGAAGATATCGGAACTACTTCATATCCTCTCGGATCAATCTTTTCCGTCAACCTTTTAATCGCGCCACCTTTTCCTGCTGCATCCCACCCCTCTAATGCAATAATAACAGGGATTTTCTCACGATACATACGGTTATGCAACATAGAAAGTTTTGATTGCAATTCCTCTACTTTCACTTTATATTCATCCTTCGTCATCGTCTTAGACAAATCCACTCCTTGTAGTACTCGAGAACGAAATGCAGTTTCTTCACTAAATATTTGCTTTTCTTCTTTTTGTTCCATTGCATTTTTTCGCCTAGCTTTGATAAGTGCATGTTCAAACTCTTTTACTACAATGCTTAAAATCTTTGCCGTCGCATATCGCTTGTCAGTTGCTTCAATCAGATTCCAAGGCGCATCCGCTGTGTCAGTCTCTACAAGCATACGATTGAATTCTTCTTTATTTTCCTCATAATGCTTATTCTCTTTCCAATCTTTTTTCTCAACTCGCCACCTTGTGTCTTCTGTATGCTCTAGTTTATCGAATCTCTTCTTCTGTTCTTCTTTACTTATGTGAAGGAAAAACTTTATAAGTAAGGTTCCATCTTGAATCAATTGACTCTCAAAGGAGTTGATTTCATCATAAAGAATTTCCAAATGAACCTTGTCATCTTTTCTCTTTTTCTCCAGTGCTCTAGAATACCAACAATTATTAAACACATGAATACGCCCTTTCGGTGGTATAGTATTCCAGAATGGCCAGAAGAAAGAATGTCGTTTTTCTTCTTCCGATTCATCTTCTAGGGAAATTACTCGAAATCCTCTCGGGTCTAGTGGATGGATAATCTGATTTATTAATGTACCTTTTCCAGACGCAGACCAACCTTCCATCACAATTCCTACTGGTATGTTATTTTCTTTCAACTCTCTTTGTAGTCGTCCGAGCTTTTCAATGTAATCTTCTACTTTCTTTTTATACTCATGCTTCGTTAAACTTTGTTTCAAATCAATTTGGTCTAGCATATGATGCCTCCATTCGTTACTAAAAATCGTCTTAATTAGTATTGGTAATATATTTATATTGTTGTTTTAATTCATCCATACTATTCACTTATTATTTCTCTTCCACTTCGATATGAATTCCCTCGCCATCCAAAGAAAATTCTTTCAAAAAACTATCCTTTTGTTCTTCTGTCACTTCAGATTTCATGTACACAACAACACCATTTTCTGCCACACCACATGCAATCACATACGAATATTTATTACGTTCTTTACTGATTGCATCACTGATTTTACTTTTTATTAACTCATAATCTGTATATTTTAATTTACTTTTCTCAAATACCACATATGCTTTATCTTTTAATGTTTCTATTATTTTTTCTCTATTCGCTTTATTATCTTCTGCCAATAGAACATGTATGTTTAGGACATTATCGTCAAATTTCAAATCACATCCACCATACCATTCTTCTTTCTTATATTGCTGCAACTTTGCAATTTCAGCCTGTAATATTTTGTAACGTTTATATTCTTCTGAATAATCCGCTGTAAAATCAATATTACATATATCAATCAACCAATTATTGAATTCTTCTGAATGTTTTTCAAAGCACTCTCTGTCAATAGTAACTCTATCTGTAGAAAAGCATTCCATCATACGACAATTTATTGGATAGAACTGTATCTTTTGATAACTTCCATCAACAAGATATATGTAAATTGTTCTTTCTTTCACTACATCTACTTTTTGCATGTTATCATTTACAGTAGCATTGTCTACTATATGAAGTTGGGACAATTGATCATAAAAATATGAAATATTATTCATATCCTTAATTTCTACATCTTCAATCTCTGGTATATAGGAATTATCTCTTGATTCATTTTGACGAATGACAATTTTGGAAATATCATCTCGTGAACAGATACCTACTTTTGTTAATAGCTCTTTCCCACTCATACCTATGATATCTATATAATCTTCCATTCTTAATACATCTTGTACTGTATCCCATTCCTCGCTGACAACAGTTGAATTCTTATTATTCTTATTTTCTCTCTTTAAAAACATACGAGTAGTGAAATGAAATAAGGTAAAAACAATGATACAAAAAGAGAGTACCGTAACTAGCTTTCGTATCATTCTTTTATTTCTATCATTTTTTTTCTTACCTTGAATTTTTTGATTCTTGTTCGTTAACATATCTCTTATTCCCCTTTCTATGATAATTCTACAACATTTTTCATATGTATAAATTAGGAAATATAGCGAAGTGGAATTTCCAATGAATTAAAAAGAGTACCACCCAGACATCCACGTCTAAGTGATACTCTTTCACGTCTTAAAAATATTTTTTGCAACCCCACAGATTGCTCTTCTTTAAATACACGTATTCACTATACGCCTTCTCAAGAATCTGCTTTTCATTTGAAAACTTTAATAAATGAAAGGCCTCATGAAACTTGTAATAACCAGAATCCATAAAATATTCTTCACGTTGTGGTTTGCTATAGTAACTATCAGCCATCATTAAATACCAATGAACATCTTTTGTCACTGTATCCTGAGGTGTATTAAAATTATACTGGCTTTTCCCTACATATTTGATAATAGAAGCAGAAACCCCCGTTTCCTCCTTTACTTCACGTAAAGCAGTTTCCTTAAACTCTTCCCCTGCTTCAACCGTTCCTTTCGGCAAAACCCATCCCTCATACTTATTCTTATAATTTTTATACAGTAACAAAATCTTTCCTCTGAAAATAACCACACCGCCACAGCTCGTTGCTTCAACCATTGCAATGCCCCCTGTTATTGTGATTTCTCACATTTTTGGTGTGTCTAACTGTTCATTAGTATACCTCTTTTTTAGCAACATTGCAATAATATTCACCAATTTAATTAATTTAGGTAACTATTGAATAGCTTTTTCGCAATTGGTACCGCATATTCACTTCCTGTTCCAGAGTTTTCGACAATCACGCTAATTGCAATTTCTTTCTCTGCTGCTTCTGCAAATCCAAGGAACCAAGCATGAGAGGAACCCGTAGAATTAAATTCCGCAGAACCAGTTTTTCCAGCCACTTCGTAGGAACTTGTTTTTAAAGAAGTGGCTGTTCCGTCGTTGACTACTTCTTTCATATACTCTGTTAAAATCTCAGCTTGCTCTTCTGTCATCGCTTTGGAGTAGACAGAAGTTCTTGTTTTATTGACAACCTTTCCAGATTGTGTTTGTGAGCCTTCTACAAGATATGGTGTCATCATTTTTCCTTCATTGGCAATAGCTGCTGCAATCATCGCACTATGAAGTGGTGTAATCTGTGTTTTTCCTTGTCCCATAGCAGTCTGTGCAATTTCATTTTCAGAATCTGCCTTTGAAAGCACAAAACTACTCTTTTTGTAAGGAATACTAAGAGGAATCTCCTTGTTAAATCCAAGTTTTTCACATGTTGATTTGAATGATTTTAAATTCAACAAAGTTCCTATATGTGCAAAGGAATCATTACAAGAATGCGCAAGAGATGTCTTTAAGTCAATTGTTCCATGCGCTCTTTTGTTGTAACAAGAAATAGCACGGTCACCAAACATTGCACTCCCTTTGCAGTCATAGCTGTAAGTTTCATAACTACTTGGATTCTCCTTTAGGTATTCTAGCAATGTAACAACCTTAAACGTTGAACCCGGTGCATACAAACCTTGAGTAGCACGATTTAATAACGTCGATGTATTATTTGCATCTTCTATTAATGTGTCCCAATTCGAAGCAATGGTATTCGGATCATAACTTGGAGTAGACACCATACAAAGAATTTTTCCTGTAGATGGCTCTATTGCTACTACTGCTCCTTTTCGACTACCTAACGCTTCATATGCCGTTTTTTGCAATTCTACATTTAACGTGGTAACAATATCGTCTGCAAGTACCTTTTCCCCTTGCATTTGCTCCACAGCTTGACTAATCACATTGGTATGGGAAGTCAGTAAAGTGAAATTTTCTGCCAATTCAAGCCCCGTCTTTCCTTTGCCAACGCTTCCTACTACATGTGCAAACACTTGTTTATACGGATAATTTCGAGTTTCATTCCCTTCACTATCCGTTACCGTCTCTGCCAATACACTTCCATCTGATGCCAGAATTTTCCCTCTTACATATTTTTCAGCTAACAAATCTTGACGTTTATTATAACTACTATTGATCACATCGGATGATTCTACTACCATAAAGTAAATATAACGTCCTGTAAGCAATAAGAAAATACCTACAAAGATATAAATCACTTTAAAAATATCACCATTTCTTTTTTTCCTTGGACTAGTACTCGACTTCTTTAACGGTTGGTACTCTTCGTTTTGGATTTGTTTCTTTGACTTTCTTCTTCTCTTTTCCACTTCTACGCTCCTCATTCTGATTCAATAAATATAATCCTTGCATTACACTAAACACCATTACTGTACTAAGCACAGAACTTCCTCCGTAGCTTACCAACGGGAGGGTTACCCCTGTAGATGGTATAAATTTCGTAACACCACCGATGCATAAAAGCACTTGTACAATAAACATAACACTTAGCCCTAGTGCGACGAGTTTGTAAAACAGTTCTTTCATTTTTAAAGATATAGTTACAAACATGATAAATAGCGTAACATACAGCACAATCAACCAGATAGCATAGATTCCCCCTAATTCCTCGGATATGGCTGCAAAGATAAAATCACTTTTCCCTACTGGAATACTTGTCGGAAGACCTTTTCCTATTCCCATACCAAACCATCCGCCTGTACCTATAGCAAAGAGCGACTGCACTACTTGATAACCTGTGTTTGCAACATCATCCCAAGGATTTAACCATGCACTTACACGAACCTGAACATGAGGAAATAGGAAGTACGCTACAACTGCCGCTGCCGAACCACTTAATAATCCCGCAATTGCATAAAGAGCTTTTCCTGTAGCAATGTAAAGCATAGCAATATAAGTTAAAAATAGAATTAAGGATGCACCTAAGTCTTTTTCTAACACCAAAATCAAAACATGCGTAGCTGCTAGTATTGTAATGATTACCACTTGCTTAAACTCCGTGGATTTCGCATATCCCGCTGCCACGAAAAATACAAAGAGTAGTTTTATGAATTCCGACGGCTGAATCAATATATTACCAACATAAACCCAGTTTTTCGCCCCATACACAGTAACACCAAACACAAATACATATGCTAACATCCCAATTCCTACAATAGCATATATCCATTGGAGCTTTGTGAGGAAGTACATTTTCTTAATAATAATAGGCACAAACATGCCAATCCCCATAGCAATGGTAGCCATCCAAAATTGTCTCCACGCTGAATCAAATGATAATCTTGCCAACATAACAAAGCTAATCGAAAACAACATCATCATATGATTTAAAATTGGTTTTGATAGTCTCTTATAAATCAACGGATACAATGTACTAAATACAACTAAAAATGCCACTTGTGCCAGATAAAATATTAATATCTGAATGTCTTCTGTATTCATGTATAGAACCAGATTACATATAAAATGATTTACATATAGTAACATTTGCTGTATTCGATAAAATGATCTTAATCTTTTCTTATTCTTCTTTTGAAATATTTTAAATCCGTAAATTGTATATATTGTCATAAGGATAATTATGACGAATCTTGAGATTTCAACAATTACATTTTTCATTTCATCCTCCATGTGTTCACATGTTCTCTGTACTTTTCATGCGCTATTCGATTCCGCGCTTAAAATGTCCTTTTGTATAGTCTTCCACAGAATCCATAATTTTTTCTCGATAAATGCCTCGCTTGATATAAAGTTTTAGGATATCCTTCATTTTTTTTGCTGATTCCATTGTAAAATCAAGACGAATCTGTCCCACACCTAGTTTTATAATTTCTTCTAAGTGCTCATATAAATGAAGTGGTTTACCATTGTAAATTACATTATAGCAGCAAGAACAGAAATTCTTCCCAAAGAATGTGTTTCCTGTCTTATCAACAAAGCGGAAAAATCCTGTCTTATGTGTGCATCCAGCTGTATTTTTCACAACACACTGGGCGGACGTCATAAGAGGGGTATAACCGTACACAATCATATCAAATCCTCTAATATCTAACCCCTTTAATTCTTGGTGATTCAATTCTAGGGAAGCTGTAAAATCCGTCACTCCACGTTCCACCCAGAAGTGCTTTGCTTCTTGATTCATCACGTACATATTGTAATCTAGAATTACTTTCTTTTGGAACTGTAGTTCTTTTAAATATTCTAGTTCTTCTAGATTCTTTACAACTGCACCAGTAATCTTTGCATTTAATAGTGCTATGCGTACTGGATGATTCTCTTTCATGTAAGAACGATAGGTTTTTTTACGGAAAATAGTTGGAAGAACGATATAGCATTCTTTTTCACTATCTTCTATCATGTTCATGATGGAATCTAACTGAGCCTCTAACATAGAGAAATGAATCATAATACGTGAAACCTCTGGTGTGTTCATTGTAACTTTTAACTGTTCTTCATTCATTACGCTTACCGTAAGTCCCAATGAATTCGTTTCTTGTACAATTTTCTCCTCTTCACTTCTTTCTACCCGTTCTCTCATAAAGGATTCTGCATAAGCTCTTTCTAACTGTTCAAATGCATTTCTTCTCAATTCATTTATTTTTCCTAATGGCATAAACCAATCCTCTGCAGAATCAATTTGTATAGATTCTAGATAAAATGGTGTATCTTTCGTTTTATCTAATTGCTTACGAATCTTATCTTCTGTGATTGGTTGTTTTTGAGCCACATCTGCAACCTCACCTAGTTCTGTAATGCTAATATCACCATAAGTTAGGTTAAGCACAACTGGTTCTCCTGCTTTTCCAAAGAAATAAGCGTGTACTGGCTCACGATTATCTTTTTCAATAATGTCTTCTTGAATCCTTGTAAGCAAGGATTGATTTTTTGTTCGATATAATTTTTGTCCTTTTAAGACTTTTAAACCAAATTTAAAATTCGCTTCATATAGAGTTCCTTTTTTCACATCACTTTTTACTGTGAAGTCATAAACGGCATCTCCTTTTTCAGAACGAATTTCCAATACATCTTGTGCAAAAATATCATCCTGCAAGTCAATTACAGCACGATTTTTCACAACATTTTTTATAGTTCCGACTAAAACCCCACTATGGTTTGGTCTATCCATAGACATAAGTTTTTTTCCATTGTGTTCACGATAGTATCCTTCTGAAAAACCTCCACGATTGTATAAGTCCATTAAGTTTTTCATGTCTTGTTCTAAAATACCTGGATGTTTTTCCATGTATCGTTCGTATTCTTGGCGTCCTAATTTCAGGTATAAATCAACGTATTTTCGATATAAATGTGCAGTCATAGCCGCATATTCAGGACGTTTCATTCTTCCTTCAATCTTAAAACTATCAATACCGCTTTCTACTAATTCTGGAATATCGTAGATGGTACACATATCTTTTGGACTTAGTAAAAATGCATTTTTACCGTTATATGCTTCACCATTGATCTCTTCCATGCGATACTGCATACGACAAGGTTGTGCACAACGTCCACGATTACCACTTCTACCACCAATCATACTACTCATCAGACATTGTCCTGAGAAAGAATAACATAATGCACCATGTACGAAAGCTTCAATCTCTAAATCTGTATTTTCACGAATCTCTTTTACTTCGTCAAATTGTAACTCACGAGAAGTAACTAATCTTGTTACCCCATACTCTTTTAATTGATTTGCTCCTTGTGCCATAGTTAATGTCATCTGCGTAGAAGCATGTATCTCTAAACCTGGAAATGTTCTTGAAACATAGGATAACACGCCGAAATCCTGCACAATAACGGCATCTAATCCATGCATGTAGAACGGAAGTAGATAATCATAGAGTTCTGAAAATTCCGCATCTTTTACCAATGTGTTAATGGTCAAATAGATTTTTTTGTGATGAAGATGTGCATATTCAATGGCACGAATCATATCTTCCTCACTTAGATTATTGGCATATGCTCTGGCACCGAACTTCTGCCCTCCTATATATACAGCATCACAGCCGCCTTGAATTGCTGCAACAAGCCCTTCCATAGAACCTGCTGGTGCAAGAATCTCTATCTGTTTTGTCATAATAAATCCTTTCTAGCCTGCTTTGTTTCTTTTTATTTTATTAAACTACTTGCATTTATTTAAATTAAAACACAAAAAGACTGCAATCATTGGCAGTCTTTTCAACGTGTATTTTTCTTTCCTTTTGTATCTCGTGTTTTTTCTTGCTCTTCAAAACGCTCCAATTGACGTTTTGCTGCCTCATATGCTGGTCCAACTTCTTCTAAATCAGACTGTACTTTTCGTAACTGTTCTTTTAGTGCAATGTAATCATGTTTTAACCGATACAATTCATCGTCTTTCTTCGAATTTTCTGTTTCTAATTCTATCGCTCTATCTTGCGCTTTAAAAAAGTCATCCACAATATTGATCTCCAACATAAAATTCTTCATGTCTCGATCTAAACTCTGGTATCCTTCTGTATTCTTACATTCAGCAATCTTATTATTCAGATATGCAGCTACCTTCTGCATATATTCTGAACTTTCATAACCACAAATCACAAATTCCTTATTATTGATAACAACATGTGCATCATTCTTTGTACCCATACTCACCGCCCCTTGCTGATGTGCATTAATACGATTATTATATCCTACTAAGCAAAAAACGGCAAGACAAAAATCGAATTAGCAAAACAAATGTCGTTACTTTGCTAATTCTAAACCAAAATGTTTATATGCTGTCTCTGTAAGCATTCGTCCTCTTGGTGTTCTCTGAATTAATCCATTTTGAATAAAATATGGTTCATATACATCTTCAAGTGTTCCTGCATCTTCTCCAACTGCCGCCGCTAAGGTATCCAATCCTACTGGACCACCACTGAATTTTTCATACATTGTCATTAAAATCTGACGATCCATGTTATCAAGACCTAACTTGTCTACTTCTAATAAGTCTAAGGCAAAGTTGGCTACTTCTAAAGTAATCCTACCATCATATTTTACCTGTGCAAAATCACGTACACGCTTAAGTAAACGATTGGCAAGACGAGGGGTTCCTCTAGAACGTCTTGCAATCTCATAAGCTCCCTCTTCTTCAATTGCTACATTGAATACGCCTGCTGCACGCGTAATAATATCCACAAGTTCTTCTGGTGTATAAAATTCCAAACGATGTACTACACCAAAACGATCTCGTAATGGGGCAGTTAACATTCCTGCTCTTGTAGTAGCACCGACTAATGTAAACTTGGGTAAATCTAATCGAATAGAACGTGCTGACGCCCCTTTCCCGATTACAATATCAATCGCATAATCTTCCATCGCTGGGTATAATACTTCTTCTACTTGACGATTCAAACGATGAATTTCATCAATAAATAGTAAATCTCCATCTTGAAGATTATTTAAAATCGCAGCCATCTCACCTGGCTTTTCTATGGCTGGGCCAGAAGTAATCTTCACATTAACATCCATCTCATTGGCAATAATCCCTGCTAATGTTGTCTTTCCCAAGCCTGGTGGTCCATAAAGAAGAACATGGTCCAACGCTTCATTTCTAGCTTTTGCTGCTTCTATATAAATCTTTAAATTATCTTTTATCTTAGATTGTCCAACGTAATCGGAGAGTAATTTCGGACGTAAGGAATTCTCTATCTTATAATCTTCTTCGATTAGTTCGGTTGTTATCATTCTCTTTTCCATAAAATCCAGCTCCTATTAGAACAAATTAATATGCTTTAGCGCACTCTTCAACACAGTTTCAACATCTGTCTTACTTGTAATTTCAACTTGTCGAACTGCTTTTAATGCTTCTGTATTAGAGTAACCTAACGCAACTAAAGCGGCAACTGCATCATTTTGAATCACTGCAATCTCATCTTTATCACCAATTCGCATGGCTTCCTCTGCATGTTTCATTCTTAATTCAAATGCATCTTCTAATTTTAATTTATCTTTCAATTCTAGAATCAGCTTGCTTGCTGTCTTCGCACCGATACCTGGCGCTTTGGAGATGGCTTTTACATCATCTGACAAAATGGCAAATCGAAGGTCATCTGGACTAATAACCGATAGGATTCCTAACGCGCCTTTTGGACCAATTCCATTTACCGTAATTAAAAGTTTAAACACCTCTAAATCATCTTTTGATAAAAATCCATACAGAAGCATAGCGTCTTCTCTTACATACAAATACGTATAAACTTTTACTTGTTCACCAATGGGAGGTAACTGAGAAAGGACGGACCCTGGGACTCTGACCTCATAACCTATCATGTTATTCTCCACTACAATTCCATTTTCATCATAATCCGTTAACTCACCTTTTATGTATGAAATCATACTCATACCTCACATTCTTTTCTTGATTCTATATCTAGTTTTTCATTTTAGCACAATCATAAGACAAACGCAAGTTCGATTATTCGAACATATGTATTGCTTTTTCATTTTTAATCTGCTATGATAAATAATACCAAAACTTACATAGTTTGGTTTACTGCTAAGGAGGAATATTAAATGAATTATAAAGCACACTTTACAGCCGGCGTAATCACCGGAGTCGGTGTTTCTATCGCTGCATATCATTTTCAATATCACCTTTCGCCTATCTTAATCACTGTTCCTGCCATTATCGGTTCTGTACTTCCTGATATTGATCATCCCAAAAGTTATCTCGGTCGTAGATTTCCCTTAATCTCAAAGATTGTGAATCGAGCTTTTGGACATCGTACCTTTACACATAGTTTACTATTTTGTGTGTTGGTCAGTGTTGCACTTATGCAAACAAATACTTCTGTTGGAATCGGTACATTTTTCGGAATCCTGAGTCATATTCTACTGGATATCTTGACACCATTTTCAAAGGGCGTGTCATTATTTTATCCGATTAAGAAGAAAATCGGAATTTTCAGGTCTTAATTTTAATAGTAATTTAAGTACTTAGATAAAAGATTCCATTTTTAAAATAGGAAATGCTAGTAATTCTACACTACTAGCATTTCCAAATGGTTAGTCTCTTATCATTATATTTTGGTTACATAATTTATTTTACGCACCCATAAAATCAAGAATTGACATCTGATTGGATAGCGGTATATCTCCTAAGATTCCTAGTTCACCCATTACGTCGGTAACTGTAGCACTTACTTTACAACGTTGCTTAAAATCATCTCGTGATAAGAATTTTCCATCTTTTACTGCTTCCACGATTGCTTCCGCCGCTTTATCTCCTAGACCGTCGATGGTACTAAAGGAAGGCATTAATTTCCCGTCTACAATTTGGAACAAGTGGGCTTTTGCTGAGTATAAATCAATTGGTACAAATTCAAATCCTCTTGCGTACATTTCTTGAACGATACGCATATCTTTTAAAGTATCTTGCTCTTTCTTAGATAGTTCATTGGAACGTTTTTTGTAATCTGCAATATGAAACTCTAGTTTTTCTCTTCCAAGGCACATAAGTTCATAGTTGAATGCAGATGCACGAATACTAAAGTATGCGCAATAATAAGCCAGCGGATAATACACTTTAAAATATGCAATACGGAACGCCATCATAACGTAAGCTACCGCATGGGCTTTTGGGAACATGTATTTAATCTTTTTACAGGACTCAATATACCATTCTTCCACGGAAGCTGCTCTCATGGCATCTTCCCATTCTGGTTTCAATCCTTTCCCTTTACGTACACTTTCCATAATCGTAAACGCAAGACCATCTTCTACCCCTGTATGAATTAGGTAACTCATAATATCATCACGAGTACAGATGGCAGTAGAAATGGTACAATCTCCTCTTGCAATGTAGTATTGGGCATTGTTAAGCCATACATCCGTTCCATGAGAAAGTCCAGAGATACGTACTAAGTCAGAAAAGGACTTAGGTTTTGTATCACGTAACATCTGCATAACGAAGTCGGTACCAAACTCTGGGATACCTAATGAACCAAGGTCACATCCACCTAAATCTTCTTTGGTGATACCTAAGGCACTCAAATTGTCAAATAACGATAATACTTTTTGGTCGTCCAAACGAATGGCTTTTGCATCCACATGGGTCAAGTCTTCCAAAAGACGTATCATCGTCGGATCGTCGTGTCCCAGAATATCAAGTTTTAATAAGTTGTGGTCAATGGAGTGGTAATCAAAGTGCGTAGTAATTGTCTTAGTTGTCATATCGTTAGCTGGTCGCTGAACTGGTGTAAAGGAGTAAATGTCTTCACCTAACGGAAGAACAACAATACCTCCAGGATGCTGTCCTGTTGTTCGTCGAACACCTACACAACCTTGTGCGATTCGTTCAACCTCTGCTCGACGTTTGTGAATTTCACGTTCTTCGTTATATTTTAACACAAACCCATATGCTGTTTTCTCAGCCAGTGTACCAATAGTTCCCGCACGGAAGGTTTGCCCTTTTCCGAAGATAACTTCTGTGTAATCATGGGCTTTTGCCTGATACTCCCCAGAGAAGTTAAGGTCGATATCTGGTTCTTTATCTCCGTAGAAACCTAAGAATGTTTCGAACGGAATCTCGTGACCATCTTTATTAAGTGGCTGTCCACATACTGGACACAACTTATCTGGCATATCACATCCCGAACGACCTGCAAATGCTTTTACTTCTGGTGAATCAAAATCAGAATAATAGCAATTCGTACAGTAATAATGCGCTGGCAGTGGATTTACCTCCGTAATACCTGACATAGTTGCTGCAAAAGAAGAACCTACAGAACCACGAGAACCTACTAAATATCCATCCTCGTTGGATTTCCAAACTAGTTTCTGAGCGATAATATACATAACGGCAAATCCATTACCAATGATAGAATTTAGTTCTTTTTCTAATCGTTCTGATACTTGCTTTGGCAGATTCGGACCGTACATGGATGTTGCTTTTCGATAGCAGATATCACGTAAATCTTGGTCAGAGTTTGCGATAACAGGAGGACATTTATCCGGTCGAACTGGTGAGATTTTATCCACCATATCGGCAATTTTATTGGTATTATCAATTACGATTTCCTCTGCTTTTTCTCTTCCAAGGTACATAAATTCTTGCACCATTTCTTCCGTAGTTCGAAGATATAACGGTGGTTGATTATCGGCATCTTTAAACCCTTTTCCAGCCATAATAATTCGACGAAATACTTCATCTTCTGGATCTAGGAAGTGAACGTCGCAAGTACCAACAACTAATTTATTATACTCATCCGCTAATGCAATAATTCGCTTATTGATGGCAATCAAATCATCTTGAGACTTAATATCAAACTTGTCATCTTCAATCATAAATTGGTTATTGCCAAGTGGCTGTATTTCAAAATAATCATAGAATCTTGCCAAACGGTCGATGTCTTCTTGTGGACGTTCTCGCAATATGGCTTGATACAACTCACCTGCTTCACATGCACTTCCTAAAATAAGACCTTCTCGGTTTTCTTGTAATACACTCTTTGGTATTCTAGGTCGTCTTTGATAATAGTCAATATGAGATTGTGATACAAGTTTATATAAATTAACACGTCCTGTGTCATTCTTAGCCAAAATAATTGCATGATAAGTTGGAAGTTTCTTAATCATCTCAGGGGTCATGACATTCATAGCTTCTAGACCGTCTAATGTTCGAACTTCCTTTTCATCTAACATTTCAATAAATTTTACGAAGATTTCTGCAGTTGCACCTGCATCGTCTACGGCTCTATGGTGACTTTCTAGATTTACACCTAATTCTTTTGCAATAATATTTAACTTAAATCTACTTAAATGAGGCAATAGAAGTCTTGCCATACCTACTGTATCAATTACTGTAAAATCAGTGCTAATGCCCAAAAACTCTGCTTTCTTTGTGATAAATCCAACATCGAAGGAAGCATTGTGAGCTACTAGGATAGAATCTTTACAAAACTCAAAAAACTCTGGAAGAATGACATCTATCTTTGGAGAATCCATTACCATTTCATCTGTGATACTGGTAAGTTGAGTAATATGATACGGAATTGGAACATCTGGATTCACAAATGTACTATATTTATCTACAATCTTACCATCTACAACTTTTACGGCACCAATTTCAATAATCTGGTCATTTACTGGACCAAAGCCTGTGGTTTCGATATCAAATACAACACACGGATCGTGTAGGGATTGTCCTTTTACATTTTCACAGATTCGTTGCAAATCATCTACCAAATATGCTTCCATACCATAGATAATCTTGAAATCGTCATCTTTCTTTATGGAGTGGCTGGCTTCTGTAAATGCCTGTACAACACCATGGTCTGTAATCGCGATAGCTGGGTGTCCCCAACTCTTTGCACGATTAATTAAGTCTTTTACGCTAACTACGGCATCCATATCACTCATTAATGTATGGGCATGTAACTCTACTCTCTTTCTTGGACTTTCGTCTTTACGTGTAACGGTAAAGTCTTCAATTGTCTTGATACCAACGATGGAACTGATGGATATTTCCTTATCGTAGCGGTCGAGTAATGCCATACCTTTTAAGCGAAGGAAACTTCCCTTTTTAATCTTGCCTGTTACATCATCCACTTGTTCATTTTTCAAGAATATTTTACATGTGATAGTATCAGTAAAGTCTGTCAAACCAAAAATAAACAAAGTTTTTTCATTACGAAGTTCTCTCGCTTCTGTACTGATAACTTTACCTTTTACGACAACTTCACCGATTTCATCTTGAATCTCGTAGATATCCATAGAGTCTCCATCAAAGTTTCGCCCATAGATAACACTTGGATCTTCAGGCAACTTGTGTTTTGGCTTGTACTCGTAAGCCGGTTTCTTTGGTTCTTCTTTCTTTGGCGGTTCCTTTTTCTCTACTTCTTGGTCTTGTTTCGGAACAGTTTTGTGTTTTGGTCTAGCCATAAACACCTCTTCCTCTTCGACTTCCTTCTTCTTAGGTTCAACATAGTCAAAAATAACAGAAACAGAAAAAGAAAAGCGGTCATGATAAATTTCATCCAACTTTTCTTTTATATGTGCTACTTGCTTTCGCGCCATAAAGGTATCTTCCACTGTAATCTTTACCGTGTCAGGAGTAAACGAAAACTCTGCTTGCTTTAGTACATTGTAATATAAAATACTGTCTTCTCTTAATTCAGCTAAAATGCTATCAAAATACATCGGCATAATCTTTTCAGGATTATACTGCGAAGATAACTGATAGGATTCAATCAATTGTACGGAACGTACTGCTTTCCCAAGGAGTTGTATTCTTAATTCATACTCTACCTTTCTTCGCACATCATACGTAAGAAGATGGTCACTTTCAATGAATATTTTAACTGAACATGTGGATTTGCTCATTAATACTCTCTTGACATCAACCGTCTGAAATAGCTCACGAATATCTTTTTTTACTTGTAATTGGTCAAAAGCATCAAAAAAAAGCATGATATCCACCCTTTCTTAATAAAAATTTTACATGATACCTATCGTATTCTAAACTCTTTCACAATACAATGGAAAAGTTATGGGAACCCCATATGGAATTCCCACAACTTAATATTTATGTTTGACATGGTATTTATTTTAGTTTGCTCATAGATTACTTAAAATCGTTCACTACTAATCGTTTTTCCAATTATCTAACTCTGCCTTTAATGTAGCTAAAAGTTCACTTTCTGGAACTTTACGAACAATTTCACCTTTTTTAATCAATAGACCTTCTTTGATTCCGCCAGCGATTCCAATATCAGCTTCTTTGGCTTCACCAGGTCCATTCACTGCACAACCCATAACGGCCACCTTAATATCTAAGTCATAGCTTTGCACCATAGTTTCTACTTGATTCGCAAGCTCAATTAGATTAATTCTTGTTCTTCCACAAGTAGGACAAGAAACAACTTCTACTCCACCTTTTCGAAGACCAAGTGTTTTTAAGATTAACTTAGCCGACTTAATTTCTTCTACTGGATCACCAGTAAGAGAAACTCGAATGGTATTTCCAATTCCTTGTGACAAAATAGCTCCTAAGCCAACAGCAGACTTAATATTACCAGAGTAAACGGTACCGGATTCTGTGATTCCTACGTGGATAGGGTAATTCGTTGCTTTTACCAATAACTGATGTGCTTCAATACACATTAAAACATCTGAGGATTTGATACTGATTACTAAGTTATCGTATCCCATATCTTCAATACGTTTTACTTTATCCAATGCACTCTCCACGATACCTTGAGCGGTTACTCCACCGTATTTTTCAACAAGATTCTTTTCAAGAGAACCACTGTTTACACCAACACGAATTGGGATATTACGCTCTTTTGCGCAATCCACTACTGCTTTGATTCTTTCTTCCGAACCAATGTTACCTGGATTAATACGAATTTTGTCTGCACCATTTTCCATGGCTAAGATTGCCAAACGATAGTCAAAATGAATATCCGCAACCAATGGAATGGATATCTGCTTTTTAATTTTTTTCAATGCATATGCCGCTTCTTCTGTTGGCACTGCACAACGAATGATGTCACATCCTGCTGCTTCTAGACGTTTGATTTGTTCTACCGTAGCTGCAACATCTTCTGTTTTAGTATTTGTCATAGATTGGATTAGTATTGGGTTCTTCCCACCTATGACACGATTGCCGATGGCAATCTCTTTTGTCATTTCACGAATCATAACTTTTCCTCTCTAACCAAATAATCGACTGATATCATTAAACATAACGAATACCATCAACAACATTAATGCAACGATACCAATTAGATGAACCATACCTTCTTTTTCACGGTCAATTGCTTTTCCTCGTATTGCTTCAATAAATAAGAACACAAGTCGACCACCATCTAATGCTGGTAATGGAAGTAAGTTCATAACCCCTAAGTTCGCACTTAATAAAATGGAGATATTCAACATATTTAAGATTACAGCAAATAAACCAGCAGATTTACTTTCTGTGTAAGTATCTCCAATCATACTAACAATACCAACAGGTCCTGAGATATCATCTTTACTTACTTTTCCTTGAATCATTTTACCAAGGCTCTTAATTGTTGTTTCAATCCAGAATTTTACTTCATATGCACCGTACTTAATAACACCCAAAGGACCTACTTTTGTACGTGCATAAGTTACATCGAACGGAAATCCTTTCGCGCCTTCTGCATTCGTATAGTAAGGTGATGTTACAGAAATGGATTTTCCATCACGTAAAACAGTCGCTTCAAAAGAATCTCCAGATAATCCTTCTAACGTTTGATAGATGCCTACTTCTCTAGAAATGTGAATTTTCGTTCCATTAATGGATTCAATCACATCTCCCACTTGAATTCCTTCACCTTCTGTATAGAAGTTTTCAGCAACTATATTTACAATCGGTTTATCATATCCAACTTTGCCAATGATAATCATGGCAAATGCAAATGCTAAAATAAAGTTAAATAGTGGCCCTGCAAAAATAACTGAGATTCTTGCCCACACACTTTTGTTGTTAAATGCATTTTCATCCTGTATGTCTTCATCTTCTCCAAGCATCATACAAGAACCACCAATCGGAAATATTTTCCAAGAATACTTCGTGTGATCTTTCCAATCCTCACGGTTAAAACACATATCAGAAGATGCGAATATTTTACAAGAAAATCCATGATCAGTTTTTACAACCGTAATCAAACGTGGTCCCATACCCACTGAAAATTCTGTAACAGTAACACCATTTTTCTTAGCTAATAGAAAGTGTCCAAGTTCATGTATCACAATAATTACTGTGAACACTAAAAGCGCGATTAAAATTTGCATACTACTCCTCTTCCTTCTTCCATTTTTCTTCTAAATAACGATATGTTTCCTGTTCCACTTCAAGTATTTGTTCCACGCTAGGATTTTCTACATATTTGTGCTTTTCCATTGCATATCGAATACTTTCGACAATCTCCAAATAGGAAATCTTTCTCTTTAGAAACATAGAAACTGCAAGTTCATTGGCTGCATTATAAACAGTTGGAAGACTTCCCCCTCTTTCGCCTGCTTCAAATGCTAGTTTTAAACCTTGGAATGTATCCATATCTGGTTCTTCAAATGTAATTTGACTTAACTTATAAAAATCAAGGCGCTCTCCTGGTAGTGGACGTCTATCTGGATAATAGAGTGCATACTGTATCGGAAGCCTCATATCTGGCGTTCCCAGCTGAGCCATAACACCACCATCTTCAAATTCAACCATAGAGTGAATGATACTTTGTGGTTGCACCACCACCTGAATCTGCTTGTAATCTACATCAAATAGCCATTTTGCTTCGATTACTTCTAATCCTTTATTAACCATAGTAGAAGAATCAATGGTAATCTTGTGCCCCATTGACCAATTTGGATGTTTTAAAGCATCTTCTACTTGAATATGTTTCAAATCTTCCAACTTCTTACCACGGAATGGACCGCCTGATGCTGTTAAGATAAGTTTTGAAATCTGACTTCTATTTTCTCCATTTAAACATTGAAATATTGCAGAATGTTCACTGTCTACTGGCAGTAAAGAAACGCCGTACTCTTTCGCAAGTGGCACAATAATATGCCCAGCTGTTACAAGTGTCTCTTTATTAGCTAATGCAATGTCTTTTCCTGCTTTAATTGCTTCAATCGTTGGTCGAATTCCAATCATACCAACAACTGCCGTTACCACAATGGAAGCACCTTCCACTGTAGAACACGCAATTAAACCATCCATTCCACTGAGCACTTTCACACTTAAATGTTTTACCTTATCTTTTAATTCTTTTGCTTTCTTTTCATCCCATACAGAAACCACCTCTGGATGAAATTCTAATATTTGTTGTTCTAGCAATTCAATATTCGATCCAGCTGCTAATGCTGACACTTGAAGGTCTTGATTATTGCGAACGACATCCAATGTTTGAGTACCAATTGACCCAGTAGAACCCAAAATTGCTATTTTCTTCATTTTTCTATCTCCGTTAATTGTGATTCATTTTTTCTATAGCTTTATATGAATAACACCACTAATAAATATACGATTGGTGCTGTAAATAAAATACTATCAAATCGATCTAATATTCCACCATGACCAGGAATTAATTTACCATAATCCTTTAATTCATGATTTCTCTTAATTGCAGATGCAGCTAAATCACCAAATTGTGAAATAACAGAACCGCAACAACCGATTACTGTAAATAACAATTGTGGATTTGCAAATGTTCCAACTAATTCATCTTTAAACACGGTAGCATAGATAAACCCTAAAAGTCCTGCACCTACAATACCACCTATGCAACCTTCAATGGTCTTTTTCGGACTAAGTTGTGATGGCAATTTGTGTTTTCCTATCAGCATACCTACACAATACGCACAAGTATCCGAACCCCATGCTGCAATAAATGCTAACCATACTGTATACACACCAGATGGCTGAATACGCACTTGGTAAATATAAGACAACAGAACTGTAACATAAAAGAACCCAAAAAACATCATCGCCACTTGTTCAATTACCACTTTGGGATATTCCATCACGTACACTGCAAGTAATGCGACTAGGAACACAGCACTATATATCATAATATATTCATTTAACTGACAAAATAATAGTACTCCATATCCAATACTAGCACAATATCCCAAAATTGCTAATATGCTCTTTTCCAACTTAATTGCACGATAAAGTTCAAATTGCCCAATCAATGAAATAGCTGTAATAAAGAAAAGTAACAGGTTTCCTCCTGTTATGATTGTTGCAAGCATTACGATTAGTAATACAATTCCACTAATTAATCTAGTTACAAACATTGCTCCCTCCTACACTCCTCCAAAACGTCGTTCCCTTTTATTATAGTACATAATAGCTTTTTCTAATTCTTCTTTTGTGAAATCAGGCCAAAGCACATCTGTAAAATAAAATTCAGCATATGCTAACTGCCAAAGCAAATAATTAGATAGCCTTTGTTCTCCACTGGTACGAATCATTAAATCTGGGTCTGGAATCCCATGCGTATCTAAGCAAGCTTCAATTTCTTCTTCCGTTACATCTTCAGCTGAAAGTTCGCCACTTTCCACCTTCTTAGCCACTCTTTGAACTGCACGAGTGATTTCATCACGACTTCCATAATTTAAAGCTACAATAAAATTCAGTCCCTTATTGTCCTTTGAACTTTCCTCTAATTCATTTATGGAACGAATGATATCTTCACTTAATCTACTTCTATCTCCAATTACGCGAACACATATATCATTTTTCTTACTTATACTAAGGCATTTTTCCATATAATTACGAAGAATTTTCATAATCGCATCTACTTCGTCGTCTGGCCTTTTCCAGTTTTCTGTAGAAAATGCATATACAGTTAAGTATTTAATTCCCATCTTCCAAGCTACTTCGCATATATTTTCTACATTTTTCGCGCCTTGTACATGCCCATATGTTCTCGGCATCAATTTCTTTTTTGCCCATCTTCCGTTTCCATCTAAGATTATGGCAACATGTTGAGGAATTTTTAACTCTTCCATCACTTACCTCCAAAAATAGGACGTATTTTGAATTCAAAATACGTCCCTAGTTTGTGCGACATTTTAAGCAAGCTGATTCACAAGCGTTGCATGTCGCAACCAAGTAAACATTCATACAATCTTACTTATCATAATGTTTTTCATAATGTTTTAATTATTTTAATTATACAGTAAGGATTTCTTTTGATTTCGCTTCAATAGCTTTGTCTACTTCGTCTACATATTTATCTGTTAATTTTTGAATTTTATCTTCACTTGATTTGCATTCATCATCAGTAATTTCATTTGCTTTGTTTGCCTTTTTGAAAGTATCATTAGCATCACGACGAATGTTACGAATTGCAACTTTTGCATTTTCGCCTTTTTTCTTAACGTCTTTTACTAATTCCTTTCTTCTTTCCTCTGTTAACTCTGGGAATACAAGACGAATACACTTACCATCGTTACTTGGTGTTAAACCAATATCAGATGCAAGAATTGCTTTTTCAATTTCTTTGATTAAGCTAGATTCCCAAGGTTGAATTTGGATAACACGAGCTTCTGGTACTGTAATATTTGCAACAGATTGTAAACCAGATGGTTGTCCATAATAATCCACTTTAAGTTTATCTAAAATGTGCGGATTTGCTCTTCCTGCACGAATTGTAGCATACTCATCATTTAGAGCTTGTAATGTTTTTTTCATTTTTCCTTCGAATTGTTCAAATTTAGCTTCCATTTTTCTAATTCCTCCTGAAATTTAAACAGTAACTTTCGTTCCAGTAAATGTACCATATAATGTATTTACGATACTATCTTTATCATTTAAAGCAAACACTAATAATGGAACTTTATTTTCCATACACATAATGGTTGCAGTTAAATCAATTACTTGTAATTTTTGATCCAATACTTCTTGAATCGAAACTTCATCATAACGTTTTGCAGCTGGATTCACTTTTGGGTCACTGTCATAAACGCCATCAATTGCTTTTGCTAACAAAATTGCTTCCGCTTCCATCTCAATGGCACGTAACGCAACTCCTGTATCTGTTGAAAAATAAGGATGACCTGTACCACCCGCAAAGAAAACTACTTTTCCTTGTTTAAAAGCTTCATTGGCTGCATCTTTTGAAAATAGTTTTGTCATGCTTCCACAAGCAAACGGCGTAAAAATCTCTGTTTGTAAACCAACAGAACGGAATATCTCTGAAACATAGATACAGTTCATAACTGTGGCAAGCATACCAATCTGATCCGCTTTTGTACGGTCGATGGTTTCACTTGTTCTTCCTCTCCAGAAGTTTCCTCCACCAATTACAATTCCAAGTTCCATTCCTTTGTCGGCTACTGCTTTTACTTGTTCTGCAACTCCAAGGCATGTTGCCTCATCAAAACCCTGCTTCTTATCTCCTGCTAAAGCTTCTCCACTGAGTTTCAATAGTACTCTTTTATAGTCTGCCATGTCTAAAACTCCTTAATATAACTTTATTTAATATTCAATTTACTTTTACATGTTGAATCAAAGGTGTATCTTCATCAATCGGCAATATAGCCACATCCAATGCAAGTAACTCATCCAATAAAGTTGGGAGCATCTGCACTGTCTTCACCTTTTCTGCAGCATCATGCATTAATACAATAGATGTATTATGTAACTTTACATCTTTTAATACATTATTAATCATTTGCCGTTTTGTCAAGCTTTTTCCGTTGGCATCTCCACTCATGGCATTCCAGTCAAAGTAATTATATCCACGTTTTGTTAGACTTTTTGCTAAACTTTTCATAGAAACTTTACTTACTTGATTGCTTGTGCCACCAGGAAATCGATAATACTTCGGTTCTACTCCCGTTGTCTCGTAAAGAAGATTATATATCTTATCAAAATCCTTGTAAAATGCTTTCTGAGATCTATAAATTTCAGAATAATTATGTGAATAGGAATGCATCGCTAACGTATGCCCTTCCTCCACAATTCTTTGATATAGACTTTTGGAATAGTCATCCTCTCTTCCAATTACAAAGAAAGTTGCTTGCACATTATATTCCTGCAAAATATCTAATATTTTTTCTGTATTTTTCGTTGGTCCATCATCAAAAGTTAAATAAACTCGCTTTCGCTTATCGTCTTCGTCTGATATTAGACTTGAGTTATCTTTGCTTCCTTCATCTAATTCCTTCTCTGTTACATCATTTTCTATGTCTTCTTTTGATGAATTATCATTTAATCTATCTTTTGAACCATCCTCCGACAAGTCATTATCTGAAGTATTACCCGCTTCTGTTTTTTCCGTTTCTGCACCTTGTATAGAAATAACCTCCATATCTCCTGCTCGTAACGAATGACTAAGACAAATCACAATGATAAAACAAATATTTAAGAGACAAAACATACCTCCCAAAATAACCCATCGTTTTACGCTAATACTATTAGACTCATCGTGCTTTTTTAAATTTTTGTAGTCGTCTTTGATGATTTCGTCCGTCTCCTGATGTATTACCCCCATTAAACCATCCTTTCTTTGCACTACTAACCCATTCTACCATACTTTTTTTCATTTTCCAAATGGAAATGTGATCATTTTCTTAAAATTTGATTTCACTTATTGCAATCCCATTTCATTTTGCTATAATGAAAAACGAAATAGAAAGTAGGAGCGTAAGTAAATGAAAAATCGAATTAATCTAAAAAGCGCGTTACAGAATAACATCGTTCAATATGTTATTCTGGCTTTCCTAATTAATATAATATTAGAGATCATGAATAGACGTTCTCTAATATCCTGTCTGCAATTTATAGCAGGCTCTCCTGTTGTATTTTTCTACAACACAATCATTGTATTTTTAACGTTGTCTATCGGATTATTGATGAAACGTAGAATTTTCGCTACAACTGTAGTTACATTAATATGGATGATATTAGGTACTACCAATTGTATTATTCTTGGTTTCCGCTCAACTCCGTTTTCCGCAATTGATACTTTGATGATCAAAAATGCATTGGAACTATTTAATTTATACTTTACAACATTGGAATTTATACTACTTGTTACAGGTATTTCATTGGGGGTGGCTGCACTAGTAATATTATGGAGACGAGCACCAAAGCGAGAAAAACGCACAAACTTTTTACGTTATGGCTGTATGATAGTAGCTTTATTTTTATTTGAACTTGCATTTACAAATGTAAATATTAAAGCTGGAATACTAAGTTCTGATTTTGAAAATCTTTCTTATGCATACAAAAATTATGGTTTCGCATACTGTTTTACCAATAGTATCGTTGATGTCGGCATCTCCAAACCTGCCAACTACAGTGAAGCAACCGTTTCTGAGATTACAAAGCCAATGTCAACACCTTCACAGGAAGAGATTGTTGAATCAACCAAACAAGAACAGCCAAATATCATTATGATTCAATTAGAGTCTTTCTTTGATGTTAATTACGTAAATGATATTGAACTTTCCGAGAATCCAATTCCTTACTTTACACAGTTAAAAGAAAACTATACAAGTGGTTTCCTAACAGTTCCATCCATTGGGGCAGGCACTGCTAACACAGAATTCGAGATTTTAACTGGTATGAGTACTGCATATTTTGGAGCTGGGGAATATCCATTTAAAACCATTTTAACAAAGACCACTTGCGAGAGTATGGCATACTTATTTTCCAATCTAGGTTATTCTACCCATGGTATTCATAATAATGATGGTACTTTTTATAGTAGAAACGTCGTTTATGGCAATCTAGGTTTTGATACATTCACTCCCCTTGAGTATATGTATAATGTTGAAAAAAATCCTCGTAAATGGGCAAAAGACAATATTTTACCAGAAGAAATTTTCAAATGTATTGACTCTTCTAAAGAAAGTGATTTTGTATTTGCAGTTAGTGTTCAAGCACACGGACGTTATCCATCCGAACAGATTGATGACACTCAAACAATCACAATCAGCGGAAATGAATATAAGAAAAACGAATTAGAATATTATATCCAACAAATTCATGAAATGGATGAAATGATTGGTAATTTAATCGCTCAGATTGAAGAAAGTGATGAACCTACTGTATTAGTACTTTATGGAGATCATTTACCAACAATCGGACTTTCTGAAGAACGCTTGGACAATGCTAATATGTATCAAACAGAATATGTTATCTGGGATAATATTGGATTAAATCAAAATGATGAAGATGTATACTCTTATCAATTAAGCACAAAACTTTTTGGTGAATTAGGACTTCCTATGGGAGTTATGCAGGAATATCATACAAATTATGCAGATAAAGAAGTATATCATAAAGATATGGAAATTCTTGAATACGATATTTTATATGGTGACCAATACACATTTGCAAATGAATTAACTGCATATGAACCAGTGGATATTCAAATGGGTATTGATAAGATTACTCTTGATTCCATTAATAAAGTTGAAGAGGAAGAAGAAGCATACTATATCTCAGGTAAGAACTACAACGAGTTCACCAAAGTATATGTAAATGATAAACAAGTAACAACGGAATACATCAGTGGCAGCAAGTTAAAAATTACCGATGTAACACTGAAAGAAGGCGATAGGGTTACTACAGCTCAGGTTGGCGACGATCATATCGCATTAGGTTATTCCAATGAATTATTAATCCAATCCTAAGGTTTTAGCATCCTCATTCAATTACCAAGGAAATATCAATTAGAAATATGGAATGCTTAGAAGCGTATCACAAATTGTGGTACGCTTTTTTCATCACCTTTTTGACAAAAATGAAAGTTTTTATTCCTGTTCTTTCATTTTTCTTCAACAATTCCACAAATTACCACAATAAAAATGTAGATTTTCGTTGTATTTTCTGCTATTATAGTCATCGACTTACTTAGGGAGGGACAAAAAAATGAAGAAAATAAAATTGAGTTTTTCAACCAAGATACTTTTATCACTTATACTTGGTGTTTGTGCAGGTTTACTTTTGCAAAACCACATTGACATCGCAACAACATATATTCAACCATTTGGAACAATCTTTCTAAATTTATTAAAGATGATTGTCGTACCAGTAGTTCTATTTTCCATTATACAAGGGATTATTTCACTAAAAGACATTCGTAAAGTTGGTTCTATTGGTTTAAAGACAATTACATTTTACTTAGTAACTACTGTATTTGCTGTTTTCATCGGTATCTTATTCGCTAACATCTTATCCGTTGGTGGTGGCTACCAATTAAATACAGATACACTAACAAGTGTAGAAGCTGCTGCCCCAGTATCTTTTATCGATACGATTATAAATGCATTTCCATCTAACTGGCTTTCCCCACTTGTAAATGCAAATATGTTACAAGTAATTGCACTTGCTTTATTCTTTGGATTCGGAATCATCAAAGCTGGCGAAAAAGGAAAACCAGTTGCAGATTTCGTAGAAAGCTTCTCAACCGTTTCTTCTTGCATTATGGAAAGCATTTTAAAACTTTCTCCAATCGGTGTATTTGCATTAATCACTCCAGTTATTGCACAAAACGGACCAAGCGTTCTATTACCACTAATTAAATTAATTGGTGTTGTATACCTTGCTTGTATTGTTCATATGCTTATTATTTACTCTTCTTGCGTACGCGCAATCGGTGGTATTGGGCCAGTAGACTTTTTCAAAGGTATGATGCCTGCAATCCTATTTGCATTTTCAAGTGCAAGTTCTATCGGTACACTTCCTTTAAATATGGAATGTACTGAAAAATTAGGTGCAAAGAAAGATGTAGCAAGTTTTGTATTACCTCTAGGTGCAACCATCAACATGGACGGAACATGTATCTACCAAGGTGTTTGCGCAATCTTTATCGCACAAATCTTTGGGATTGATTTGAGTATTGCTGACCAGCTTATGATTGTAGTAACTTCTACATTAGCTTCTATCGGTACTGCTGGGGTTCCTGGCGCTGGTGTTATCATGCTTACAATGGTACTTCAAAGTGTTGGTCTTCCACTAGAAGGTATCGCACTTATCACAGGTGTAGATAGAATCTTAGATATGGCTCGTACAACTGTAAACATCACAGGTGATGCTGCTTGTACACTATGCATCAGCAGATTAGAAGAATTAAAAGAAGCAAAAGCCCAAAGAGCTTAATCACTCTTTACTTCATAAAAAATAGACACATTAATATTCATAACACATTTTTTACTCATAAATAAACAACAAAAAGGATGCGTATTTTCACGACGCATCCTTTTTCTATACTACTATTGCGTTTTCTTTATCCGAACCTTTAAAAATTGTATTAAAGAAAACAATACATACATAACTAAATCCACAACCACTACACTTGCTCCTGCTGGAGTTGAATATACATAAGAACAAAACATTCCTACACAGAAACCAACCACAGCAAGAACTCCCGAGCAAATCACGACACCTAAAAAACTCTTTATGACTTTCATAGAAGTTAGCGCTGGAAAAATGATTAAACTAGATATCAACATCGCTCCCATCATTCGCATTCCCAACACAATCGTAATTGCTGTCAAAATCGCAATCACCGTATTGTAAAAGGAAACCTTAACCCCTGTTGCCTTTGCAAAACTCTCATCAAAAGTCACTGCAAATATCTTGTGATAGCAAAACACAAACATCGTCAATACTACTACAGATAATATAATACTTAATTTCACATCTTCTTTTGACATGGCGAGGATACTACCAAACATATAACCACATACATCCGTGTTCATTCCAGTAGTCAAAGCCGTTACCAACACCCCAATTGCAAGCGCCGAAGTGGATAAAACGGCTATGGCCGAATCATTTCGAATCTTACCATTTTCCGCTATACGAAGCAAAAAGAATGCTGCTACCACAACAACTGGTATAGAAAACGGAAGTGGTGCAAGCCCACACGCCATAGCGATGGACAACGCCCCATAGGACACATGAGATAATCCATCTCCAATCATAGAAAATCGTTTCAATACAAGACTTACCCCTAACAATGCCGAACAAAGTGAAACAATTATTCCAACCGAAAACGCTCTCACCATAAAGGAAAAGGAGAACATTTCTTGAATCACACTTAACATATGCCCTCACCTCCTACAAATTGATTGCCAAATGTAGAAGTTTTATAAGCTTCCATTGTTCCATAAAAATATTGTTTATCATGGAAATGCAAAATTTTATTTCCCTCTGAAATTGCATTTTGAATATCATGTGTCACCATCAAGATACTCATTCCTTCTTGATTTAGTTGTTTTAAAGTCATATAAAGTTCTTGTGCTGCAACTGGATCTAACCCTGTCACAGGCTCATCTAGGACAAGCAACTTACTTGCCGCACACAACGCCCTTGCAAGTAATACTCTCTGCTGCTGCCCACCTGATAACTCACCATAGCATCTACCCTTCAAGTCTAGAATGGACATCTTTTTCATATTTTCCAACGCTTGCTGCTTTTCGCTCCTTCGATAAAATGGTCTTCTTCTACACTGACTTAAAAATCCAGACATCACCACTTCATACACCGTTGCTGGAAATTCTCTTTGTGCCTGTGTCTGCTGCGGAAGATATCCAATACAACCATTTTTTAAAGACTCCTCCGTCCACACAGTTCCCGATACTGGTTTTGTTAGTCCCAGTATCGTTTTCATCAATGTACTTTTTCCACATCCATTTTCACCTACGACACAAATATAATCTCCTTCGTAAATATTTAAATCTAGATGTTCTATCACCGATGTTCGCTCATACCCTAGCGACACATCCTTGCATTCTAATAAAAGCTTTTTACTCGCCATACCATTTCCTCTTAATCTGTCATTTTAGTTTATGCCTTGCTTTAGCGCTTCTACATTTTGTTCCATCAATTCTAAATATGTGATACCAGAATCAAATTGTTCCTGTGTCACATTATGACAACTGTTGAATTGTAACTTTTTCGCACCTGTAGATTCGCATATTGTCTCTGCAACTTTACCATTGCTTAATTCTAAATGATAAACAACTGGTATCTTATCTTCTTTTACTTTGTTAATTAAAAAAGCAATTGTTTCCGCGCTAGGTTCTGTCTCTGTACTACAACCACTGAAGGCTGCGCTGTAATCCAATCCATACTCTTCTACAAAATAACGTAAAGGGAATTTATCTCCAAATACTAAAGTCTTACAGGTTGCGTTATTTACCACATCTTCAAATGATTGGTCTAATTCTTGCAATTTTTCTTGAAAAGCTTCTGCATTGCTTGTGTAGATAGATTTATGTTCTACATCACAGTTTGCGATTACTTCTGATAATTTTGCAACTAATTTTTCTGCATTTACTGGTGAAGTCCAGATATGCTCGTCATATTCTACTTCTTCGTGTTCATGTTCCTCATGTTCGTGCTCTTCACTCTCAACATGCTCCGAATCCTCATGTTCTTCGGTACCTTCGTCACTATACTCCTCTTCTTCATGTTCTTCACCCTCTGCGTGTTCATGTTCATGGCCTGCTTCCATTCCTTCTACAAGTTCCTCTTCGAATAATACAACAAAGTCCATCATACGAACACGGATTTGTTCGTCATTTTCAACACTTTCTAAAACCTGTTCTACCCAACTTTCCATCTCTCCACCATTGTAAACGAAAATATCTGCATTCTGAATGGTAATCATATCTGCTGGTGTTGGTTCAAAGGAATGTGTATCCTTTCCTGTAGGAACAAGCATGGTAACGTCTACAAGTTCTCCTGCAATCTGACGCACAAAATCGTAATAGGGGAATATGGTAGTTACAATCTTTAGTTTTCCATCCGCAGGTTCTGTTGTATCTGCTTGGTTACTGGAATCAGTAACAGTACCTGCATCTGTATCTACATTCGTATTTCCATTATTCCCATTATTAATTTGGCAACCTGTCACTCCAAATGCAAAAACTGTAATCATTAAAATTGTTGCAATCAAACGTTTCATTATTTAATTTTCCTCCTTAAAAATCAAATCTTTCTGCCTCAATATTCATACATATCAAGCAAAGCATTCCATCTTCAAGGATTCAGCCGCACCTTCAAACGAACTAGTGTTGACTTTACCATATCTAGTGCACCTGTGTAAATCACACCTACAAATGTCACACAGAGCAAAATAAATGTTACCTCTAAAATACAACTACCAACTAATTCGTTCATAAATGTTGATGCTTCATGAAGTATCACACAGATTGGACAGTGATGTTCTGAACAATTATGTACGATATTCTCTGCTGTATAAGTAGAAAAACATATGCTTTCTATTAGTAATAGAAGCACTAACAAAAGCATTCCAAACTTCTTGCTCATCACATTCACCCTCCTTACTGCTTCTCTTTCACTATTTCATTTACCTTTATTTTTTCCAATACTTTCATTTTGAAACATTATTTTTCTATTGAAGTTTAATCTTCCATATTCTGTTTGTCAAGTAATGACCTAGATTTTCTCTCTATAACAATAATTATTTAACGATAATTATTTGGCAAGTAAAATTTTTTGTTGTTACTAATGTTTTTTACTGTTTAAACCGATTATATAGTAGTAGAAATTTTATTTTTTCTACTATTGCAGTTAAATATTTATACACTTAGTAATTACTCGGAATTCGGAGTGGTTATATCCTGCCTAGCAAGAAATGATCTTTGATTTAATAAAACAAGAATCAGAAGACCATATATTTACTAGCTTAAAGATTCCGAGAAATTATTTATTTAAAAGGAGGCTTTTATTATGAGTAAGAAACTAAGAAGGGTTCTTGCAACCGTGCTCACACTCTGTCTTGCCCTATCCTGCTCAATCAGTCATTTTTCAATTGACATCTTTGGTGCAGAAGTTGAAACAAGCGTTACATGGGTAGAAACACAAACGACAGAGGCAACCTTTAACGTAACACAAGCAAATCAAGAAAATTGCGAAAAGTTAGTTAAAATTCAAGGCTCATTTCCAGATAATTCTTATGAGCCAGGGACAAAAAAAATCAAAGTTACACTAGCCGAAGGTTTAACTTGGGTTGACAACGGAAGTAAAAGTTCCGTATCGAATTACATATCTAGCATCGAATATGATAATGATGCCACACAACTATCCGATTCTGGTGTTATGTTATCTAACGGAAGTTACACTTATTGCATCAATGACGATGTTACAGACATCAGCTTCACAATTCTAGTAAAATACGATACTAGAACAAACTTAGCTTCCATTACAGATGCTGTAACAGCAACATTTTCTTATGAAACAACTTCTAATGAAATACAATCCAAAAGTGCATCTGCAAATGCAAGTGCTACCTACGCAAATGACACTTTAACACAAACTGGACTTATTGGACCACAAACTGTATCTCCAGGTACTGTTTCTATCTCAGCAGAAGCAGATAAAAAGTTTGGTGTATATCGTCCCTATACTACACTATGGAAATCAATCGCCCTTACTGTTACAGTTCCAAGTGATATTTTCTATAAAGAGGACAAACAAAAAGATGCCAAATGGGAAGTAACAGAAAACTTAAGCGATTCTGGCAACACTTACATATTCACTACTACAAATTATATTGGTACACATCCTTACATAGATCCAATATTTATCGTACCTGATACTTACGAAACAGGAGATTCATTTACCGCAACCTATTCCAAAGCAGAGGTAACACTTTATAACAGTGAAAAGAAAACACTTACTACTGCTTATCCATATGTATTTAACATTAGAACAGGATTAGGAATCGTGTTAAACAATGCTTCTCTCAACGGCCCTATTGGTTCCGATGCCTGTTCCGTAATCAACGAAATTGTATGGACACGTCCAGATACCTATAAAGATGCAAATGGCAACACAATAAGCGGTATCTACGATGATGCTGAATGTGTATTAGGTACCTACACACTTGGTAACCGATCCGCTTGCGATTTTTATGATAAATCGTTTACCCTTTCTTTCGATTCGGAAAAAATATGCGTTAACGCAGTTCGATTATTTAGCGGAAGAACAGAAGAACCACTAGATATAAAGGTATCCTACTTTACACCATCTGACCCAGCCGTAAAAACAACTACTATTACACTTCCAGCTGATAATTTCACAGTAGATAATATAAATGACTACTATGGTTATTATTTCTTCTGGACTGGCAATTATGATGATTTGGGACCTGATGCAACTATCACAAAGATTACATATAACATTGATTTATTCCCTGCCAATTCAGAGATTACAAGATATTATTACTACGGAAGCATTAAAGAATACGATGAGTTAGTTGCCGAATCCGCTCGTGCAACACTTGCTATTACAGATACAGAAGATCCAACATACAATATTACTGCATACAGTTTAAGCCAAGTAGATCCTGAGGCGCATCAAGGTATTATCTCTTACACTCATGCGAATAATGCAACAAAAACACATGTTGCTGGGGATACACTTCATACAAAAATGAATATATTTGCCAATAGTTATGGTCATTCCTTTACTCCTACACCTGTTTACTATCTTCGTGATGAAACTGGTTTAGGAATTAAAAATCTTAAATTATATAATCGTTATGTCAACATGGTTGCTGCTGATTCCATCGTACTTTACGATGCAAAAAAAGGACTAAATCCTTATGGCATTGAAGTAGTCGAATTAGAACGCGAAGCAGATGGAACTAGAGTTTATAAAATTGATACCACAAATGTAGCCACTTCTTCTAATCCATACGCTGCTGCTGTTGGTCTTTACGATAGTAAATACGCCAACGTATTCCGTACTATGCAGATGGTAATCGAATATGATGTAATATCAACAAAAGCATATTTTGATAATGATACATTACATTCCTACAGCCAAAAATTATTCCTTGAAGATCCAGGTAATGCATTTACAGGATTTACAAACTTTGATAATAAATCATACTACATTGGCGATCCTTATGATGTAGACAAAGATGGTTCTACTACTGACAATAACTTCGTCGCATTACGTGATGTTGGTACTACATTCTGTATTACAAATGAATATGGTATTCAAATCAAAACAGCTATTGCTCAAACTTCTGACAATGCGGAGTACATAAATGTCGAAGATGAAAGTGATACAATTGATATCAAAGACAATAGCGTAACTTTAAAAACTTCTGTTATCAATACATCCTATTGTGATATTAATAAATTAGCCGTATATATTCCAATTCCAAAGGCTGGAGAAAATTGGGGTAAATATGTAGCAGAAGATGACGTATTAGATGTATCTGCCTATTTAGCAAAAGAAGTTACAAATCCTAATCCAAATTACTTTACAATATCTTATGGTAAGATTACATTACCTGAAGATACTACAGTAATCAACTCAACTTTAGAAGCATACACAGATTGGAGTACTTATAGTGCTAGTGAGGCAAAAGATTATAACTGTATTTGTATTTCCACAAAAGCAGATACACCTCTTCCTTGCAATATTACAAACTCTGAAACAAAAGAACTCTATATTTCTGATAATACATACAATTTCTATACTACTTTTGAATACGAAGGACAAAATAGTTTAGGTAAAAATTATTCCATTTGGCGCCCATTCTGCATGAATCAATATGTTGGTGAGTCTGAGATGATTACTTTAAAATATTATGGTTCCTACGTCGGAATCAATGCAACTGCTCTGGGTGTTATCTCTGGTTATTTATGGGACGATGAAAATGCAGATGGTATTCAAGATGACAACGAAACAAATACTTCTCATTTAGCAGATTGGACTGTTAAGATTTACGAATCAGCTGAATTTAAAGCATCTCCTACAGAAGCTAACGCTATTAGCTCCACTACTACCGATAAAGATGGATATTTTGAATTTATTAACCTTGATGGTGCTAAAAAATATACGGTTGTATTAACAAATAAGGCTACGGATACTTATCTATTTACACAGACAGATGATGGGTACACTACTACACAATCTGCTGAAAATGTATATGAAACAGTTTACTTAGACAATATTTCCGCCTCATTAGATAACACAACTAGCTCCGTAATATTTGGTATTTCTGTAAATCCTGAAGTTAGTGAAGAACCTGTTGTAAGTGAAGAACCTATCGTAAGCGAAGAACCTATCGTAAGTGAAGAACCTATCGTAAGCGAAGAACCTATCGTAAGCGAAGAACCTATCGTAAGTGAAGAACCTATCGTAAGCGAAGAACCTATCGTAAGCGAAGAACCTATCGTAAGCGAAGAACCTATCGCAAGTGAAGAACCTACTGCAAGTAGTAAGCCACAATGTAATTGTTGTCTAAGACCAATGTACTATCCTGCATTTGTATGGATTCCAATTCCAATCTACTACTATCCAAGCAATTGCTGTTGCCCTGTAACTAGTTCTTATCCTCAATGTAGCTGTGCTCCTGTAACTACTACTGCTCCTCAATGTAGTTGTTCTCCTGTAACTACTACTGTTCCTCAATGCAGTTGTTCTCCTGCAACTACTACTTGTCCACAATGCGGTGCTACTATAAATACAAATTGCTGCAATCCTTGGTATTTATGGTATTACAATTATTACAACAATTGTAGTTGCAATAAAGAAAATACAGATTCTCAAAATACATGCTGTAGCTGTAATAGAAATAATTGGATTGCTTATTATCCATACTATCCATACTATCCATATTATCCAACATCATGTAACTGTAACCAAGAATCAACTACTAATAACACTTGTGGCTGTTGCCAAGAATCAACTACTAATAGCACTTGTGGCTGTTGCCAAAACGACACCACTAACAGTTCTTGTGCGTGCAAACAAGTGAGTACTACTAATTCTTGCTGTTGTGGATATCTGAATTACTATGGGGGATTTTATAGCTACTATATGATGCCATATACAATACCATATATGCAAGGATGTTGTAGTTGTAGTAATAGTAATCAACATTGTAACTGCACTCCTACTCCTACTGCGTCAAGTAGTGCTGTGTAAAACATAGTTTACTATCGTATAATAGAATTTAATATATAGCTCTTTTGTTTATTGCAGGTAAGGCGATTGCTTTACCTGCAATTATATCGTATACGTTACTTTATTTTTACCTGTTTTCTTTGAGTGGTACAAGTTTTCATCTGCTTCATGAAATGGATCTATTGATACAGTACTACATGTAACTCCGATACTAATGGTAATTCGATTGCCATACTCCCATTCTAATGCTTCTACGCTAGTTCGAATTCGTTCTGCTAACACTTCAATCTCTTCCCCAAAATTGACATCACACAACACCACAAATTCTTCTCCACCATAACGGAAAAACATTGACATCTTAGGCAGTTCTTTCATAACTGTTTTTGAAACACGCTCTAAAACCGTATCTCCAAATGCATGACCATAAATATCATTACATTTCTTAAAATCATCAATATCAAAGATAATCATATAGAATGGCTGCTTACGATTCAACAATGCTTTGTAAACATTTTTCAGCTTAAAACGATTGTAGGCTCCTGTTAGAAAATCTGTCTGACTCTTATGAAGCACTCGAAACAACGCAAATACAATAATGGATACAACAACACCAATTAAGGTTACCGTTCCATAAGTAATGATACGCCTAATATATTCTTCCTGATAAATGGTTTCATTTTGCGTGGAAATGTTATAAGTGTCCAACATAACACTTGCATTTAATTCTTTTGTTGCCTTTAATTCTCCACGATAGTAATCCAACATTTCTGCATCATACTTTGCAATACGCTCCTCATCCCCGTAACCACATTTTTTCGCAAATTCTACAAATTCATCTACAAAAGACAGTTTCAACAAGTTGTAGGAATATGTCTCACAATAGGTCAAATAGGAATCAAAGAATTCATATGCACTCTCTAAATCACCATCTTTTATTGCCAACATACTTTTTACTTCATAAAATGGAAGTGCTAGGCTTACCATATTTACTAGGCTTGTATTATCAATGTAATCGTAGACACGTTCTAATGTTTCTCTACATGCTTCATATTTTCCTAATCCCAAATAGCATTTTGCCTTACTTATCTCCCAACTAATACGACAGTCTACAAAGCCCTCTCTATCACCAACTATTTCTTGTGCCAATTCAATACATTCCAGCGCACGATCATAACTTCCCCTTTGGGACATACTTTCTGCTAAATTCGTATAAATATAACCGTGAGTTGTCATTGCAACCTCTTCACTCACCTGCACATCTAATACATCTTGCAAAATTTCTTCCGCTTTTTCATAAGCAGTAATGTTAATTAATGTTGCACTCAAATTTACAGACGTCATAATAAGAGGCATATCATCATGCACTCGTTCGAAATAGTACATAGACTTACACATATAAGAAATGCTTTCTTCTGTATTATTAATAACCCCATTCATAATTGCAAGCATATTGCTGGCAAGACCTCTATTCTGTTCTGTTAATAGTACTTCATCCAAATAACTTTGTAATTTTGCAGATTCTTCTTGGAATAATTCTACCGACATGGTAACAGTTGTTGCATACTCTTCAAACTCACGATTAATTCGAAGTCGAGTATGCTTAATAGAAATATAAGTAAATAAAATAAGTAGGACTAAAAAAATCCCACAGCCTGTGAGTATAACACGATTTGTTAGATTATGTTTATGTGATTTCATTTTCTTTTGCAATATCTTGTTCTTCATACTTCATCACTTTCATTATTATTACATAATTATACGTTATTGGACTTTTTTAGACAAGATTGATATTCTTGCCATTTTGTCTAATATCGATTTTATGTAGAGAAATGAATAGCAAGCAATTTCTATACAAAAAGAAACGATGCTAGATTTCTACATCTAACACCGTATCTTTTCTATCCAATATGAAAATTCCCTTCACGAATCGCATACTGTATCACCATATCCGCACCAGCCATTCCCATTGCAAATACTGCCATCACAATAACCAAAAAGATAGCTCCACCATCATACACCACATCTTCCTCTCTCCGTGATGCAATCAGCATTTCCAAACCAAGCAATACTAATATTAACGGCCAACAACGAAATATCATTACATAACTTATCGTTGGCAGAAACATATGCAGCAAAAACAACATTCCTATAATGATTAACAAAATAGCTGCTGTAAAAGTTCCTACCCTACGCTTCTTCTGCACTTTCATTTGTTCCATCATTTTCACCATCCCTTAATAATAGAGACACATCCAACTGTGTAACTTCATCTTCATATACATTTTCGTCTACATTTTCTTGTTCATCTTCTCGAAACAACTCTTTCTTCTTACCACGAATCATACGTAACCCAACATAAACAATCGCAAGCCCTATCACAGATCTTAAAACCAATTCTTCTAGCATAACAACATGATAATAGAACTCATCCGGCATAACTAATCGTAATCCACTAAATGCCCCATGAAACAATATATATCCACCAATTACAATGAGCACGTATGCAATCCACTTTTGATTCCATTTTTGATTCCACTTTTCCTCTTTCATATGTTTACTCATAAATGCTTCGATATCAATGACATAGTCATCTTCCATTTGTTCTAATTCCTCGACGGTTAGACTCGCTAGATTTCTCGCATGAAAGAAACTATAAAACCACGAGATACATCCTATAAATAGTAGCGGACCAATATTTAAAGTCATTGCAAAAAAACAAATAGCCACAAATAATGTCATCAAACTAAGTCCTGCCTTCATAAATCCCATATACATCTCTGCTGCACCTGGAATAAAGGACAAACAAAATGTCCAAAATCTACTTTTCTTCTGCTTTTTCATTTCTCAATTCCTCCTTACCAATTAATAAATTTGTTATTCGCTCAAACTGATCGCATATCTGATTTGACTTATCTGTAATCTTAGAAGAAATCCCATCTGAATTTCTAAAAGACTTCGCATATGCATTTTCCTTCAAAATACTCTCACGACTATATTTCTCCACTCTCTCTTCCGTCACCCTTATATTCATCGGAGTTGTGAATAGAATCGCAACTGCTGCTGCCGAAGCAAGTGCCACCTTACATCCATAACGTACAAACTGTTTTCTAGCACTCATTTTTTGCTTCACAGACTTCAATCGTTTCTCTTCTCTAGCCTGTGACAAAATCTTATCTTTCAAATACACTGGCGCTTCTAACAATGGTTCCTCTTCCACTTCAGCAATTAATTGAAACAATTCTTCATCTGATAAATACCTATTGTCTTGCTTCATTTATTCACGCTCCTTTCCGTACACCTTCCTCAACATTTCCCTAGCTCGGTAGATTTGAGTCTGAACTGTCTTTCGATTCCTCTTAAGCACCACTGATATTTCTTCTGGATTCTTTTCTTCATAGAAATATAACGTTGCAACTTCGTCATACGGCGGCTTCAACCGCTTGCATTCTTTGAGCAGTTTCGCCCTGACTTCATTTTCTATATATAATGATTCTGGTGTAGCACTTACATCTTGCTTACACTCCAAACTGATATCCTCTGTGGGAATCACCTTTCTTCCTGCCTGCTTTTGATAATCTATGCATTTATTGGTTGCAATCCTACATATCCATGCTTTCTCATTTCCACCTTGAAAAGAACTTCGATTGCGAAAGGCAGATAAAAAGGTTTCCTGCGTTAAATCTTCAGCAATATAATAATCTGTTGTTAACTTATAACAAATGGAGAATATCAGATTCTGATATCGGTCAATCAGCTCTGCTAAATATTCTTCTCCTTCGATTCTATCCACCTCCACTAATATTTTTGAATGCATTCATATATTATAACGAATTGATTTTCAAATTGTCTTCAACTTTATTAATCTTTTTCAAAAAAATTTGTGAGCAGACGAATCTACTCACAAATTTGCATATACTATATCTTTTCTTTTATAATAACTTTTCAAACTCACTCATTGGCATTGGCTTGTAGAAATAGTAACCCTGAGCATAATCACAATTTTCATTGGTGATGTAATCTACTTGTTCTTGTGTCTCAATTCCTTCACAGACAATTGTAAAGTCTAGTCGCTTTGTTAATTGAACAATTGCCGATATAATCGTTCGATTCTTTTTATCCAATGGTGTATTCATAAAGAATTTACCGTCTATCTTAATAATGTCCAAAGGCATACTCGACATAATATTCAACGTGGAATAGCCTGTACCAAAGTCGTCCATAGAAATTACAAAACCTTTCGCGCGAATCTTTGACATCATCGCAATCATTCGGTCAACCTTATCAAAGAATACACTTTCTGTTATTTCTACTTCCACTAGATTATGTGGTATTCCATATGAATCCACAAGGGTTTCAAAATAATCTGGAAATTCATCATCTAATAAATGTACTCTCGATACATTGATGGAAATCGTAGGCAAGGTTTTTCCTTCATCCAACCATTTTCGCATCTGAGCAAATAAAATGTTGTAAACTTCATTGTCTATCTCAACAACCATTCCATTTTTCTCGGAAAGTGGTATAAATTTCCCTGGCGAAACCATGGTTCCATCTGGCTTAATCCAACGAACCAACGCTTCTGCACCACCAATTTTTCTAGTATCCAGCGCAACTTTTGGTTGTATGTACACTTGGAACTGTTCTGTCTTTAAGGCCTCAATAATATCACGTTCTAACTGTAGTTCCTCCATCTCCTGCTTTTCATATTCCTTCGTGTAAACAAAGAAGGTGTGATCCCCACTAAACAATTGATATGCTTTTTTTCTCGCCTTATTCGCCTTATCCAATATGGCACTAATAGAGTAGTCATCTTCTGTTATCTCATATATCCCGCAGATACCATACATATTCATAGTCGGATAAATGGTTCTAAGGAAAATCTCCGCCGTCTTACACATATGATAGGTTCGTTCCGTCATTTGGTCTAGGTTCTGTTCCTCTACCATTATGATAAAGTCATCGCCCTTAATTCGACAAATCAACTCATATTTCGATAACGTATCCTTAAAACGGTTGGCAAGCAACTTAATGACCATATCCCCAATTTCAAAGCCAAACTCATCATTAATTCGCGCAAAATCCTTGATACCAAAGTATAAGACCGCATAACGTCTATCCGACTGAGAAATATTTTTAATAGCTTCCGCATAGAACTTATCATAGGATAACGTTCCTGTGAGCTGATCCGTAGACCTTACTCTCTCTAAAAATGCAGTAACATCACTCCAACAAAGTAGATATTCCTTTCTCGAATTCTCTCTTTCTACAATAGAAACACTTGTAGTAAGCCATGTATTGAATTTTTCACTATAAAATTCAGTAGCAAACTGTTCCATTCCATCTGCCAATCCAGCAATCGGACAGTTGACACAAGGTTTTTTCTGATTCATAACCGCCTCATAGCATTTCTTTCCAACGGCAATAGACGGAAATAGCTCATATGCATAATGACTTACATATCGTACCTCGTAAGTCTCAGGATCAATCACATAATAGGTTAATTTATGACTATCCAAAGCTTTTTGATTGTACAGCAATTCATCTTGTATCTCTTCTTTTGTACGAAGTTTTTTAATATAACTAGATACCATCTTTGAAATACAAGATAACGTTGAAATCTGACTTTGTCTCCAATCATTTTCACTATCACCTAATTCATAAGTGATAACACCTAACAATTCTTCTCCATCTAAAATTGGAAATTGAACAAACTTTGTAGTTTTATCCTCACCTGTTGAATACATCTGGATGAAATCAGATTCTCCCGCATCTTGACTTATATTATGAATATACATCTTCAAGCTATAGAAACGTTCTTCTATCATTCTCCAATTCTTAGTATAGTATTCTTCCAATTCCATTTTTGCACGATGACATTCTTGCTTTCTTGTCCACAGCTTAAAGAGGCTAGCCTCTTTCTTTTGTGCGGAATACTCAATGATAGAAATTCTGTATAAAGAATAATAAATACCAATCTCCATCATGATATTCTGAATAGCTACCCCAACATCATCTGCTGTTGTTATTGTCTCGAATGAATAATCAAATAGGTTGGTATCAATGTTGTCCATATTCTTATTGATAATCTCATTTGTATTTTCATGACCTTTTAACTCATGTTGGGTAATCTCATACTTTAGATTTTTATCATAGGCACAGAACTGATTTCTTCCTTTGCTCTTTGCCTGATAAAGCGCTAAGTCCGCACTTCGAAATAGTGCATCATAGCTTTGTGCATCCTTTGGAAATACAGAATAACCAACACTTACTGTAACCAAGCGTTTATTTTCCATATAAATACAGCTGCCTCTTGATACTATTTTTTGTGCAATTCGTTCTGCATCCGCATAGGCTTTTATATTAGGAACAAATACTAAAAATTCATCTCCACCAACTCGTCCCACAATATCTGCCGAACTAAATAATGCTAAAATCATATTGGAAAAACGTATCAACAAATTGTCACCGCACATATGCCCCCAAGTATCATTTACTTCTTTAAAATTATCTAAGTCAATAAGAAAAAAGGCATGCTGAACTCGTTCACCAGAGGTATCTTCCAATACCTTTTCAATTAACGTTCTAGTATGTGCCTTGTTATACAACTTCGTAAGTCCATCAATATTCGCTTTTCTTGCTAGAATCTCTAATTCCTCTTTCTCCTTCGTAACATCTAATGTCTTCCCCACTACTCTCTTTGGCTTTCCATTTTCGTCAAAATATGTATTCCCTGTATATCTAAGCCAGATAAATGTCTGATAATCTGTTACTGCTCTCAAATCATATTGAAAGCCACTTTCCCCATTATCCATGCTGTCGCAATACGCTTCAAATATTTTAATATCCTCTGGATGGACTATGCCCCATCCCAACACCGTATCCCTATAATTCGGAATCAGCAAATTTTCATTTTCCCAGATTCCATGTAATTTCTTACTCTGATTCAAACACTTTGTCTCTATATCATATTCCCATAAACCACAATCAGTAGAATCTGCTAAAATCGAATATTTTATCTTTGTAATATCAAGCTCATGCTCTAACTCCTGGATACGTTGCATTAAACGCAATTTTTCTTCCGAATCTTGCATCCTTATTCCTCCCCAAGAAAATTTAGCGTAATATATAAATACAACTAACTTTATTATACGATAAAAAAACTATAATGAAAACATTTTTGTGCTAATTCATTAAACTTATTCCGATTTTTCATTCAATTCCTCTTATATTTTTCTAAATAATGCCCAAAAAAATATGTGCGAAGCATTCAACTTTCCAAACAATTAACACTTCACACATAATTTTACAATCCGTTCAATATCATTTTCCAAAGTAATCTATCTATTGTCAATACGCTTCATAATATACGCTTCCACTTCATCCTTTTTCAAATTCAATGCTATGGACAATTCAGAAAATAAGTTATCCTCCGCCTGCTTAAAATATCTTTCATCCGTCGAAGTCATCTTTCTGCCCTGTTCCTTCCTATCCTGCTCCCTAGCATAAAGTGTCTTAATCATTCGCACCCACTCTCTGCAATCGCAAGTACGAATGGTCTTCTTATAAATCTCTTCACGACTTCTATCATCTGCTATAGAAAGTAGCTCTATATTTGGCATATCATCAATCAACTCACTAGCCTCTTCTCCCGTCAATACCCTACGCATAACCACCTTATTATTTTCCACTGGAGAATATATCTTACCACCAGACGTATTCTGTGGTATCAACACATAATACAACTTATCCTGCTTCACATCCGACAATGAAAGGGTTGTCGTATCTTCCACCATACATATCCCATTTTGTCCATACACAATATATTCGCCTTTTTCAAACATAGCTCTGCCTCCTAAAATCATCACATCATCATCCAAGTACTTCTCAGCACTTCCACCATCTATAAAGCAACAAAAAAGAACCGAAACACTCACCCCACGAGCAAACCAGTTCTCCCCCCAAATATATCTATAACTCCAATCCAAAATATCTGATAAACTAATTCTAACAAATTATTTCACTTCATGTAAGCGAAATTTAAGAAATCTATACTTTTTTGTATAATATTAAAAATAACTTGTAGCCACCTATTGTGCAAAATTACTCGTTTCTACTTATAGCTTACTGAAAGGAACAAAGTGTGTGCATCCTGCCCCTGCTTTTTAGGGACTTTTTAATTCCTAGGAATAAAAAAACCATTTGCCCAAAAAGCAAATGGTTTCAGACTGTTGACAAAGTGGTCTTAGGATTTGAAAATCCTAAGACCACTTTGCTA
>CAYPEJ010000026.1:0-64359 GCA_964409685.1 uncultured Anaeromicropila sp.
AAAACATATCAAAAACAATGCAAATCTTATCTTGACATATCACCAGATTGCTTTTACTATTTTACAATTACTCTTGATTCTTGCTCGTTCTCAATGTGGAAACTAACATCCTTTTCAATTGTTCATTTTATTCTATTAATCTTTTGTACTTATCTTCCATATATCTAGTTCTCTTCAAAATCTCCAACCAGTATTCTATCTCTGCACATTCCTTCAATACAATCTGCATCTTATCAATAAAATTGCCCTTACTAATCCCATAATTCGCCTCATATACATTTGCCCCAATACTGGTTCAACTTCGAAGCACCTGTTTCGACATCACAAATTCTCTCTTTTCATAATATAGCGATTTATAGAAATCTACAAGCTCTGCAGAAAACTCCAACGACTTTTTAGCTAACACACTTTCTAACGGTCTCCCCCTATTTTTCTAACTTTTCTCATTATATTTCACTAGGATTATGCTGCCTAGTCGAAATACCATTCTCTTTTTATTTTCCTTTATCTTTTCACTACTTTTTTCTTTTTAACTCTTCACTATTCACTCTTCCTTCTTCACTCATAAATAAGAAAAGAGCGCCTTAATGCGCTCTCCACTTATTTATGATACGGTTCCCCCTTCATAATCCTATACCCTCTATACACCTGCTCCAACAACACCATCCTCATCATCTGGTGTGGAAACGTCATCTTCGAAAAACTTAGCTTCATATCTGCTCTTTTCAACAACCCTGCATCCAATCCAAGCGATCCACCTATCAAGAACACAATATGGCTCACTCCATTCACTCCAAGTTGCTCAATCTTCTTGGAAAACTCCACTGAATCCAACTGTTTCCCTTCAATCGCCAACGCAATTACATAAGAATCCTCTTTTATATACTTTGACAATCTCTCTGCTTCCTTCGCCTTAATAATTCTCTCCTCATTCTCACTAGCCTGATCTGGTGTCTTCTCATCTGCCACCTCAATAATCTCTAACTTACAATATCTAGACAGCCTCTTCTCATACTCTGCTATCCCACTTGTAAAATACTTTTCTTTAATCTTCCCAACACATAAAACCGAAATCTTCATATCCTCTGTCCTTCCAATTTTTTATAATAATGTGAACAAAATAATTCATATATTGTTCTCAATCAAGTCATACTTTACTCATATTTCTCATCTATAATAAATATCAAGATAGTGATTGATTAAATTTCACTTTCTCCTCCCCAACATTCATATAACATTTACAAAGCCTCAGAACGCTCCTGAGGCTTTGTTATTTGTATCGAACGAAAGAATCGAATCTCTCGAATACATCTTCAAATCAAATTCAAATTACCTCAAAGATAAATCTTTCCCCTTAGTGTTATTCAAAAAAATGAACACTCAATCTCACATATAATCTTTTATATAATTCCAACTCCTATAAATTGTTCAAAATAATAAAATGTATTTATTTTCCACATTTCTTACAAATATTTTAAATTGTAAAAAAAATTTAAGAATTTTTAATTTGTTCACAATTTGTTCATATCTATCGTTTATAATATATTACAGATAGTGTTAATAACACTTTCTACTCCCACCCTATTATACACTTTGTTATCAAAAAGCTCACTAGTCGCTAGTGAGTTTTTTGACGTTTAAAAATAAATGAAAGCAAATCTTCTTATTTCTTACAAATTTCTTAAGCATCTTAAGAAATCCAGAAAAATAGCCCCAGCATTCCGCTGAAGCTATCCTTCATCAATCTTTTGTAACACGTACATAACGAATCATCTTATCTATTACATCTACAATATGAAAAGTAAATCCCATATATGGAATACTTACCTTTTCATCATCCGCAGGTATATGTCCTAGCATAGAGATTAGGAATCCATTTAATGTATCAAAATCCTCTTGGTCGAATTCGATACCTAAAACTTCTTCAACCTCTTCCAAAGGCGCCAGACCTTTCATTAAATATCGGTCTTCCGTCTGTTTAATGATCATTTTTTCCTCGATATCATATTCATCGGAGATATTTCCAACGATTTCTTCTAAGATATCTTCCATTGCTACAAGCCCGGCAGTTTGTCCATATTCATCGATTGCGATTGCCATATGCACTTTTTTCAAACGCATGTCATTCCATAACACGTCGATTGGTTGTGTATCAGGAACAAGATAGGCATCTCCACAAATCTTACGAATTGGAACATTTTTATCTTCGCCAGATATATAATATTTCATTAAATCTTTGATATGAAGCACACCTACGATGTTGTCTATAGTTTCTTCATATACTGGAAATCTCGAATAAGGTTGCTGCATCACAAAGTTCATTGTCTCCTCTACTGTTGAAGTAGCGTCTATGAAAATGATTTTCTTTCGATGCGTCATGATATCCATTACTTCTTTCTCGTCAAATTCAATAATGTTAGATATCATTTCGGCTTCACTGTCTTCAAGAATTCCCTGTTCATATCCCTCATTTACAATTGAAATGATTTCGTCTTCAGTAACATTTTCGCCATCCTTATTTTCCTTAATCCTCAAGATCCAAAAAGCAATCTTGGTCAAAATATCAAACAGCGAAACGATTGGCGCGCAAACTTGTAATATGCCATACAGGTAAAATATATTTTTGTCTGCATGAATGCGTGCAATTCTTCTTGGAAGAACATTTCCACAGAAGATTACAAAACAAATGAAGAAAACAACAATAGCGAGTGCTGCAATGCTTGTTATTAGAAAATGCTCTTGGAAAAAGGCATTTACACCTAACAATAATTTCAGCGCCCTTGAATAAAAGCTGCTTGTAAAAAGCATACCAATTATGATACTTGTCCCAGATACGAGTACTTCAAACACATTTATGTACCTGCTTGGTTCCTCCAACATGGCTAATATTTGAAGTGCTCGTTTATTATTCTCACTTTCTTCTACTCGTTTTCGAATCTGACTTTCACTTGTCGCTTCAAATGCAGCATGAGCCGCTGATATCAGCGCATTGAATACTATCAGAATAAAAATAATACCCATTCTCCAGTAGGGATATCCATCATCCATGAACAAAATTACTCCTTTACCTCTATGTAAGCATAAAAAACTCTGCTTACTATAATATTTTTAAGCAATTATGCAAGCGAAAAACTTACTAATAATGCTTCATCAATTTTATACATAATGTCTTCATCTAAATGACAAACTTTCTCCTTTAGACGTGACTTATCAATAGTTCTAACCTGTTCTAATAAAATAACCGAATCTTTTACAATACCATACTTCTCAGCGTTTAATTCTACATGAGTAGGCAATTTTGCCTTATTCATTTTTGATGTAATCGCTGCGCAAATAACAGTAGGGCTATGACGGTTACCTGTATCATTTTGTATAATAAGCACTGGACGAACACCGCCCTGTTCAGACCCAACTACCGGTCTTAAATCTGCATAAAAAATATCTCCACGTTTAATAATCACATTATTCACACTCCATTTTATGGCTTTTTCTTTTATTGTTACCACTTTTCTTCTCTCGTATTCCATAAAATTTCATTCTGCGAATAATTATTTTTCTACATAAATTCATTCACTAATTAATTAGAAACTAATGTTATACGTAACTTGTGAGCAGTGATAAAAATCATAAGTACCTATTTTTTCACCTCGATAATAGTAAACTCTTGGTACACGTTTACCAATATCACAAACAAATTCATAATTGAAAGAATGGCTCATCGTAGCTAATTCTTCTACTGTGATTGACGCATCCTTATCTATTCCCACTAAAGTTACTATATCCCCTTCACAAACTCCCGGTATATTGGTTACATCAACCATAAACTGGTCCATGCATATTCTTCCTAAAATAGCAGCTTTCTGCCCATGTATTAACACATATCCTCGATTGGATAATGCCCTCGGATACCCATCTGCGTATCCAACTGGGATCGTTGCTACTTTTGTCTTCTCTTTTGTAACGAAGGTCTGGCCATAACTAATGCCTACACCTGCTTCTAATGTTTTTACATAAGTGATATAACTCTTAATCTCCATCGCTGGCTGCAACGGTAATACAGCTTTATTCACTTCTTCCGATGGATAAAGACCATAAGTACTGATTCCTGATCGAACCATATCAAACTGTGCATCTGGAAATTCAATAATTCCTGCACTATTGGAAACATGCTTAGTTGGTATCTGAATACCTTCTTGCTCTAACTGTGCTACAAAATTTTGAAAACGTTTTAATTGTTCCAGTGTAAAGGATTTATCTGATTCATCAGCTGTTGCAAAATGTGTAAAACATCCATCTATTTCCACCCATTCCAACTGATTTATCCTTTTGATAATCTCAACACTTTCTTGATTTATCTGAAACCCGATACGTGACATTCCTGTATCCACTGCAATATGAATTTTTGCCTTTTTATTTTGCTTTTTCGCTTCTTCCGATAATATCTCAGCAGATTCATAAGAAAATATCGTTGGCATAATATCATATTCAATCAGCTTTGAATACAATGGAAGTGGTGTAACACCAAGAATTAAAAGTGGCTTTGTAATTCCACACTCTCTTAATTCAATTCCTTCTTCAATAATGGCAATACCATATGCGTCAATAATAGGTTCTAATATCTTCGCAATTGGAATCGCACCGTGACCGTAGCCATCCGCTTTTATAATCGCCATGATCTTCGTATCTGGTTTTACTACTTTTCTTGTCTCTTCAATATTGTGATAAATAGCATCTAAATTTACGTCAGCATGTACCCTGTAATATTCCATTCTCTCCGTCTCCTATCTGCACGACTTTTTCAAAACATACGATAAGGCATCCACTATATCGCCCGCTATTAAACTATAGCAATTTTTATCTTGAGCAGCATAATCACCTGCTAACCCATGAATATAAACTCCCAATGCGGCTGCCTCGAAATTAGTCATCCCTTGGGCAACAAGACCTGCTATGACTCCAGTTAATACGTCACCTGAGCCTCCAGTTGCCATACCATGATTACCTGATATATTTACATACAAATGAGTATCATCACGAACTATCGTCCTAGCATCTTTCAATACGAGCACATATTCACTCTGATACTGTTTAGATACGTCAAGTATATTGTCAACTATATGCTTGACTGGTAAATTTATCAACCTTGACATCTCTTTTAGGTGAGGTGTCAGTATTACATTAGATGGTAAATGAAGAACGGTACTTTGGTTCATCTTATCCTTTATAACATACTTTTCGTCATCTGCCAACAAATTTATTGCATCTGCATCTAAAATTAATGAAAATTTCACATTTTGTAGTGCATAAGCAACTATTTCTCTGGAACATTTTGACATCCCCATCCCTGGACCTATCACGATCGTTGTTGCCCAATCCAACTCTTTCTGAAATTTATCAAAGTCAAATCGGTCTGGCTGATACGTCGCAAGCAGAGCTTCTGGTAACATTGTTTGCAAAATAATACGATTTGATTCTGGTGTCATTATTTTAACCAAACCTGCACCTGTTCTATATGCCGCTTTCGCAGATAAAAAAGCAGCTCCACTGACATTTTCTGAACCTGCAATCACAAGTACTCTTCCAAAATTTCCTTTGTTAGAGCGCCCTTTTCTTACAGGCAGTCGTTCCAAATCAGCATCTTCATAGTAAAATGCTTGTTTTGGCATATGTTCCAACGCCTGTGTTGGAAATCCAATATCTGCAACTTCCACTTCACCTGCATAATCACAACCTGGATATAACAACAATCCAAGTTTGTAATATCCAAATGTTACAGTATAATGTGCCCTAATTGCAATATTTAAAATTTTTCCATCTTTTCCATTTATTCCCGATGGCAAATCAATTGAAAATATAGTTGCATCCGATTGATTCACTTCACGTATGATTTCTTCATAAATTCCTTCAACTGGTCTTTTAAGCCCCACACCAAATAAACTATCTATAATGACAGTATATTCAGATACCTTGGCAGAATTGTATACAGACATGCCTAGATTTCTAACTATCTTTAGTTGACTTTTCATTTGTTCGGATGCGCGAGCTTCATCGCCCACAAGTAGGATATCTGCGTGGTAGCCAAGCTGGTTCAGGATCCGTACTGCCGCCACACCATCCCCACCATTATTTCCAGTTCCGCAGACAGCGATAATCTTATCTTGTCTGCTGACTCTGGAACTCATAAATTCAACTACCTTCATCGCTGCCTTTTCCATTAATACCATAGAAGGGATACCTACCTCCTCCATGGTATAACGGTCAATCTCACTCATACTTTCTGCATCTACAATATATTTCATTTTGTATCGCTTCCTTCACGGACAAAGCTGTTATCAAATTTATTAATTACATCATGACCAAGTAAATTGTGCATATAAGAATATACTTTTTCATTTATTTCTTCTTTTTCTTGCTTTTCAATTAACTTTGCTTTTAATTCTTCCCTTGTCGCTAAAATCCAGCTATCTAATTTTTGAATATCATTGGCATTCGTCTTGAGTAAGGAATACCAATATTTCAAACATTCCACTACTAAGAGCTCATTGACTTCGCGAATCTTGTATGGCATATCTAAAAGCTCGTCATTGCCATCTTCTAGCTTAGCATTTATATCAAGAATCATCTTCTGACTAGCTTCTTGCTTTTTACCTCGTTTACGTTCATCCTCAGCGTTAGCAGCATCTCCCATGTTGGCTACTATCTGGTTCATAAGCTTCATTTTCAGCTTTTTGAGGTCCTTCATATCATTTACTAATTTTCCTTGCCTCTTCAGTAACTCATTCAATTTCTTCTCATAATTACGAATCGCAGGTGTCTTTGCACTTTCAGGAAATAGCTCATGCCACTTTGGATCCAAAATAATAATTGGGATTTTTTTATTATCAATAAAAGATTTGTAATCTATCTCTTGTTCTTTTTTTCTCAACATATCTCCCCCCTTATTAAATCTACTCCTCGTCGAAATCAGTTAATGATTTTTCATCTTCTATTTCCCTATTACGCAAATTATAGGAAACACGCATTAATCTTTCCTCCAAATGAACATTTTCAACTATCACATCTGGTGGTAAATTTAGATCCGTAGGTGCAAAGTTCCATATTGCTCTTACTCCCCACTTTACTAAATCAGCAGCAATCTGAGGTGCTTTTGATTTTGGTAAAGTAAGTGCAGCTATATCAACACATTCTTCCTTTACAAAATTTTCAAGTTCATCCACAATTCGCACTTCAATTCCACGGATTGTCATGCCAATTAATCTAGGATTTACATCGAAAATACCCATAACACGGAATCCTCTCTTTTCGAAATCCGTATAGTTCGCTAACGCTTGCCCCAAGTTACCTGCTCCAACGATAATCACCTTGTACTTGCGATCTAAACCTAAAATCTTACCAATCTCAGTATATAAATATTCAACATTGTATCCATAGCCTTGTTGACCGAATCCACCAAAATTGTTAAGGTCCTGTCTGATCTGGGAAGCAGTTACCTTCATTCTTTCACTTAATTCTTTGGAAGAAATACGAACTACATCATTTTCCATTAATTCACCTAAATAACGGTAATAACGTGGAAGACGTTTTATTACGGCTGAGGAAATTTCTTTATCATTCACCATGTTACCTCCTTCATTGTAAACCCTTGTATATAATAACTTTCTTATTCTGAAAATTACCCTAGGTTATATTATATTTGAATGTGAAAATAATGTCAATATTTTCACTTTAAAATGAAACCTCTTTTCCTGTTATATTCTCCAAAAATGCAAGAGTTGACACATTTTCCGATTTTCCTTATAATCTAATCATTGTACAAGGAGAGGTTATCATATGATATTAGCATGTAAGAATATAACAAAAACATTCGGAACAGATGAAATTTTATCTGGAGTATCCTTTCATATTAACGAACGTGAAAAAGCAGCTATCGTTGGTGTAAACGGCGCTGGTAAATCTACTTTATTAAAAATCATCATGCATGAACTAAAGGCAGATGACGGTGAAGTAATCCTTGCAAAGGGTGCCAGTATCGGCTACCTTGCACAGCATCAAGATTTAGACAGCTCTAACACAATATACGATGAAATGCTAGAAGTCAAGCGTTATATAATCGAATTGGATGAAAAAATCCGTAATATTGAACAAGAAATGAAAACAGCTTCCGAAGATAAACTGGAAGCTCTATTAAAACAATACACCAATTTAACACACGAATTCGAGATAAACAACGGCTACGCTTTCAAAAGTGAAATCGTCGGTGTCTTAAAAGGTCTAGGATTCGAAGAAAATGAATTTAATAAGAAAACAAATGATTTATCAGGAGGTCAAAAAACTCGTGTTTCTCTTGGAAAATTACTATTATCCAAGCCAGATATTATTTTACTAGATGAGCCCACTAACCACCTTGACTTAAATTCTATCGCATGGTTAGAAAATTACCTCATCAACTATCCTGGTACTGTTCTAATCGTTGCCCACGACCGCTACTTCCTAGATCGAGTAGCCACAAAGATCGTAGAACTAGAACGAACCAAAGCAACCGTATTCGAAGGCAACTACACTGCCTACGCCGAAAAAAAGGAAATGCTTCGCAATGCCGAGCTAAAACAATACCTAAATCAGCAACGCGAAATCAAGCACCAAGAAGAAGTTATCACAAAACTTCGTTCCTTCAATCGTGAAAAATCCATTAAACGTGCCGAAAGTCGTGTAAAAATGTTGGATAAAATCGACCGCCTCGACAAACCAATCACCGAAGATGCTCAAATGCACTTCACCCTAGAACCATCTGTCACCAGTGGCAACGACGTCCTAACAGTACGTGACCTAAGCAAATCCTTCGGTTCACACAAGCTATTCGACCACATTGATTTTGACATCAAACGAAGCGAAAAAGTCGCCATCATCGGTGGCAACGGAACAGGAAAAACAACCATATTAAAAATCATAAACGGCATCATCGAAGCCGACAGTGGTTCCATCACCCTAGGTTCCAAAGTTAAAATCGCCTATTACGACCAGGAACACAACGTATTAAATATGGAAAAAACTCTATTCGACGAGTTACACGATTCCTATCCCGACATGGACAACACAGAGATACGTAACACCCTAGCAGCCTTCCTCTTCACCAACGACGAAGTCTTCAAACGCGTAAAAGATCTAAGCGGTGGCGAACGCGGACGCCTATCCCTAGCCAAGTTAATGCTCTCCGAAGCAAACTTACTAATTCTGGATGAGCCCACTAACCATTTAGATATCGCGTCCAAAGAAATTTTGGAAAATGCAATACAGAATTATACAGGAACTGTATTATACGTATCCCATGATCGTTATTTTATTAACAAGACCGCAACACGTATTCTTGACCTAACAAATCAAACTCTAATCAACTACATCGGAAACTACGATTACTATTTAGAAAAGAAAGAAGTCCAAGAAAGCGTTGCCTTTGCACAAAATAACAACGTTCAAACGAGTAAAACAAATACTACTTCTTCATCAAACGTTGTCGAAACCTCTTCCAACAACGCCTCCGACGGCAAACTCGACTGGAAGCAACAAAAAGAAGAACAAGCCCGCCAACGCAAAATTCAAAACCAAATCAAAAAATGCGAAGACGAAATCGCCAAACTCGAAGAACGCAACTCTGAGATTGACGAACTCTTAGCCCAAGAAGAAGTATATACAAACGTTTCAAAACTAATGGAACTCAACAACGAAAAGAAAGAAATCGAAGAAAAACTTGAACAACTAATGGAAGAATGGGAATCCCTTCTGTAAGGGGGAAGCCAATTACTTGTCTCAGTCGCTTCGTTGCAATCCTATTTTTAGTTTTTTATAAGACTCAAGACTATGAGGATTGCAAAGGCGCGATTCGACAAGCAATTGGCTTCTTGTTGTTTTGTTGTTCTTTTACTGTTCTTTTACTGTTGTTTTGCTATTGTTTTGCTGTTCTTTTGTTGTTCTTTTGCTATTGTTTTACTGTTCTTTTATTTTGGGTACGATATAATTTGAAAATTTGTCGAACACCAAACTCAATCTCTACCGTCCGCAACAAAACTACAAAGAGCCAAGCCCCTCCGCACTGCGCCTTTACAATCCCCTCAGCCTACCGTCTTAAACCGACTACAGCAAGGGATTGTAACGAAGCACGTGCGGAGGGGCTTGGCTCGTCTTTACAATACTTTAGACAAGAAACTTTTCAACCGTTCATTTTTAGGATTTCCGAAGAACTCATCTGGAGTGTTTTGTTCTTGGATATTTCCACCGTCCATAAATAGCACTCTAGTAGCCACTTCCTTGGCAAAGCCCATTTCGTGGGTTACCACTACCATAGTCATACCATCATCTGCTAATTCCTTCATTAGTTCCAATACTTCACCAACCATCTCTGGATCTAACGCAGAAGTAGGTTCGTCAAATAAAAGAACGTCTGGATTCATGGCAAGGGAACGGGCTATGGCAATTCTCTGTTTCTGTCCACCTGACAATTGTTTTGGATAAGAATCGGCTTTATCTGCCAATCCAACTCTTTTTAGTAATTCCATTGCCTTCTTTGAAGCATCTTCCTTATTCATCAACTTCAATTTCACAGGTGCTAACATAATATTTTCTTTTACTGTCAAATGTGGAAATAAGTTAAACTGCTGAAATACCATTCCCATCTTTTGACGAATCGCATTAATATTTGTTTTTTTATCTGTGATATCTTTTCCTTCAAACCAGATTTCTCCCGATGTAGGAACTTCTAATAGGTTAAGACATCGTAAAAAGGTTGATTTTCCAGAACCGGATGGTCCAATGATTACTACTTTTTCGCCTTTTTTGATGGTTTCATTTACTCCATTTAGAACTAAGTGATCACCATATGCCTTTTCTAAATTTTTTACTTCAATCATGATTGTCCCATCCTCCTTTCTGCGATTCCTAGTAATTTTGTAAGACCGACTACAATAATTAAGTAGATTAGGGCTGCAATGATAAGCGGAGGTAATACGACGTAGGTTCTACTTCCAATTAATTGTGCTGTCTTTGTTAGGTCGGTTACAGTAATGTATCCGGCTACGGATGTTTCTTTGATTAAGGAAATGAATTCATTCCCTAATGCAGGAAGGATGTTGCGGATCGCCTGTGGTAATATGATATAACGCATCGTTTGTATGTTATTAAACCCTAAGGAACGACCTGCTTCGGTCTGTCCTTTATCAAGAGATTCAATACCTGCTCTTACGATTTCTGCTACGTACGCACCAGAGTTAATACCAAAACATACAGCCCCCGCTAAGATTGGATTAGAGTCTCTTGCTGTAAAAATCCAGTTGTAAATAATTAATAATTGTACGATCACTGGTGTTCCACGAATTATAGTTGTATAAAGGTTACATAGTATTCCTAACCATTTTAATTTTGGGTTCATTCCTGCAGAAACTTTGCCAACGGCAATTAGAATACCTAGGCAGATACCAATTATGATGGCAAAAAAGGATATTTGAAGAGTTGCCCATAACCCATTCAAATATGCGTAATAATTTTGGTCTGCTATTAGTGCATCATAAAAGGAACTTCCAACTTGCGAGAACCAATTTCCTGCATTTAAAAGTAACATGTTCATTCTGTCAATTCCAAACCTTTCAACATTGTTTTTTATCTATTTTTATTCTTTTGTATATTTTTCAAAGATTTCGTCCATTTTACCGCTTTCTTTTAAGTCTGCGATTACTTTATTAATTTGATCTAGCAATTCTTGATTGCCTTTTTTTACAGCGACTGCATATTGATCTTTAAATAAGATATTTTCTTCCCCTTCTAACACTTTTAATCCAGCCGTAGATTTCACTAATTCTTGTGCTGGAATTTCATCCATTACGATGCAATCAATTTTTCTATTTGTTAAGTCTTTTGCTGCTTGTGCAAATGATGTATAACGCTTAATTTCTTTGACCTCTACATTATCGGTATCGGATACCCAAATGTCTGCTACGTTACCTTGTTGTACACCGACGATTTTTCCATCTAAATTGGATGCACTTACTACTTCTGGGTTTTCTTCATTTACCACTATGACTTCTGTAGAGTCTACGTAGAAATCAGAGAAGTCCATGTTCTTTTTACGTTTTTCTGTCACAGATACACCTGCTACAACAAAGTCAACTTTTCCTTGTTGAACGGCAACTAAGGCACCATCAAAATCCATATTTTTAATTTCTAATTCTTTCCCCATTGCATCTGCAATCGCTTTTGCAATATCCATATCAATGCCAACGATTTCTGTTCCTTGTAGATATTCATATGGTGCAAAACCTGCTTCAGTTCCAACAATCAATTTATCTGAATTTGAGCTACTACCACATGAAGTCAATCCAAATGCCATAATACAAGTCATAACGAAAGAAATAAATTTCTTCATAATAAAACCTCCTATTATATCTTTATTTTTTATAGTGTACAACATTTTTGATAAGATTTCAACTACAGTTTTATATTTATTCATTATTATGTATATAAATTCATTTTGTTTATTCACTTTTCTTATAGATTTAATAACTATATACATAATTAAATTATTCTAATAAAATCAATCAGCTAGAGAGAGCAATAAAACCTGAAGAACTCATCATTCTTCAGGTTTTATTTTATTCATGCATTATTTTTTCTAACCCTTGCTTTTCAATATTTTCCACAGTATATAAAATATGCTTATGCGCTAATTCCTCTGCTTTTTCTGGATTACGTTCTTTTAGAGCTTCTAATATAGCTTTGTGCTCCATATTACATTTTTCCGCACGTTCTGTTGAGGAAAGTGTAATTTTCCGAACACGCTGTACATAATGGTGAAAGTCCTTTAGTAAATGTCGTAACATTTTGCTCTGAGAAGCTTCATATATAATGTCGTGAAATTTGTTATCTAATTCAAGCATCTGTTCATAATGATGTTTGGATGCTCGAAATTCGCTCAGATAAATAATTTCCTCTAGCTGCTCAATCTGTTCCTGTGAGATATGTTCACATGCCCACCGTGCACAAAGTCCTTCTAAATGCGAACGTATAGCATAAATATCTTTTATGTCTTTAACAGACAAACTAATTACCTGCGCCCCCTTATTGGGAATGATTTTAACTAGACCTTCTAACTCTAACTGTCTTAAAGCTTCTCGGACGGGAGTTCGACTTACGCCAAGTTCCTGCCCGATTGTGCTTTCTCTTAATTCTTCTCCGGATTTGTATTTTCCAGATAAAATATCTTCTCGAATCTGATTAAAAACCCGCCCTCTAAGAGTATATTTATCTGTGGTTTCTTTCTCCACATCAAACTCCTCCACAGGTGTTCCTCCTATTACCAAAATAAACTATTATAGACTTTCGATTGTCTCCATAATATAGTTTGCAAATTCTTCGCTTGTACAGCCTGTGTCACGTCCTGTAATTGTTAACTTGCTGTCAGCTCCTGTACAGATATCTAATGCTTTATATAATTTATCAGATTCTGCTACATAACCGATGTGAGATAATAGCATAGCGCCTGCACGAATTACACTACAAGGATCTGCATATTTATCACGACCTTCTTTTACCATACGAGGTGCAGAACCGTGGATTGCTTCGAACATAGCATATTTTTTACCGATATTTGCACTACCTGCTGTACCAACACCACCTTGGAATTCCGCAGCTTCGTCTGTGATGATATCGCCGTATAAGTTAGGTAATACAACAACTTGGAAGTCTCTTCTACGTTTTTCATCTACTAATTTTGCAGTCATAATATCAATATACCAGTCATCTGCTGTGATTCCTTCATATTCTTCTGCGATACGATAGAATGTATCAAGGAATTTACCATCTGTTGTTTTAATGATATTTGCTTTTGTAACGGCTGTTACTCTTGTTTTTCCGTTATTTTTCGCAAATTCAAACGCAGCACGGATGATACGATCACAACCTTGGCTTGTTGCAATAGTAAAGTCAATACCTAGGTCTTCTGTTACATTTACACCTTCTTTACCTGCTGCGTATCCACCTTCTGTATTTTCACGGTAGAATGTCCAGTCGATGCCTTGGTCTGGAATACGAACTGGTCTAACATTTGCAAATAAATCTAATGCTTTTCTCATAGCAACGTTAGCAGATTCAACGTTTGGCCATGGATCGCCTTTTCTTGGTGTAGTTGTTGGTCCTTTTAAGATAACGTCGCATTGTTTTAATTCTGCTAATACGTCATCTGGGATGGCTTTCATTTCTTCTGCTCTTCTTTCGATTGTAAGACCATCAATTACTTTGAATTCTACTTTACCTTTTTCTACTTCGTCCTTTAATAAGTATTCTAATACTCTTTGTGCTTGACCTGTGATAGCTGGACCAATGCCGTCTCCGCCACAAACACCAATTACGATTTTATCAAGTGCTTTGTAGTCTACGAAATCGCCTTGGGCTTTCATTTCTTCTACTCTAGCAAGTTGTTTTTCTAATAATTGACCGAATTTCTCTTTTGCAGCTTCAATTTGTTCCTTGTACATAATGAATCCTCCTAATATTGTTTTCTATTTAGCATGTATGTTACCTTTTACTTAAATTCAGGTGTCCCTGTTTGCTGACATGCTTTACTAATAATATCTAGTAACTCATCGTCTGTAATAACCGTGATACGTCCACCTTCATACTCAGCATCTACCCAATCTTTTACGATGGAAACAACTGGATGTGATTTATCAACCGCATTCTCATCCTTTAATTTAAAATGAGTATTAATCCAGTGTGCAATTCCTGCAAGACCAGATGTATTGGATACTGCTACTACTGCAGGTCTATTTAAGAACTTATCTGTGTCAAAAATGTTGTAGATTTCTTCATTTTTTAATAATCCGTCCGCATGTATACCAGCTCTTGTAACGTTAAAGTTACGACCTACAAATGGTGTACGGGAAGGTACACGGTAGCCGATTACATTTTCATAGTAATCTGCAAGTTCCGTAATTACTGTGGTATCCATACCATCTAAAGTTCCTTTTAACTGTGCATACTCGAATACCATTGCTTCCAGTGGGGTGTTACCTGTTCTTTCCCCGATTCCAAATAAGGAACAGTTTACGCCACAAGCACCGTATAACCAAGCTGTTGTTGAGTTACTAACAGCTTTATAAAAGTCATTGTGTCCATGCCATTCCATCCACTCAGATGGTACACCTGCATGATTGGTGATACCATAGATAATTCCTTGAACGGAACGTGGAATTACGGCACCTGCGTAGTTTACACCGTAACCCATTGTATCGCAGCAACGAATCTTAACTGGCAATTTATATTCTTCACTTAATTTCATCAACTCAAGACAGAATGGAATTACAAATCCGTAAATATCACTTCGTGTAATATCTTCTAAGTGACATCTTGCAGCTACACCTGTTTCTAAGCATTCACGTACTACACTTAGATAATGTTCCATCGCTTGACTTCTAGTCATCTTCATCTTATAGAAAATATGGAAATCAGAACAGCTTACCAAAATACCTGTTTCTTTCAATCCAATCTCTTTTACTAATTCAAAATCTTTCTTATTAGCACGAATCCATGCTGTTACTTCTGGAAACTCATATCCACGTTCCAAACATTTGTATACAGCATCTCTATCCTTTTTGCTATATAAGAAAAACTCACTGGCACGAATGATTCCTTTCGGACCTCCTAATTTATGTAAATAGTCAAATAATGTTACAATTTCCTCTGTGGAATATGGAGTTCTGGATTGCTGTCCATCACGGAACGTCGTATCTGTAATCCATATCTCTTCTGGAAAGTTATGTGGTACGATTCTATCGTTAAATGCAATTTTCGGAATCTCATCGTACGGAAATAAGTTTCTAAATACGTTTGGTTTCTTTACATCTACCAGTGGGTACATATGTTCCTCTAATTGTAAGAGGTTCGTGTGTACATTTGTCGTAACTCGTCTGTTCTCCATCATTAGCCACTCCTCTTCTGCTTTTTTGTATAATTGTATACAATTATACACGTATTGTCAAGTACAGGAAAAGAGACCATAATATGGTTACCATTCATTGATACTCTTATATTTTTATCTAATACTGCCCTCTATTGATTGCACATAAATTATTTAATTAACTTAGAAATTACTTTAAATTCTGGTGTCCCTGCCTTTACAAGAAGTTCAAATAACACCGATTCAACTGAAGAAATCACTGCTCCCTCTTGCTTCATACGCTCCATCCCAATTTGATAATTAAATTCCGTTCGAGAACTAATTGCATCTGCGATAAGATACACTTGATATCCTTCTGCAATTAAATCTCTAACTGTTTGCAGCACACAAATATGCGTTTCTAATCCTGAGATAATAACTGTTTTCTTTCCCAACTTTTCCAAAGCATCTTTGATTTCTTGTGTATCCAAACAGCTATATGTCATTTTTTCTAAATATTGAAAATTATCCTGTGTTTCAACAAGTTCAGGTACAGTCATACCTAATCCTTTTGTATACTGTTGTGTAAAAATAACAGGACAGCCAACAGCCTTTAATCCATTCAAAAGTTGAACATTTTTTTGAACTACTTCATCCTTGTTATGTATGGCAGGTACTAGCTTTTCTTGAATATCAATGACCATAGCCACTGCATCTTCTAGTTTCATGTGCATGATAGATTCTCCTTTGCTCCTCTTTTCTTGAGTAAGGTAAACATAAAATCCTACTCAAACACATCTTACCACAAGGAGAAGCGAAAGTCATTAACCAACTATTATGCCTATTCTCTTTTTATATATAGACAAAAATGACCTATCAGCAACCTAGTCACTAATAGATCATTTTTTTATTACCTGTGCTTATGAATTTATCTACTCCGAATAATCCATCTAGTCTTCCATATCTGCCTCTTCTTTTGTCTCCTGAACAAGACCATACGCATAATGAGGAGGCGCATAAATAGTATACAATTTCATATCTACATCTCCAGTATTGGACACATTATGCCAAGCACCTGCAGGAATAATGATCGAATCATCGTCTTCCACGATCTGACTAAAATTCAAATTATCTCGGCTCGATCCCATCTGCACCAATCCATCTCCTTCTTCAATACGGATAAACTGATCCATATCAGGATGTATCTCAATTCCGATATCTTCTCCTGGTTTAATACTCATTAACACAACCTGCATGTAAGTTCCAGTCCAAAGTACAGTTCGGAAATTGTCATTCATTTTCGTCATCGTCTCCATATCAAAGACTACTGGCAGATTCCCATAATCTCTGATTCCAAAACCTTGCTGTGACATATTACTTGGCTGATTTGCAGAATTTTGAGCATTATTGTACGACATTGATCCATTTCCTTGATTATTATTTTCCAATTGATTACCTCTAACACATTCTAATTCTATATAATATATGTCACTGGTTCTCAATTCATTCAGAATTTTATTCCGACTTTATCTGCTGACAGAATTCTTGAATATCTTGCAACGTTGCATAAATATTTTCTTTGGTATGGGCGGATGAGATAAAGATTGCCTCAAACTGACTTGGTGCAAAATAATTTCCTGCCCTTAACATAGCATGAAAATACTTTGCAAACAGCCCTATATCCGAAGTCTTTGCTGACGTATAATCTACTACCTTTTTCTCTGTAAAATAAATACACGATAACGCTCCAATCCCCTCCACACGATACGGAAGCCTCATCTTCACAAATAACTCTCTTACACCGCTTCGAAATAATTCTCCCAATTCATTAATCTTGGTATAAATATCTGGATGTTCTCTCAAAAACTGCAATTGTGCAATCCCAGCAGACATTGCAACTGGATTACCACTTAACGTTCCTGCTTGATACACATCACCTAACGGTGCTACTACCTTCATAACATCTTTACGTCCACCGTATGCACCCACAGGCATTCCACCGCCGATAATTTTCCCAAAACAAAATAAATCTGGACTCACACCAAAGTAACCACTTGCTCCGTCTATACCAAGGCGAAATCCCGTAATCACTTCATCAAATATTAAGAGTGCATTTTCCTTATGGCAAATTTCTCTTAGTGCTTGTAAAAAACCTTCCTTTGGAACAACAAGCCCCATATTCGCTGCCACTGGTTCTACAATTACGCATGCAATTTCTCCTCTATTTTCTTCAAATAAAATTTCTACGCTTTCTATGTTATTGTATACTGCCGATAATGTATCCTTGACAGAACCATCTGTAACACCACTACTATCTGGGATTCCTGCAGTCATAAAACCAGAACCCGCCTTCACTAATAGAGAATCGGAGTGACCGTGATAGCAACCTTCGAATTTCACAATTTTATTCTTTCCTGTAAAACCTCTTGCTACGCGAATCGCACTCATCACTGCTTCTGTTCCTGAATTGACCATTCGTACCATTTCCAATGAGGGAATCAAGTCACACATAAGTTCTGCCATCTCTACTTCTCGAGTACTGGTTGCTCCAAAACTTATGCCCCTTTCCATCTGCTTACTGACCGCTTCTTTTATGCATTCATGGTTGTGTCCTAATATCATTGCCCCCCATGAGCCAATATAATCAACATAACGATTTCCATCTACATCATAAAGATATTGTCCTTGTGCTTTCTCAATTACAGGCGGAGTTCCTCCAACTGCTCCAAATGCCCTGACTGGACTATTTACTCCCCCTGGAATTACTTTACATGCACGATTCACGTAGTGTAATGATTTTACTCTCTCCATCCCTTAATCCTTTCCTATACGATCCCTAGCTACAATCTCTCATACATATTTCTTAACCAATTCTACCTTCTTTCATATATCCAGCTAACTCTTTTGCATAATAGCTAATTAGCATATCTGCACCTGCACGATACATGGCAACTGCTGATTCACATACAATGGATGCTTCATCAATATATTGCATTGCTGCTGCCGCTTTTATCATGGAGTATTCTCCACTTACACTATATACTGCCAGTGGTTTCTCACATTTTTCACGAACTTCTCTTACAATGTCCAGATAAGACAATCCTGGTTTCACCATCAAAATGTCCGCCCCTTCTGCCATATCCAATTCCACTTCACGAAGTGCTTCTCTGCGATTGTGAAAATCCATCTGATAACTCTTACGATCTCCAAACTGTGGTGCTGAGTCTGCTGCATCACGGAATGGTCCATAAAACGCAGACGCATACTTCACTGCATAAGACATAATTGGCGTATTTACAAAATGGTTCTGATCAAGGATTTGTCGAATCGCTCGGATTCTTCCATCCATCATATCCGACGGCGCCACCATATCTGCTCCCGCCTGCACATGGGACAATGCCGTCTTAGCCAGCACCTCCAATGTTTTATCATTATCTACATAACATCCATCTAAGATTCCACAATGTCCATGTGATGTATATTCGCACATACACACATCCGTAATACAATATAAATCAGGATAATAAGACTTAATAAAATGCAATGCCTTCTGCACAATTCCCTCTGCATCCCAAGCACCACTGCCACAAGCATCCTTCTCTGCTGGAATTCCAAACAGCAGTACACTCTTCACTCCTGCACGCATCACCAAATCCAACTCTTCACTTAATCGGTCAATACTATATCGATACTGTCCTGGCATTGAACGAATTTCTTCTTTAATATTAACGCCTTCCACAATAAATAATGGATAAATCAAAGTATCTGCTGAAATCCTCGTTTCACGTACCATTCCTCGAATAATCCCATTTGTTCTTAATCTTCTCGGTCTATCTATTAAATTCATTTTTCTTTCCTATCCTCTCTATCAATTCAACCATACTGTCCATCGTTGCTTCTCTAGCAATGGCAATGTTCATATGGTATTTTTCAGCCTCAGCCGCTGTCTGTTCCCCAATACAAAAGGCATTTACTCTTGTATAATCCACATGTGGTAATGCTGAAACAAACCCTTTTACTGTAGATGCACTGGTAAATGTCACTCCCGTTATTGCCCCATTTTCAAATGCCTCTTCGACTTTCTCTACTAAATTCAATTTTCCCTTGTATATTGTCTCATACACTGGTATATCCTCATATGCAAAATGTCCCTCTTCTAACTCCTCTACCAATTGTGGCGAACCTTCTAATGCACGGAATAGATAAACCTTCGTGTCCATAGGTAAATTTGTTCGCAGTAGCACTCCCAGCGCTTTCGCCGAATACTGTTTCGGCATATATTCTGCAAAAATGTGAAACTCTTCTAATGCCTTTTTCGTGGCATTTCCAATCACTCCAAAAGACAGCTGTCGATTGCTTAGCAAATCTCTCATATCTATTTTCATCTCTCGCAACTGTTCAAAGAAACATTTCACTCCTTGTGGACTTGTAAATACTGTGCACACTTTTGATGTCTCTTGGCAAAAACACTGAATTGCCTCTTTCCATCTCGCCTTACATTCCTCATGTCCTGTCTTCATAATAGGAATTGTCTCAATTGCGGGCATTTCCACAATCTGCGCTCCCAGCTTTCTCAGACGTTTGCCTAATTCCGAAGCCCTTTCTCGTGGTCTGGTAACAAGAATCTGTTGACCAAATAGTGGTTTCTTTTCCACCCACGAAAATATTCTTTCTAACTCACAAACCTTCCCCACCACAATCACCGCTGGACTTTTCATTTGTTCTTTTTCTACCTGCCCTTTCAAAGTAGACACCGTAGCCACAACTCTTCTCTGTGCATACGTCGTACCTCGTTCTAAAAAGGCTGCTGGCATATTCGGTTCCATTCCCGCTTCTAACAAATTCCTGCAAATTTCCCCTAATGCACTTACCCCCATTAAAAATACCAGTGTTCCGTCCAGCTTAACCAACGAAGCAAAATCAATATCCAGCACGCCATCTTTCTTTTTATGTCCCGTTATCACATGAAAAGAGGATGTATATTCTCGGTGGGTTACTGGTATTCCACTATACATCGGCACTGCAATGGACGAGGTAATCCCAGGTACCATTTCAAATGAAATTCCTTCCTGATGGAGCAATTCTAATTCCTCTCCACCCCTTCCAAATACAAAGGGATCTCCACCTTTTAACCGCACTACCTGTTTCCCATCTTGTGCCTTTTCTAATAACATGTAATTAATCTCTTCCTGTGAGACAGAATGATTATTCGATCGTTTCCCTACATAAATCCATTCTGCTGTATCTGGCAAAATGGACAACACTTCAAGGCTTACTAATGCATCATAAACAATGACCTCTGCCAACTTCAGTACTTCTACTGCTTTCTGCGTTAATAACCCTACTTCTCCCGTTCCTGCACCAACAAGCCAGACCTTTCCCTGTTTCATCAATAAAATAGTCCTCTCCTTCTGTCTTTGCTATTTTAGTCATCCTCTTTATTCCCAAAGTCTTTTTAATTCTACTGCAAGTTCATTTCCTATTTTCTCTGCATCAGTGACCTCTCCACATTTTTCTCCAACCGAATATTCCCCTTCCTCTTCATGGAAATATAACCCTCGCAATTTCAACTCATTTCCCTTAATGCAGGCATACGCAGCCGTTGGCGCACTACATCCACCATCCAATGCACCAACAAAGCTTCTTTCTGCCCTTGCAACATACTCCGACTCTCTCTTCAATGCTGGTTTCAGATAGCTATAATCTTCTCCCTCTCTTCCCTGAAAAACCAATATACCTTGACCTGCCGCTGGCACGACTTCTTCAATGGAAAACACTCTTGCGATACATTCTTCCATTCCAAGCCTAGAAAGTCCTGCATAAGCCAAAATCGTCGCCACATAATCCTCTTCTTCTAATTTTCGAAGTCTCGTCTGAACATTTCCACGAATTCCACGAAAGGTTGCATGTGGATAGAGTTTCTTTAACTGTTCCATCCTTCTTCTACTAGAAGTTCCTATACATCCCGTTTCAAAGTCCGATGTCATTCCCTGTTTTACAATCATCACATCTCTTGGATCCCCTCTTTTGGAAAATCCAATCAACGGCAATTCTTCTGGTGTTTCCATGGGCAAATCTTTTAAACTATGAATGGAAAAATCAATTTTCTCATCTAAAAGTGCTTGATCTAATTCTTTTACAAACAATCCCTTTCCACCAATTTTATCTAAACTTTGATCTAAAATCAGATCTCCTGTTGTTTTCATTGTCACGATTTCAAATTGAAGTTCAGGATGCAATTTTTCTATCTCTCTTATGGCAAGTTTTGTTTGAGCCACAGCAAGCTTACTATCCCTGCTCCCAACTCGTACTATTCTTCTCACGCTTTTCATCCTCTCCACTCCATATATTTTTCGAATTCACATCTTTTTGAAATGCCTCCATACAGACTCTCCAATATTCCATGGGAAGGTTTTTTCGAAGTTCAAATAACATAGATGTAATCGTTCGTTCTGTTGCACTTTGAATGATTTGTTGTAATTCATCCTGCACAGATTGTTCAGTCAATTCTTTCATCTGTTTTATTTTTTTTCCCATTCGATTATAATTTACTACTGCTTCAATATGACCAATGGATTTCACAACTGGAACATATTCACGAAATCCATCCCATGATTCTAGTTCTTTTAATTCTCGTTTGATTATATTCTGTGCTACTGCTATGGCTTCATTATCTTGTTCGGTTTTGGATAATCCACCTAATGTGTCGATATTGTAAAGTACTATATTTTTCATTATTTTGAATTTTGGTGATATATCTCTTGGTACTGCAAGGTCGACTAGGATATGTTGATGATTATCTGTCAAAAATGCATAACTTTCTTCATACTCTATTGTATAATGTGGGCTTGTTGTGGCACTTATTATAACATCATAGATTCCTAACTTTGAATACCGTTCTTTGTATGAAACGGTTGCGCATCCACTTGGTATCTCCACATCTTTGGTTTTATAGTTTCTAATGGTAATGGTAACATCGGCTTGTTCTTCTACCATTCGTTGAGCGGCAAGTCTGCCAATTTCACCATTTCCGATTACTAGACATTTTTTATCTTGTAAGGTGTATAGATCTTCCCTCAATTTATTCATCATTTCTTCAATCACAGAAGTCTTTACCGCGGTTAGATGCACTTCTGTCTTTACCTTCTTCGCAGTTGCTATGGCTGTTTGAAATATTTTTTCAATATACATATCTGTTGTTTTCGCTTCTCGTGCAAGGTATAGCGATTCTTTTACTTGGGTGATTATTTGATCCTCACCAAATACTTTAGATTTTAAGCCACAAGATAGTTGAAATAAATGTTCCATAGCATCAAAGCCTACTCGTTCGGTAAGATAATCTTCGTATTCTCTTACTGGGAGTTTTTTCACAGAACACATTAAATTTTTAAGAAAATCTATCTTTTTTGTTGTACTAATATATAATTCTGTTCGGTTGCATGTGGTTATTAAAAGCACTCCCTTTATATGATTTTCTTCTTGTATGAATTTCATTGCTTCCATTGCAGAATGCTTATGAAAGGTAAAATGTTCTCGAATTGTCAAATCAGCTTTTTCATAGTCAATGCCTATCATCTGCAAAAACATCTTTTATCCCTCCTAAGCTACTTTGTCCATCTATTATATAGAACTATAAAACATAAACCTACTATTACTAATTTATGATGGCTAATGGTGAGTTATGATAAAATTAGAGAAAAGAATACGCCTTTACAATTTACCATAATATGCTATAATAGAGACATAAAAAAGGAATAGCTGCCCACAACGGTGGTTAGCCTCATATTTAGTGGTAAATACCTACCTAAGACGGGCTAAGTACAAAGGTAGGTATTTTTATTTTGGCTTGTTATTCCTATCTATATAGGCAAGCAGTGCTATGATTAACATTTCGAATGATATCGAAAATCCATCAAAAAAGACCTTCAAAGAATCATATTCTTCAAAAGCCTTTTCTTAAGCTACTAACGGGAGTCGAACCCGTGACCTCAACATTACCAATGTTGCGCTCTACCGCCTGAGCTATAGCAGCATAAAACTTATTCAGTTTTCTGTTGAATTATATTTCTTTATTCATCTCTTTCAACAAATGCGTCAACTTTGTTTTTATCCTCTGAAGTGCATTGTCAATTGACTTAGGCTCGCGTTCTAATTCCTTTGCAATCTCTTGATAATTCTTTCCACCAAGATATAAACCAAGGACTTGTTGTTCCATAGAACTTAACCGCCTCTCGAGTTCATATTCTAACATACTTGTACTCTCTTTGTCAATCACTAATTCCTCTGGATTTTGATTATTTGACAAAAAAACATCTAATAAGGCAGTATTTTCACTATTTTCTTCTCCAAATGCTGGAGCATAAAACGAAATATAATCATTTAAAGGAATATGTTTCTTTCGATTGGACAGTTTGATGGCAGTATACATTTGACGAGAAATACATAAATCTGCAAATGTAAAAAAATTGTTGTTACAGGAATCGTCATAGTCGCGAATGGCTTTATATAGACCAATCATCCCTTCTTGAATCAAATCATCCTTATCACCACCGATTAGGAATAAGGTATTTGCTTTCTTTCTTACAAGATTTTTATACTTTTCCAAAAGATAATCAATAGCTTCATTATCTTTGTTGCGGATTAACTCAATAATTTCTTGATCACTTAATCCTGCGTACCTCTCATCTCGCATACTTACCTCCACTTTGTATCCCCTTATTATTACTTATAATTTCCCTTTCAAATTAATATCCAAAATTGGACTATCATGCTCCTCTGAATTCTATTTCATTCTTTGACGAACGATTTCATATGCTAGTACACCCATAGCCACAGACGCATTCAGAGAATCAATATCACCTTTCATTGGAATCTGTGCTACAAAGTCACAATTTTCCTTAACTAATCGACCAACACCTTCACCTTCATTTCCAATCACCAAACCAATTGGACCTGTAAGGTTTAAGTTGTACATAACGTCTCCGTCCATGTCGGCACATACAAACCAAAGACCACGTTCTTTTAACTCTTCCATTGTTTTTACAAGGTTTGTTACTTTTACAACTGGTGTGTAGTTAAGGGCACCTGCTGAAGTTCTAGCTACTGTTGCAGTTAAACCAACGGCACGATGCTTTGGAATGATAACGCCGTGTGCACCACATTGATTTGCTGTACGGATAATTGCGCCAAGATTGTGAGGATCTTCGATATTATCTAAAATAATAACAAATGGAGCCTCACCTTTTTTTTCAGCTAATGCAAAGATATCTTTCATTTCACTGTAATCATACGCTGCTGCTTTTGCTACAACACCTTGATGCTTACCTGTTGTAGACATGGCATTTAATCTTTCCTTTGGTACAAAGTTAATGATTGTATCGTGTTTTCTTGCTTCACGTACGATGGACTGAATTGGACCATCTTTGCAACCATCTAAGATAAATAGACGGTCAATTGTCTTTCCAGAACGAAATGCTTCTAATACTGCATTTCTTCCTTCTATTGTAAATTCTTCAAAATTATCTAGTTTATTCACTGTTACTCCTATCTGCCAACATTTTTGTTGCCCTTTTGCTCAATATTGCTCAATATTACTATTCTTGATCACTAGTCACTTCTTGTTGCTTGCTTTCATTTTCTGCTTTATCAAAGCGTTCTATACCTAAATGTAATAAATATAGTGCACGATCGAACTGCTGATTTAAATATAAATAGCCGATTAATGCTTCAAATCCAGTGGCAATACGGTATTCTGTGATAGATGCATTTTTCGCAGAAGTATAGGATTTTGCATTTCTTCCGCGTTTAAATACCGCCATCTCGTCGTCTGTTAATTCCTCTTTAATCATATTTAACATTAACATCTGACTTGGTGCCTTTACATAATGGGCAGCACGTCTGTGTAGTTTGTTTACTGGAGCATTTCCATTTTCCACAACTACAGTACGTACTACTAAGTCAAAGATGCAGTCCCCGATAAATGCCAATGTCAATGGTGACATCAAGTTTGGCTGCATCCTTTCTTGCTCGGATGCAATGCCAAATTTTGATGATGCACTAAAAAACTCTTGTGTGATTTTATCTACTAAACTTAAATCACTGTTTAAATCTATGCTCTTTTCCATCTTACTCCTTCACGAGTATCTTCTAAAACAATACCCTTTTCTAATAACAGGTTACGAACTTCATCTGCACGTTGGAAATTCTTCGCCTTACGAGCTGCTTGACGCTCTTCGATTAACTTTTCGATTTCTTCATCAAGTAATTCTTCTTCCTTTTCTGTTACAATACCTAGTATATCACATAATTTTTTAATTTCATCAACAAGTTTTTGCACAAACGCTTTTGAACTTTGACCAGATGCTGTTGTATTTGCAAGTTTCACTGCTTCAAAGATAACAGAGATTGCATCTGCTGTGTTGAAATCGTCATCCATAGCTGCTTCGAATTTTGCATTTAATGCAGCCAATTTTTCTAATTCTGCTGTCTCTTCTTGAGAAACTTCCTTTTCTTCTACTGTTTTTAATAAATCATTTAAGTTAAATACAGCAGTTTTGATACGTTCTAAACTTGTTTGTGTTGCTTCCATTAACTCACGGCTGAAGTTAATTGGATTTCTATAGTGAACGCTTAACATAAAGAAACGTAATACTTCTAATGGGAATTTTGCACCAATTTCTTTTACAGTAAAGAAGTTCCCTTCGGATTTGGACATCTTCTTGTTATCAATGTTTAAGAAACCGTTGTGAATCCAATATTTTGAGAAATCTTTTCCGTTGGCAGCTTCACTTTGTGCAATTTCATTTTCATGGTGTGGGAAAATTAAATCCTCTCCACCTGCATGGATATCAATTTGTTCTCCAAGATATTTTTTACTCATCTCGGAACATTCAATATGCCATCCTGGACGACCGTCAGACCATGGTGATGGCCAAGATGGTTCACCTTCTTTTTTCGGTTTCCATAAAACGAAATCTAATGGATCTTCTTTTTCTTCATTCACAGCGATACGTGCACCAGACTCTAAATCATCGATGTTTTTCTTAGATAATTTTCCATAGCCAGGAAAACTTCTTGTTTTGAAATAAACAGTACCATTCTTTTCGTAAGCATGACCTTTGTCAATTAATGTTTGGATCATTTCGATCATTCCGCCAATTTCTTCTGTTGCTTTTGGATGGCATGTTGCTGGTTTAACATTTAGAGCTTTCATATCTTCTTTTACAGATGCAATGTAGCGTTCTGTGATTTCTTGGCATGTTACCCCTTCTTCGTTTGCTTTTTTGATGATTTTATCATCTACGTCTGTAAAGTTAGATACATAATTTACTTCGTATCCTTTATATTCAAAATATCTTCTTACTGTATCGAAAACGATCATTGGTCTAGCATTTCCAATGTGTATATCATTGTATACAGTAGGTCCACATACATACATTCTCACTTTACCTTCTTCGATAGGTACAAATTCTTCTTTTGATTTTGAAAGTGTGTTATAAATTTTCATAATTTCCTCCTATTAAGTTATTTCATATTTTTGTAATTTTCTAAGTTTTTACTAAATGTTTCTAGTATGCCACGTAATTCTTCATTTTCGTGTTGTAGTCTTTGCAGTTCCATATCAACAGGATCTGGCAAATGTACTTGGTCGAGTTCTTCTACAGGACGTTTTACCTTATCCTGTTTCACTATATGTCCTGGAACACCCACCACGGTTGAGTTCGGTGGCACTTCCTTGAGTACAACACTTCCGGCTCCTATCTTGGAATTTTCACCAACCGTAAAGGAACCTAATATTTTTGCACCGGTACTTACCATAACATTATCTTCTAGAGTAGGATGTCGCTTGCCTTTTTCTTTTCCAGTACCTCCAAGGGTTACACCTTGATAAAGGGTTACATTATCACCTAATATTGCTGTTTCTCCAATTACCACTCCATGACCGTGGTCTATAAACAAGCCTTTTCCTATTGTTGCACCAGGATGAATCTCTATTCCCGTCTTCCTTGCTGTCCTTTGGGATATCCATCTTGCTAAAAAATAGTGCTTTTTTAAATACAGTTTATGTGCTAATCGGTATCTAAGAACTGCCTTAAAACTTGGATATAAGAATACTTCCATATCAGATTTTATGGCTGGATCTCGCTCTTTAATAATTTGAATCTCTTCTTGCACATATTTAATGAATCCCAACATTTTTCACTCCCTATACATATATTCGGAACAAAGTGTGTTTTCTCATAGGAAATATAACACAGCGAAATTTCCTATAAGAAAAAACTTCGTCTCTATCTTATCATTCCGATAAAAAGAGACGAAGTTCTCGCGGTTCCACTCTATTTTATAATGCATTGCGCATATATAATCTCATTACTATAACGGCAGTTACCGTGTTAGACTACTGTTACTTCATCTAACCTGCTCCTAGAGGCATTTCATTTATTTTCGTGTAAAGAATGCTTTCAGCCAATGACATTCTATCTCTGATACCTTCCAACAAACTACTCTTCTATTCATCGCATTTTTCCTATAAAACATTCTATGCAATCCATTTATTTTTGTCAAGACAAATTCATGGATATTTCTTATATCAATTTTTCTATTGATGTTTCTTACACCCACCGCATCCTGCACAACCTTGTGAGCTCATCATTGGATCCCCATATTCGTAGTTCGAAATAGTTGTTAATGCACAAATTGCTTGGGAAGAGATTCCTGCACCTATTCCTGTAAATCCTAAACCTTCTTCCGTTGTAGCTTTTACATTCACTCGGTCTAGTTCAATTTGTAATGCGTTGGCAATATTTTTACGCATTTCCTCAATATGTGGTGCCATCTTAGGTTTTTGCGCAATAATCGTTGCATCAATATTTTCTATTACATAAAGTTTTTCGTCTAATTTTCGCTTTACTTCTTCTAATAATTTGATACTAGAAGCTCCCTTAAATCTTTCATCTGTATCTGGAAAATGCTTTCCGATATCACCTAATGCTGCAGCTCCTAATAAAGCATCCATAATCGCATGAAGTAATACATCTGCATCGGAATGTCCTAAAAGTCCTTTTTCATAAGGAATATTTACCCCACCTATAATTAAGTCTCTACCCTCAACTAATTTATGAACATCATATCCCATACCTACCCGCATGATAACATCCTTTCTGCCAACTCGTTAATTGGCATGTGATAAGAAAAAAAGATGCTGTAACAAGTACAACATCTTGGAAGTAGCGGAAAAGGGATTTGAACCCATGACACCACGGGTATGAACCGTGTGCTCTAGCCAACTGAGCTATTCCGCCATATTATAATCAACTCACACAAAAATAATGGGACCTACAGGGCTCGAACCTGTGACCCTCTGCTTGTAAGGCAGATGCTCTCCCAGCTGAGCTAAGATCCCATCAAGTGAGTTTCACTTGCAACAACATGTCGTTGTTACTTGACTTATTATATATGAGTATATTATATAAGTCAAGCACTTTTTCATATTTTTTTGAGAAAAAATATGAAAAAGCAACAAGCACAATCCAAATTCACTTATTCAAATGAACTTACTTACGGATTGTAATACAATCGAAAAAGAAACTGCTAAAACCTTTATATAGTAAGTGAAATAGCAGTTCCTTACATTCGCTAGCATAATCACTCAAGATTCCGAGCAATCATCATATCCCTTTAATTACAGCAAAAGATAAGTCCCCATGCTGGTGTTACAACTTCTTCTACTTCTTTTACATCTTCAAAGCTAATTTCTACATATTCCATCTTAAATACCTCCTTTCATAACAAATTAAACAATCGATTTATATTAAATCAAATTATTTACATTATAAGCATTTACAGTGACTACTCCATCTCGAATATAAATATTTTTTTCGCAAAAGCTTGCCACATAATTATCATGCGTAACCAATACTACTGTTTTGTGATGCTCTTTCACTACCTTTTTCATCAATTCCAAAAACTTTTCTGTATTATTAGAATCTAAACTTCCTGTTGGTTCATCAGCTAAAATAATATCATAATCACTCACTAAACATCGAGCAATTGCAACTCTCTGCTGTTGACCACCTGATAATTCACTTATATAAGATTGTCTTTTGTCCATAATTCCTAATTCTTGCATTATTTCACCATAAAACAACATCTTATCCTTTGTTTTTCTCTTTTGTATTCTCATTGGCAAGAATACATTTTGCTCAACAGTAAGAAATGGAATTAAATTATAACTTTGAAAGATATATCCAATATGGTGTAAACGATATTCAAGCAACTGCTTTTCTCTCATCTTACTAATTGAATTATCATTAATTAGTACCTCTCCCAAAGTTGGTTTAAGAATTCCTCCCATGATATTTAGCAGAGTACTTTTCCCTGAACCAGATGCCCCCATAATTGAGTATATTGTATCTCCCTGTATAGACAAATTAACATTTTCTAATACTGTATCTCCTCTGAATTTATCATTATAGCTATGTGTAACACTTTTTAACTCTATAATATTCAAGCTTTTGCACCTACTCTCTATACCCTAATTCTTCAGATTCTCTATTCAAACAATAACGTCCTACTACTTCCAATACCCCAATCATCGCCATCCACGCAATCACAAATATTATTGTCAATTTTAATATAGGTATTTGGGCACGAATAGTAATCATATCTTCTCCAATCATGGATATAAGCAATATTCTTAACATGCTATATCCAATAACCCCACCTTTTAATATTGCAATTAAATAATTAATTGAAAATTCAAACTTCATAGAATTCAATAGTTCATTCCTTCTCATTCCTATAATTTTCAAAAGTGAATATTCTCGAACCCTCTCCGTAAAAGATAACATAAAGATATTTATAATACCTATCATCGTAATAAGAAGATTAATATAAAGAAACATTTCTATCACTTCATTGCTTTTTACAGATTCATCTACATAATGTTGAACTATTTCATCTCTATCCATTACATCATATTCATTAATATTCAAACTTTTCATTAGCGAATAAACTTGCTCCATTTCATCAAACGAAATATACAGAACATTGAATATCTCCGAAGTACTATATATTTTCTCAGATAAGAATTTCCGTGATACATATACCTCTGGTATTGAAACTTGTTTATATGTATTGACAATCTGCATTTTAACTTCCTTGTCTTGATAATAAAACCCTGAAATAACATCTCCTATTTCCCATTTATTATCTGCTGCCTTTTTAGCAGGAAATAGCGCCACAATTTTTTCCATATCATTTTCATCACTATCTAAACTCTTCACTTGCTCAATTTTATTTACTACATAGAAATCTTGATCCACCCCTAAAAGATGTACTCTATTCCCTTCCTTGTCTTCAAGCTCTAAAACAAGCGACTTAACAATTTTATTATCTTTTGAAAAATCTCCTATTTTCTCATTCATACTTCTATAATCATAATTCTTAGAATAATCAAACTGTACTTTGTAATTATAAGAAATATTCTTATTTGTTTCATCTTCAACAGCATACTCAACTGACTTACACATTCCAACAAATGCTACAATTAATACAACTGCAAATGTAGTCGAAACGATAATCTTATTATTTTTTTTATAATGATACAAATTCTGCATAATCGCAATGTATATTCCATTGTTTTGTATTATTTTCGATGACATCTTTAAAAAAGCCATAAACATAGCATATACATATTCCAGAAGCAATGCCAAAGAAATGCAAATGATGAATTCTTTAATGGTTAATACGTCTTTGCTATTCATTGCATACACTTTAAAAAAGCTCGTTATTCTATCCGCATTAATAAATAGCATTCCTCCCAAAATTGCAAGTAAACCTTTTTTCAAAAGTAAACTATATGTAAAATTATCTCTCATATTTTTGCACTTACGACTTATTTTAAGACAACTAAAACTGCGATGTACTATTAGCCACATTACCAAGATAATCCCTGCCCATATATAGATAACATTCAAGAAATTTATTTGATTGTTAGAAAAATGATTACAATAACAAAATATAGAACCACTTAAAACTCCCAATATACTACCTATAACAAACGCAATTGCAACAACCAGAAATGCTTCGCCAAACACTATTCTCTTTATTTTCGAATTACTCATTCCAATTTTGAAAAGTGTACGAAATTCTTTTTCACGCCTTACAAGAATTACTCCCCACGTAGTATTCAAGATTTTATAAGCAAAGTACCCTAATATCATCATAAAAAAAACAATAATTGCTTGCATACTCTCTAACTCATCATAGCGTTGGGGATTATCAGCAAATTTATTCATCTCTGTTGTTAACGAATCCACCACTTGCATCGAAAAGTTCAAACTAATGAAAACAATAACGAGAATAATCATTGTAATATATAATCTTGATTTATTTTTTTTTATACTACACAGAATATAACTTACCATACTATTTTCCTATTCTTTTTAAATTTTTTATAAATTTTAATGCATAGAAAATCACTACTACACCCAAAATTATACTAACTATAAACTTTACATAGTTACTATACATTGATAAATTCAACAAATTCATAATATACCTTATTAAAAAGTAAACCCCATAATAAGTCATTCCATACGAAACTCCAAAGTACACAATATACAATTTTTTATTCTTTTCAACCTTCTTATCTTGAAACAATTTTCCAGTCTGAATCAACATATTCCAGCGCAATCCTTCAATTCCAAAAATAGTTGTAAGTATATTGTATCCATCGCTTACACCACTAGGAATAAGATTTTCAAAAAAAAGCCAAAAATTCACAATCATTATCAATGAACATATCCAATTCGGTCTAATGTTTATAAAAATCCACAGAAAACTAGCTAATGTCAAATTAAAATATGGACCTGCTAACATCACTTTAAGCTTATTCTTACTTGGTGACGCATAGAAATTCTTATATCTAACATAAAACACAGGACTTATTCCCATGTGAAGAAAAAGTGTTAGTGATTTTACACTAATTCCAAAATAATTCGCTGTTAGCATATGTCCCAATTCATGAAATAATATAGAAACAATAAAGCCCAAAATCACCCACACTATATCAAAAACTTTTAAAGATTTAATTGAAAAATTCTGTGCCATCCAGAAATTACTAAATGCAAAATTAGTCCTTGTAATAATTAACAGAACAGAAAAGAACAGAACAATAAACGAAACCAGCATAATAGTCTTTAAAGTTATATTCATGAACATTTCTTTTTTCTTTCCACTCTTGTTCAATTTAATTTCAAATACTTTTTTCCCTGATAATTCAAATTCAACCTTCGGAATATAATTTGAATCAACGCCTGCAAATAAACAATGTTTCTCTAATACGCCTATTGCATTCGTAATAGAATTCGTAATACTATTTCGCTGTTCCTCTACAATGACATAGTCTCTACAAAACGCTTCTATCACTTCTGCCAATGTCAATTCTTTTCTTAAATACGGAATAAGTTTTTCATAAAAGTCATATTGTTGTTTTGTCAATTTTAAATACTTACTTCTACTGTCACTCATAATAAAATACTTAGTCTTTTTTAAAAATGTATCTTGAAACATTTTTACATCATCAACAATCTCCAATATTGCACTAGCATCCATATATTTCACCTTTTTACTCTATCCCATATATGTAATATATTTTCTTCCAAAAATTCTTGTATTCCTCAGTATTTTTATCTAATCTTACCAATGCTTTAATACTTTCTTCCATAATTGCTTTTTGGAAAACACATCTTGCAGCACAGACTTCATATACATCACCTCTTGAACTTCTTTGTATCCCCTTACACCAATAGGAACAAATTTTCCTTGCAACACAATATTTACAAATTTTGCTATCTAACCGATTAATATTAGCGGCAAACTCTACCTTCTTCTTACTCAATTCTTTTTTATAAATATTCCCCAAAAGAAATTCCTCATCATTGCAAAACATTTGACACGGATAAATATTTCCATCTGTATCAACAAACACTGAATGTCCTGACGTACAATTCTTTTTCATTTTATTAGTCGCTATTTGTGTAATCGGAGCTATCATCCCCTTCGAGCCTGTATATTCACCATCCACAAAAAGCTTGCTTATGTAATAATTCGACAATTCTCTCGCGATTAGATCAAGCTTTTCTAAATCTTCACATCCTGATATCTCTAATTCTGGGTCATCTGTTTCAACTGGTACTATAGCCAAATCATAATATCCCCATTCTTCCAATTCTTTCACCCATTCAATAGCCTGTCCTTGTTTATAAGCATTTATATGATTCTTATTAATGACCATTTGTAATGCAAATTTAATGCCATTTTCTCTAAGTTTCTTTGTCGCTTCTTTTAGACTTAAATATACACTATCCTTACGAACCTTAAATACTCTCGCCTTATCATTAATCTCCATAGGTCCATCAATACTACTTACGATCTCTATATGATATTCTTTAATAAATTCAATCATTTCATCTGTAATCAGTGTAAGATTTGTACTGAATGCAAATACAGGAACATCAACTCCACATTCATTAAAATACTCAATACACTTAGGAATAAACTTTTTAATCTCAAAATAGTCCAAAAGTGGTTCTCCACCAAAAAAACTGATACTTTTAATTCCTTCTGGATATTTTTCAAGCAAAAACTTAACTGTATCCATAAACAAATCACAAGTGATGAATTTAGGTTTCTCTGTTAAATTACCATATTCTCCTTCGCCTGCAAAACAGTATTTACATCCCAAATTGCAAGTTCTCGCAGCCATAAACACTATTCCCGGCTTACCAACAGACATTTCTAATTTTTTTAAGTCTTCTATTTTCTTTTCATATGTAGTAAATATATCATAAAGTTGCTCATCCGTGTACTGTTCCTCATCTAACAAATCAAATACTTTTACTAATCTTGAAGTTGGTACATGATATATTATTGTATTTTCAACATCATTTACAAAAAAGAAATCTCTTTTCATATTTATCCTGCTTTCTTATCAAACATTACTTATCCAAATTCCATCTCACATAATACCATCCCTCTTAGTTTATGTCAACTCTTTACTTCTTTCTTTTATTATTTACTTTTTTTGGCATTTCCTATGAATCAAAAAGCTGCCATACTAATTTCTTAGTATAGCAGCTCTTAGTAAACCTCCGACTAAAACTTCATAAATTCAACGATATCCCGACATATAATCTTAATTCCACGCAAAATATCATCAAACATACCAGCATGATAAAAATTCACAATTACCATTCCTATCGGAATCCCAATAATCAATCCAAATAAACCGCCAAATTTGTATCCAATAAACATGAAAAACAAGGTGGATAACGGCGAAATTCCTATACTATCTCCTACCATCTTAGGTTGTAATACTTGCTTAATCACTTGACAAAGTAGATAAATAATCACAAGAAATATTGCATCTGCATATCTTCCAATTATAATATTATACACTGCCCAAGGTCCTAACACTGCACCTGTTCCAAAGAACGGAAGTAAGTCCAAGAAAGCCACCGCCAAGGCAAGCAAGATTGCATAATTCACATCCATAATGGAAAAGCCAACAAATAAAATTGCTAGCACTATCAACATAAGCTTAAATTGGGCACGAAAATATCCACCAATTGCTTGTTTGAAATTGTTCACAACCATATCGAACTTATCTAACACCATATTTGGCACTGCTTTACGCATAAGCAATACAATTTTATCCCTATCTGCAATAAAGAAATAAGACGATAACAACACAATAATCGTCGAAAAGACAACATCTGCAATATCCTTTGCAAAGTCCCCTGCATCACTAAATGTAGGAAGTTGTTCACTTGTCATAAATGTAGAAATACTATTTCCAATGCCCTCAATGATTGAATCTAATGTATTACGATTTTGTTGTGGAAGCATAGAATATACCCCACTTAGTTTATCTGCAAATAAATCCATCTGTAAACTTAGTGCATTGTAAATATTCGGAATATCTCGTATAAAACCAACAAGTTCTTTGATTAAAAAAGAACACACTCCATACAGTATCGCTATTACCGCAACTAAAACAACTATAATAATAATAGCCGAACTATGCTTTCGTACAATCTTAATTCTTTTTTCCATAAATCGAACCAATGGATTTGCTATCATCGAAATAATCCATGCAAGCACAAACGGAAAAAAGAATCGAATAAACTTTGGTAGTATAAATATACAGAATAAAACAACGAATAAGGTAACCAATAAATTGGCTACTATTTTTAAGTATAATTTTCGCCTCTCCACCCTAACACATCCTTACTTAATAAACGGCTTTGCAAGCAACGTCATAAAAAATACAACTGATGCTACTAAAACAATCGTTGGACCTGTTGCTGTGTTATTATAATACGATAACACTAGTCCCAAAATACCCGAAAAAACAGATATTATAACGGAATACAAATGATATTCCCTCATATTATTGGACAAATTCCTGCTGCTTGCCGCTGGCAATATTAATAATGCATTAATAATCAAAATTCCAACCCAACGAATCGAAAACATAATAATAATGGCAATAAGCACTGCAAAGATATCCTCGATACGTTCTACTTTCACTCCCTTACTTTTAGCAAGAGAAGAATTTATACTGATCGTGTGCAATTGATTAAATGCAAATATCCAGAACAATATAGTCAAACAAAATACCGCTGCCAAAAGTCCAATTTCTTTTCCAGTAATACTTAAGATATCTCCCACTAATAAGCTAGAATACTTCGCAAAGTTTCCACCAGAAGATAAAATTACAAGACCTAATGCTGTTCCCAGCGATGAAAATACAGATATTATCGTGTCTGTCGATACTGTATTCTTTCTTTTAATCTGATTTAATCCTAATGCAAATATCACTGCAAATATCAACATAGATACACTTGTATTTGCTACTCCAAATAAAACACCAATACCAATTCCAGTATAAGCCGAATGCCCAAGTGCCTCTGAAAAGAATGCCATTTTCTGATTTACAATCATTGTTCCCAATATTGCAAATAGTGGCGTAATAATCAATACAGCAATGAAAGCATTTTTCATAAAATCATAGGAAATCCATTGAAATGGTACAATTTTTTCTAAAATATCATATAGTATACTCATTACTGTTTCTCCTCCAAATATTGCACTGTTCCAAAAGTCTCCTTAAATTCAGCACTTTGAAATACTTCATCTGGTGTTCCATCTTTAATAATTGTACGATTTAAAAGCACCACTCTATCTGAGTATTTTGCTACATACTCTAAGTCATGAGAAATTAGGATTACTGCTAGATCATATTCTCGTTTTAACTTATCAATATTGTGATAGAAAAGCTCCATTCCATTGTGATCCATTCCCGAAACGGGCTCGTCTAGAATCAAAAGATTTGGAGTTTCGTAAGTTGCTAAAGATAATAATACCCTTTGCAACTCACCTCCCGATAAATCACATACTGTTTTATCAATTAAGTCCTCTGCTTTGAATTTTCTAAGCTGTTCCTTCACTTTCTTGTAAACGCGTTTACTTTTCCATAAAAACACAGGAACATTGGATATATAACTTGCAAATAAGTCATATACACTTGTTGGTGTGTTTTTCGGAATATTTAAGTGCTGAGGAACATAGCCAACTCGAAGATTTCCAACTGCATTCGTTTTGATATCTTTAAATTCAATATGCCCTTCATGCTTTACTTCATTTAGTAACGCTTTCATCAAAGTCGTTTTTCCAGCACCATTTTTACCGATAATGGTAGTAAGCTGTCCACAGTGAATATGAAGGTTTACATTTTCAATAATGGTATCTCCACCAATCTTTACACCAAAGTCCTTTACTTTGATACAATGAAAACCACAGGCTTTTCTTCCTTTCGAACCTTTAATAAGCTTCGCTTCTCCTGTATCCATCTTTTCACACCAAGCCTTTCTAAGATTCTATAGGGAATCTGTTAATATGCCCTTTAGTACATTAATATTTTCTTGCATACCATCAATATATGCGTCTAAAGAGTCTCCCTTTGATGTCAATGCACTTAATACATACACTTCTGCGCCTGTTTCAGTGGAAATATTCGTTGCGATTGAGTCTTTGTATTCTGTCTCTGTAAGTAATACATTGATATTGTGAAGTTCTACTTCATCAATTACAGTTGCGATTGCACCAGCACTTAAACCAGATTCTTCGTCTAAGTCCAAGCTATATACTACTTCTAAACCTAAGTAATTTGTTAAATACTCGAATGCTTCATGGAAAATAATTACTTCCTTGTCGTCAGATACTTTTAATGCGTCAAGTTGTTCTTTGATTCCATTTACTTTCTCTACGTATACATCTAAATTACTGATATACATATCGCCTCTTTCTTCGTCAGCTTTTGCTAACCCGTTGGCAATATTATTTAATTGCATCATGTATCTCTCTGGGTCCATCCAAACATGCGCATTATCACCATGATTATGAACTTCTTCGCTTTCTGCTTCTGCCTCTTCGTGAGCATGAGCTTCTTCTGCTTCTTCGTGATCATGGTTATGTGTTTCTTCACTTTCTACTTCTGCTTCTTCGTGATCATGATCGTGTACATGTCCACTCTCTAATAACTCAATACCTTCACTTGCATCAATTACCATTAAATCTGGATACCTTGCAACAACTTCTTCTAAGAAACCTTCCATGCCTCCGCCATTCATTACGAATACATCTGCACCTTCTAATTTTCTCATATCACTTGTTGTAAGCTGATAATCATGTAAACAACCAGATTGGTTCTCTGTTAAATTAACAACAGTCACACCATCCATATCTTTTACAAGATTTTGTGTCGCTGTATACGTCGGATAAAATGATGTTACAATTGTAAAAGTATCATCCTCTTTTTTATCATTTGTATCCATTAATTTCGTCACGCCAAATCCTGCTGCACCAACTACTACAAGAACAGCAAAAATAATTAAAAACTTTTTCATAAAAATACACTTACTCTCTTCCTAAAAAATATGCTACTGCAAAACCAATTCCAAATGTAAATACACTTATTAAAATAGTTGACACATTTAGAGCAGTTAAACTTGTTTGCATTAAAATCACAAAGGGAGATGCCACAATAAGTCCTAAAATAGCACAATATGTTAATGTCTCCTGCTTCTTTAAAAGCATTTCAATTAATTTTGCAACATAATAAATACCTAAAAGAACTCCAACACCAAAAGGTGCCAAAATCAAGCATTGATGTATAAAATTACTGAAATCACCATTTACAAGCGCCGTAACTGTTAAAGTAACCGCTTCTAGCACTGGTGTATAAAAACCTAATAACATTAATATCATAGAACCACTTACACCTGGAATAACCATGGTAGCAGCTGCTATTATTCCAACAAAAAATAAACGAATTGCCATCGTAACAGATAATACCAATGTTACGTCTGTTGCATTTTTACCATTTAACCATTGTAAAAGGAAGATAAATGCAAAGAAAACTAAGAATACAGCACCATTCCATACATTCATGCCTTTTCCCTTTACTTTCCCTAACATTAATGGTAATCCACCTAAAATTAATCCTATAAATAATAAAGATGTTGGAATTGGATAATTTGCAAATAGAAAATCAATTGCAAAGGATAACCCAATAATACCGAGCCCCATACCAATTCCGTATGGAATTAAAGTAATAACACTCTTCTTAAACTGATGAAAAATATTGGTAACACTAGAGATAATCTTATCATAGATCCCCATGGAAACCATCATAGTGCCACCACTTACCCCTGGGATGGCATTGGCGATGCCAATCAAGACACCTCGCAAAATATCTTTTATAAATTTCATTTTTTCAACCTTTCATATTTCTGTGCCACAGAATCGCCTCGTTCTGTAACTACTTGATATCCAATAGAAGTCATTCTTCCACGTAAATCTTCTATACTTTCTGCCGCTTCGGCACCAGTACAGTTTTTATTATCATACAATTCATATTGCTTACGCACTCTTAAAGGCGATAGATTCGGCATAACCACATTGGCTCCCGCTTGTATTCCCAGTTCTCGCCCTCTTGGATGCAATGTTCCAAGTGCAGTTGTTGCTGGCAAATTACATTTTGGAAGTAAAATTCGCAAAATGGATAGTAATAAATATGTTTTCTCCAAGGAACCTGCTTTTTCATCTCCAAATCTTGTATCATGATGTGGTATAAATGGCCCAATCCCAACCATATGGGGTTGTAATTCTTGCAAGAAAACTAAATCCCCCGCAAGATGTTCCTCCGTTTGTCCGGGAGAACCTACCATAAAACCAGCTCCTGTTTCAAAACCTAACCTTTTTAATGTAAAAAGACATCGCTTTCGATTGGATAAACTCATAGTTTCTGGATGCAACATTTTATAATGCGCTTCATTGGCAGTTTCATGGCGTAGTAAATAACGATTCGCTCCTGCTTCTTTATAACGACGATATATTTCTTCGCTTTTCTCGCCTATGGACAACGTAATCGCTACATCTGGATATCTGGATTTAATGGAAGAAATAATGTCAACCATTCTTTCCTCGGTAAAATACAAATCCTCTCCACCTTGTAACACAAAAGTGCGAAAACCCAAATCCCAGCCAGTTTCACAACACGCTAAGATTTCTTCTTTGGACAAACGATAACGGGGTACAACTTGATTGGAGGCTTGAATGCCACAGTAATAACAATTATTTTTACAATAATTTGTAAACTCAATCAAACCACGAACAAACACTTTATCTCCATAATAATGCCTACGAAGTTCCACTGCCCGCTCTTGTAACTGTAATCTGTCCTGTTCTGTATACTCTCTTAAAAGTGTCGCATACTCGTCTAACTCTAAACTGCCGTACTTTATCAACTTACTTACCAATTCTTTGCTTGTATGCATTATAAAATTTCCTTTAGCGCGTCTACTAATTCTTGCATTTGCACATCTGTACCAATGGTAATTCTTAAATAGTTATCAATTCTTTCCTTATTAAAGTGACGAACATAAATATTACGTTCTTGTAACTTGTCAAAAATTTCTTTTGCTGGTACAGACTTATGAGTTGCAAATAAAAAGTTTGTCTTAGAATCTAAGCAAGTAAATCCCAGTTGTTCTAATTCCTTTTTCGCCCATTCTCTTGTCTTTACTATTTTCTCGATGGTCTTATTAAAATAATCCACGTCACGAACAGACTCTGCGCCTAATTTAATTGTAAGCATATTCATTGTGTATGAGTTGTAGGAAAATTTCACTCTATCTAGGGCTTCAATCAAAGATTCGTTGGCAATACAATAACCAATACGTAAACCTGCTAGAGAACGTGATTTTGAGAATGTCTGTACAACAACTAAATTCTCATACTCAGGTAATAATGCAATGGCACTTTCCCCTCCAAAATCAACATATGCTTCGTCCACAATTACAATAGAATCTTGATTGTGGTCTAAAATGTCTCGTATAAAATCTAATCCAACACAAATGGATGTTGGAGCATTTGGGTTGGCAATAACTATGCCACCATTTTCTTTATAATAATCTTCCTTTTTGATGTGGAATGCTTCATCCAATTTTGGGCATTCGTATGGGATTCGATATAAATCTGCCCACACATCATAAAAGGAATATGTAATATCCGGAAATAATATTGGCTTCTTTGAATTAAAAAATGTCAAAAAGCACATCCCCAGTACATCGTCGGAACCTACTCCAACAAAGACTTGTGAAGGTTTTACATTTTTAAATTTGGCTAATTCGGTTACCAATTCTCCTGCATCTAACGCTGGATACAATCGTAAATCAGAGGATTGGAATTCTTCCAATGCTTTTTCGACTGCTGGTGCTGGTGGATATGGATTTTCATTGGCATTTAATTTTGTAACTTTGTAATCCTTTGGCTGATAGCCCGCTACATAAGGATGAGCTATTGTTCGTATATTCTTTTCCCATTCCTTCATTCCTAACACAACCTTTCGTAAACTTAAACCTTATTATAAATTACCAAATAGCGAAATACAAGTAAAAGATTGTGGATTCTGGCAAAAGAAAAACAAGGAAGTATCTTGATTTTACCCAAAATACTTCCTTGTTACACAATAAATCATAACTATTTCATTATTCACGCTCATAATCTTCATGTCTGTATCGCATCATCATATCTCGAAAGATTTCACCACTAGTTGGTGGAGTATACGTAATAGCATTAGCGCCTGCTTCAATTGTCTCTAGTATACTTTCATCTGTTGGTCCGCCTGTTGCGATAATTGGTACATCTGGAAAATCCTTACGAATGTTACGAATTACATCTGCTGTTCTCTTGGCACAGGATACATTTAGAATACTTGCACCACTTTCCAAACGTTTTCCTATATCTGTTTTATCAGAAGCAACCGTTACTACAATAGGAATCTCTATCTTCTGATCTAAAAATCTTAATGTTTCATTTGGCGTAGGTGCATTTACAACAACACCCATAGCACCTTGAAATTCTGCATCTTCTGCTAGATTTACCACGCGCTTCCCTGTAGTTGTGCCTCCTCCAACTCCGCAAAAAACAGGAACGTCAGAGCAGTTAATAATGGAATGTGTGATAATCGGCTGTGGCGTAAATGGATAGACTGCAATTACTGCATTGGCATTACAATTTCGAATAATCGCTACGTCTGTTGTAAACACCAAAGATTTGATTAATTTTCCAAAAATTCGTATTCCACTTACCTGTTCAATTACACTTGGCACACGTATCATATGCCTTCTCAAGTTCCCTTCAATCTCTGGTACTGATTTCATTTAAACCCACCTTTTTCAAATAGTAAATATATAATAATATGAAAGTTTCACTTTTTCAACGAAAATTTATTATGACGTCCGAAGTCTTTCAAATATGGAGTATATGTCGATTTGACCGTATCCCCATTCTCGATTTGGATATACAATATCTTGCTCTTTTGCACCAATAATTAAATATTGGCGCATACCATTGGAATTAATCACCACATCATTTTGCAAAGTAACCGCCCACTCCATCACAAGTGCTGCAATACCCGCCGCTACTGCTGCGGAGACGCTGGATCCTGTCTTTGTACTAAAACGATTATTTGGGACTGGACCGTAGACATCTACTCCTGGCGCCGCTATTGTCGGCTGAATCCTTCCATTTCTAGTATACCCTCTTCCTGAATGAATATAAATACTTTGTGTTTTATGGTTGTAAACAGAAGCTGTTGTAATCGTTGCTACATTTCCTGGTTCTGTAATGGTAACGTCTGGCTCAGAACGACTAAAATACGTAGTGGTATTAATAAATTCTTCAATAGGAAGCCATATGTTAAAACTTGTTGCTGCACTACTTCGATTATAGGCACGTATCTTCCAAATTCCTCTAGCTGGTGCGGAAAATCTCATAAATATAAGAAAATCTCCTGAACCAGGTTCAATTAGAATATAGGAAACTGTTGCGACTGTTTTTTCTAATAAAAATTTTACCGTTTCTCGCTTTCCAAGTCGGGGCTGAATTTCATTTATGACTTCTCCACTGGGCGAGGTCATTCCTATGGAAAATAGAGCAGGTGTCGTCGCCCACAATTCCATGGTAAATCCCGATTCTCCCTCGCCTACACTAACTTCCACTTCTTCGTATCCACCAGCTTCTATAGTGCCACTACGGTAATGATGTCCTCGATTTCCTTCATTTCCACTTCCACATACAAATGCCACACCACTATTATAACCAGTATAATCAATATAACGACACAATGGCGATGTACCGTTATGGTCTCCTGAATTAGTTCCCACTCCAAAGCAAATGATAATCGGTTTTTGTGCCGCTCTTGCCTGAAAGATAAGGTAGTAGACGCCTGCCATAATGTCATTTTCTTCAAAACATTCTGCATTTTCATTTACCAAAAAGAAATCTCTAAGCTTTCTTCGCGCCTGTCTTAACTTTACTACAGTAATTATGCAGTTTGGTGCGATACCTGAAAATTCATTTCCTTCGTCAACATTTCCTGCTGCTACACCTGCCATAAAAGTTCCGTGTCCGTTCGTATCCGTTGTTGGAACTACACTAGATGGATTTTCACTTCTTAAAGCTTCATTAATCTGGTCTTCCGTGTATTCGGTACCATAAGGAATTCCCACTGGTGACGGTCCTGTATCAATTGATTGATCCCATATGCTATGGATTCTTGTCGTTCCATCTTCATTTCTAAATACGGAATGTTGGTAATCAATGCCTGTATCTACAAAACCAATCATAACATCTTGCCCGTATAAATCAATATAAGGTTGCCTTCTTAAACGTAGAACACCTGTCTCTTCCAGCACCGAAGTATCTAACAATCCATATAGTTTAGGAATAGAACGATATGTATAATTTTGCGACCCAATATCTGCACTACCAATCGGTACATAGATAATAGCTTGTTGAATGGTCAGTATGATATAACAGATTGGATTATACTGGTCAATAACCTGTTGAAAATTCCCTGTATAGTCAATGAGCAAAGGAATATATTCATCTGAATTAATTGGCGTCGTACATGCTGGAACATTTGCCTGTGGTGTATCCAATTTTCTACCTCCTACCTAATTTCCTTTCATTATTATATGCATAAAAGAAGATAGAATTTCCTATTCGTTAATAAAAACACCATTTATCACGTGAATCGCAATAAATGGTGTTTTATTTATACTTCTTTATACTTCTAATAAAGGTGTTTGATTTCTTCGAATCTCAATCAATGGCGCACCTTTTCCTTCTATATAATCTCTTGTTATCGTTACTCGACCGATATTATCATCTTTCGGTATCTCAAACATAATGTCTAACATAAATTTCTCGATAATGGCACGAAGGGCTCTAGCTCCTGTTTTCTTCTCCATTGCCTTCTCAGCAATGGCTTCATATGCAGAGTCATCAAATTCCAAATCTACTTCATCTAAAAGCAGTAACTTTTGATACTGTTTTAATATGGCATTTTTCGGCTCTTTTAAGACTTTTACTAACATTTCCTTTGTTAATCCATCTAATGTATATACTACTGGAAGACGACCTAAAAACTCTGGAATCATACCAAATTCTCTTAAATCTTCTGTCTGAACTTTCGATAAAATGTTTGGTTCTTTGTCAATTTCATCTTTTAGACTTGCACTAAATCCGATAGATGTTTGATGATTTAGCCTTGCTTTGATAATTTTATCTAGCTCAGGGAATGCACCACCGCAGATAAATAAAATATTTTTCGTATTAATTGTGGTTAATGGAACCATAGCATTTTTACTAGTTGCACCCACTGGTACTTCTACCTCGCTACCTTCTAGTAGTTTGAGTAACCCCTGTTGAACAGATTCTCCACTTACATCACGACTGTTTGTACTCTTTTTCTTTGCAATCTTATCAATCTCATCAATAAAGACAATTCCACGTTCTGCTTTTTCTACGTCATTGTCTGCTGCTTGTAAGAGTTTAGATAAGACACTTTCCACGTCATCACCGATATAACCAGCTTCTGTTAATGATGTGGCATCTGTAATCGCTAATGGAACTTGTAAAATACGAGCTAGAGTTTTCACTAAATATGTCTTACCACTTCCTGTAGGTCCAATCATAAGCATATTGGATTTTTCAATCTCAATATCATCTTGAGCTCCTGCTGATACACGTTTGTAGTGATTATATACCGCAACAGAAATAACTTTTTTAGCATATTCTTGTCCAATTACGTACTCATCAAGACTTGCTTTAATAATATGTGGTGCAGGAAGTTTCTTTGGATCAAGCACTTTTTCAGGTGCTTCTTTCTTTTCCTTCTTTTTCTTTAGCTTCTGATTTTTAGGAATATCATGTACAGAAGACATATTATTGTTCATCATATTTGGATTCATCGTCATAAAATCCATATATGGCATATTTCCTGTATTCATTGTGTCAAATGTTTTCTGCATACAGTCGGAACAAATACAAATGTTGTTCGGTATATGAATCATCTTTCCTGCCTTACTTTCCGGTCTACGGCATATATAACAAATATCTTCATAATTACTGTTGTCACGTTCGTTTACATTGTCCTTAGTTTCATCACTCATATATTTTTCTCCTTACTAAAACAGCTTGCGCTGAAAGCATAAATTGTATTTATTATATCCTACAATCACTTTCACCACAAGCTGTTCCATATTATTTTAAGAAATTCTTTATCTTTCCCTAATTTCCAAAGTATTTACGGAAATAATCGTAGAAATCTCTCAGTTCATCTTCACTATATTCTTGTGATGGGTCGGAAGGACTTTGTTCGGATGAATCTCCTCCGTTAGAATCACTTCCATTATTTGAAACTGTATCTTCTGAATATTTTAAATCTCCAAAATCTTCGCTAGACATTAATGTTAATTTTAATTCTAGTTCTTCGTAAATGCCATCTTTATAACGTTGTACCGTTAATGTTACTTCCGTTCCTGCTTTATAACTATTAGCTCTTTGTTGCAACGAATCGATTGTCGCAACACCGACACCATTTAATTTTGTAATAACATCTCCTGCTAATACACCCGCTTTGTAAGCTGCACCGCCTTCTGGCACTTCTCTTACATAAACACCAACTGGAATATTTAGTTGACTACTTTCTTCTTGGGATACAGAGATACCACTTAAACCTAAGTAACCTTCTTTTCCTTCTGGTACTTCTTCTCCATTCATAAGTTCATCTAAAATAGTTTGTGCATTGGAGATTGGAATCGCAAAACACATACCTTCAATTGTGTCTTCTACCAATTTAGCAGAATTAATTCCAATTACTTTACCATCTAGATTTAATAATGCACCACCACTATTTCCACCATTAATAGCGGCATCTGTTTGGATTAGTGTCATTTTTACATTTTCAATGGTAACTTCTCTATCTAGTGCACTCACTACTCCAACGGTACAAGATTGTCCTAGGCCTAATGCATTTCCAATGGCTACTACTGTATCGCCGACTTTTACACTATCAGATGTTCCTAATTCTGCAATCTTAATTGCATTACGTGTCGATTCTTCTACATTTTTCTTTTTCACAGCAATAACAGCTAAATCTCCTGTAGAGTCTGCACCTTTTAAAGTTGCTTGTACGTCTGTGTCATCACAAAATGTAACGTTAATGGCAGATGCACCTGCAACTACATGGTTGTTGGTTGAAATATAGTAAAAGGTATCATCTTCTCCAATAATAATCCCTGAACCTGCACCTTCTTGTATCTCATTATAAGTTTGTCCGAAAATATTTGTCACTTGGGACTCAATCTGACATGTAATGGATACGATAGCAGCCATGTTATCTTCTACTACTTTTGTTACGGAGTTATCCAAACTAATATCAGATAATACAACCGTATCTTCTAATGGAGTATCATTTACATAGGTATCTTTTTGAAGCTGTTCTTCTAGACTAGTATCAGAACCACTTCGAATCTCAGATGCCATATCACTAAACTGCCAGATTGCACCTCCGATGATACCAACTACTAATGCACCAGATATACCAAGCGCTACTTTAGTTGTAAAAGATAATTTATGTTTTGGTTTCTTACCGTTCGGATTATAATTTGGATTATTTTGATTTCCATTTGGATTCATATTGAAGTTTCCGTTAAAGTTCCCGTTAAAGTTTTCGTTAAAACTGTTATCGGAATTACCATTTGAATTTGAATTCGTATTTTGATTAAAATCTTGGTTATAATTTTGGTTCGTATTATGTTCGTCCATTAGAAAGACTCCTTTCCCCACACTTATATATTTCAATATATATTTTTTTATATAGTTTGACTTTATTACTAAACTATAACAAGAATTTGTGTACTGCTTGTGAAATAATTTATTGTAGATTATTATTTAATATTGTATTATAATAATTAGACTATGTCAAAAGACATTTTGAATTTATGAAAGGTAATGGTGAATACATGATAAAAGATAATCAGAAGCTTTTTAACCGATTCCATATCCTGTTAGATGCTTTTATTATGATAATTTCCTTTATTCTAACTTACGAATTACGTTTTAAAAGTTTTTTAATTTACAAATTTGACTGGCTGACACCGTTTGGATATTATCCTCCAGCTGAACAGTATGCATCCTTGTTAATATATATTGTACCTTTGTACTTGCTTTTCTATTACGGATGTCATGTCTATGACTCAAAGCGCTCGAAGAGTTTCCGCTTTGAACTATGGGATTTATTTAAGGCAAATACGTTAGGTATTATTTGTTTCTCATTCATACTTGTCATGCTGAAGCAGTCTATGAAGTTTATGCGTAGTTTCTTATTCATTTATTTTATAATGAATATTTTGCTTGCTTTTATAAGTAGAGTAATCTTGCGAATAGTTCTATCTTATTATAGAAAGAAAGGATTTAACCAAAAGCATGTACTGGTAGTTGGCTACAGTCGTACTGCGGAACGTTATATTAACCGTGTTCTACTTAATCCTGAATGGGGTTATCATATTCATGGTATCTTAGATGATACTATGGAATCTGGTACTCTTTATAAAAATATTAAAGTGCTCGATGGAATTAATAAGTTAGAATCTATTCTAGAACGAAATGATTTGGATGAAATCGCCATTACATTAAGTATCAGCGAGTACGCAAAACTTGAGAAAATCGTTGCATTATGTGAGAAATCTGGCGTACACACAAAGTTTATTCCAGACTATAACAATATTATTCCAACGAAACCTTACATTGAAGATATTAACGGATTACCTGTAATTAATATCCGTAATGTTCCGTTAAGTAATATGTTAAACAAAATTGTAAAACGTACCTTTGATATCGTTGGTTCGATTGCTGCTATTATTGTTTTCTCCATTCCAATGATAGTAACTGCGATTATAATTAAATCGACTTCTAAAGGTCCTTTAATTTTCAAGCAAACCCGTATTGGCTTACACAACAAGGAATTTGAGATGTATAAATTCCGTTCTATGGAAGTACAAGCACCCGATAAAGAAAAACACCAATGGACAACCCCAAACGATCCTCGTGTTACTCCGATTGGGAAATTTATTCGCCGTACAAGTATTGATGAGCTTCCTCAGCTTTTCAACGTACTAAAGGGGGATATGAGTTTAGTTGGTCCTAGACCAGAGCGACCATTTTTTGTCGAGAAGTTTAAAGAAGAGATTCCTCGTTATATGATCAAACACCAAGTAAGACCTGGAATGACTGGTTGGGCACAGGTAAGTGGTTATCGTGGCGATACTTCTATTATTAAGAGAATTGAACATGATTTGTATTATATTGAAAACTGGACATTAGGATTTGATATTAAGATTATGTTTTTAACGGTATTTAAAGGATTTATTAATAAAAATGCATATTAGTTTGTGTACAGACTTACAAATTGGCTTATAATAAACAATAAACTTGTAATAGGAAAAGAGGATATGTGTATGAGTAGGGATTCTAGGAAAACAGTACCAAAGAAAAGGAAACTTTCTAAAAAAGGACGAAGAAAGAGACGGATTCGTCGCATTTTAGCATTTGAATTTATTCTTATTTTACTATTAATACCCGTTGTATTTGCCATTGTCAGCTTAACAAAGATTCAAGTTTATGAAGCTGATTTGGAAAGTTTAGTGCAAAATGATGTAAAAGATGCCAACATGGATGACTATCGAAATATTGTGGTATATGGTGTAGACTCTCGTGCTAACGAATTAGACAAAAACACTCGAACCGATTCGATTATCATTGTAAGCATCAATAAAAAGACAAAAGACATTAAGTTATCTTCCGTTTTTCGTGATACCTTTTTAAGCATTGAAGATCACGGATACACAAAGGTAAATCATGCTTATGCTTATGGTGGTCCTGCATTGTCCATTAGTACACTGAACAAAAACTTAGATTTAAACATCACCGACTTTGTTACCGTAAACTTTTCTGCATTGACCAATGTAATTGATTTACTGGGTGGAATTGAACTTACGATTACAGAAGACGAATTAGAATATGTAAATGCATATACAAGAGATGTCGCTAAGATCAACGGCATGGATTATACTTACTTAAAATCTGCCGGAACACAAACCGTAACAGGTGTTCAAGCAACAGGTTACTGTCGTGTACGTTATACTGCTGGTGGTGATTTTACAAGAGCAGAACGTCAAAGAACTGTATTAAAAGCAATCTTTGAGAAAGCAAAAAAATCTAATCCAGTCACATTGTATAAGGTTGCAGATGAGATCCTTCCACAAATTTATACAAGTTTATCCACTGCTGAGATATTAAAATTAGGTATGGCTTTACCTTTTTATAACATGGCAGATAGTCAAGGATTTCCATTTGAGAATAAGACAGGGAAAATTAATTCCGCTTCCGTTGTTGTTCCAACTACATTAAGTAGTAATGTAACAGAACTTCACGAGTATTTATTTGGAACAAGTGGATATGAGCCAACGGAAACAGTGAATGCAATTAGTAATCAGATTCGTTCTTATGGATATTAATAATGTAGAGCAAAATACATGCACCCTATTTTTAGGGTGCTATTTAATTGACATTATAATGTAGAGAAGGTATAATTTTAATATAATAACTGTTTATTTTTTACATCATGCTATTCTATTTTGTAAGAAAATAATTTATTGAAGGAGTGTAACACATGAATGATTTAATCGTGATTGGTGCAGGTCCAGCAGGTCTTTGGACAGCTATTACAGCCGCTTCACAAGGACTTAAAGTAGTCGTAATAGAAGGAAAAAAAGATATTACTAAGATAACACGAGCTTGCTCTTCGCAGTTTGTATTGGATGAAGGATATGAAGATGAAACAATACATATTCAAGATAATAAAATTATTTATACGAAAAATAACTTTGAGGTACCATATACAGGACGAACACTTGATGTTATTCGATGTAATTATTTTTCACCAAAAGGATACAAGGCTCATTTTGCTCGTACAGATAAAAAGCCAATTGCAGTCAAATTTGACAAAAGTCATTTACTAAAAGATTTAAAAGAGCAATGTGAATCTTTAAACATTCTATTACGGTTTGGATGTATGGCTTATGACGGAGAGGACAAGGGAGATCATGTGGAAGTTAAAATTCAACATGATGGTGCTCATGAAATAATTGAAGCGAAAAAATTAGTGATTGCAGAAGGTGTTAAAGCAAAAATGGCAGGTGTATTTGGATTCAATAAAGACAGACAGTTTTTTGGAACCCCATTAGTCGTAAGCTACTATTTAAAGAATACAAAAGGATTTGAAAAGCAAAGCTGGAATCAATATTATGGAAATGTTTATCATCCTTTTGCAGAAATTATGGTAGGTACAAGTATAGAAAGCTTAGATGAAGTAGAATTAACTGTTATGGGAACAAAAGATTTGAAAGCTGATATGTTATTCGAAAAACTTGTAAAAGACAGCCCACTAAGTGAAAATCTTGCTCAAGCTGAAATAGTAAATAAGACAGGATGTAGTGTAAAGTCCTATGTTCCGCTTAAAACACCATATAAGGGAAATGTTCTTGTAATTGGTGACAGTGCAGCTCATATAGAAGTAATTGTACAAGGAGCTTTGATGTGTGGATACCATGCAGGACGAGCAGTCAAAAAAGAATTAAACGGAGAAAATGGTTTTCAAGAGTATTCTGAATGGTGGCAGAAAGCATTTGAATTCAATCGTATGGACGGCCATGAATTCATAAAATTTTATGGCACTTTAGGAATTAAGGCAAGATTTACAGATGATGAAATTGATTATTTGTTCTCCTTCGTAGACGGAAAGAATATATGTGGAATGTTTAGTCAATTTGAATTACCTAAGAAATTATGGTGTGCGATTTTAGAATATCGCGATCAAATCAAAGAGGAAAGACCTGATATATATGAAAAAATACAACCAATTGAACAATTAAAAGAACAAGGGTTGATATAAATTCGCAACTTTGAATCCCAAGTCTATCAATTCACCAGCCCTATAGAAGCTTTTATATTCCATAGGGCTGTTTCTATAACTTAGTAATATTATATGTATAAAGTAAATTCAAAATCCTGTATGTATATTCATCAGGTGCATCTTTTATTTGATAGACAATTCTTCCTTTCTGAAAACATAGTTCTAAATATTATTATATCACTAAATATACATAAGTAAAAAGAGTATTGATTTCTAAATGAAAGACTCTCATTTATTTCAATCAATACTCTTATCATACTACTCAAAAGATAATCCTATAATTTATACCACTTGATATAAATTACCCAATATCATTTTAATATTCTGATTCAATTCTTGAAAGCATTCTTTATATGTAGCTGGATTCTTTGCAAGATATGGATATTTAGCATTTGCATACTCTACAATCTGTTCTTGTAAATTCTCTGGCAAATGATGTGTAAAAATCAACATATTATCTTTTGCTTTTGCGACGCTACCAAATTCACCAATTAATAATCTTCTTACCTCTGGTTCCAATTCCACAACATTAAAATATTTACACATAATGAATCCTCCCTTTCTAATCCGTTCTCTCGTCGAATATTAGTCAAACAATGGTCTAATATTCTGCAACAATAAATCCCTTTTTTTTAAATCCCTTTTTTCTTCGTTCAAAGTGTTTACTTGTTAATTTCTTAACATGTTAATATTTTAACACATTTTAATCCATTTGTCTCTATAATTGTACTAAAAAAAGTACACAAAAATATCCCGCTTATCGAGATATTTTTTCAACAATTTGTACTGGATTTCGTACAATTTCATCTGCACCATTCTCAACAAGTTCCTCTTTGGTACGGAATCCCCATAAAACTCCAATACGAAGCATACCTGCATTGGTACCTGTTTGCATGTCAACATTGGTGTCTCCGACAAATGCACACTCTTCTGGTAAAACTCCTAAAACCCTTGCTACTTCAAGGGCTCCTGCTGGATCTGGTTTCTTATCAATGCCCTCTCTTTGACCAATTACTACATCAAATACATGCTCGCCAAAGAGAGTATTTACCACATCAAGAGTGCGAGCATGGGGCTTATTGGACACAACCGCTAATTTTATCTCTTTCTCCTTTAGTTTAATTAGTAAATCCTTTATACCATCAAAGACCGTTACTTTGTATGTGCAATCTTCTTTAAATATTTCTTGATATAATGCATACGCTTTGTCAAAGAATTGTCCATCTTCATCTCCACCATCATGCAAAAAACGACGAACTAATTCTTTTGCACCATCCCCACAATAGTATTTAAAATTTTCCTTTGGTAACTCTTTTAAGCCTAGTTCCTTTAAAACCTTATTGCTTGCACTAGAGATAGACTCTAAAGAATCCACCAAAGTTCCATCCAAATCAAATAATACTGCTTTTATCATCGTATTTCCTCCTCGTGTACTTTTATATATTCTCAAATGTTTTCCTACTCAAACTGCTTCCAAAAGTCATCTAGTCTTTCTTTTAACGAACTTAGACTTACAATTTCATAAGGATACCATTCATGCGGGAACAAAGTTGTATAAGCACTAGTTGTAAATCGTTCATCCAATAATAAAATGGCTCCTACATCTTCTGTAGTACGAATCACTCTTCCCGCTGATTGTAACACTTTATTCATACCATTGTAAAGATAAGCATACTCAAATCCTTTTTCTTCTCTCTCTTGATAATAAGCACGAAACAACTCTCTATCATCACAAACCATCGGAAGCCCCGTCCCTACTATTACAGTTCCAATCAAACGATCCTGCTTTAAATCAATCCCTTCGCTAAAGATTCCACCCATAACACAAAATCCTAGTCGACATACATTAGAATCTGCCGTAAAACTTTCTAAGAATTCTTCTCGCTCTCGCTCCGTCATATGTTGACTTTGTACAAAATATTCACAATCTTGAAACCGTTCTTTCCATTCTAATCCTTCCATTAAATCATAAATGGTCCTCATATACTGATAAGATGGGAAGAACAAAAGATAATTTCCCTTTTTACGCATAACAAACTCATAGATGTATTTTACGATTTTTTCATACTCTACAAAATTTCGTCTAGTATACTTAGTGCTCACATCCCTTGCTACAAATATCCTCCTCTTATTTACATCAAAAGGAGATGGGGCATATATGGCGTAATCATCTGCCGTTCCAGCTAATTGGTCCTTATAATACTGAATCGGCAAAAATGTTGCTGAGAAAAATACAGCACTTCTTCCCTTATCTAGACACGCTTTTATATTATCGGATGGATCCATGCATTGTAATTTTACAAAAAAATGACCTTCTTCATTTACGTTAATATAAACCTTGTACTTATCATTCATGATTTCATACATATTTAGAAAATGAAATATGGCAAAGTATAAATCCAGAACCTTATCCCGTTCTTCAAACTCAAGATATTCATTCAAAAATATATCAAACTCTGTTAGTGCATTCATTACCGTAATGATGAATTGATCTACCAATGCACCTGGTTCATACTCTAACCCACCTGCTTTTGCTTCTTCCCATTCTTTCTTCATAAGCAAAAGCTTACGATTACATGCAGATAACTTCTTTTCTAGTTTCTTACTTCGAAATTTTACAATATTTTTTACTTCTAAAAAATTATCTTTTATTAACGATGCGCTATACATTTCTCTTGCACGTTCTACTAAATTATGTGCTTCATCTACTAGAAAACAATAATCATACTTCTTTTCATTTTGAAAGAATCGACGAAGGAATACACGCGGGTCAAATACATAATTGTAATCACAAATGATTGCATCTGCCCAAAGAGTAACGTCTAATGCCATTTCCACAGGACAGACACAATGTTTGATTGCATATTGTTCGACTAATTCTCTAGAGATTTCATGCTCAGACACTAACATATCGTAAATTGCATCATTTACACGGTCAAAATGTCCTTTTGCACGTTCACATGAATTCGGATTACAATTTGGCTTATCCAAGATACAGATTTTATCCTTTGCAGTTAAGGTGATCACCTTCAGATTCATGCCTTTATCTCGTAAGATATGAAAGGCCTCCTCTGCAACTGTTCGAGTAATGGTTTTCGCTGTTAGGTAAAATATTTTTTCAATCAAACCTTCTCCCATTGCTTTCACAGTCGGAAATACCGTTGACATCGTCTTTCCAACACCTGTAGGTGCCTCAATATACAACTTCTTACTTCGCAATATTGTCTTATAAACACCCGTTACAAGATCTTTCTGTCCTTCGCGATAAGGAAATGGAAAGTCAACCTGCTTAATGGTTGCGTTACGTTCTTCTTCCCATTTAATTTGCCATACTGCCCATTTTGCATATTCATTTACTAAATCTTCAAACCATTTTGTTAAGACATCCATAGGATACACTTTTTGAAATCGCTTGATATCCTCTTCGTCTAAGTTGGCATAGGTCATCTGTATCTCAATCTCGTTCAACTGATTCTGTAACGCATAGATATAACCATAACATTTCGCCTGTGCTTCATGAATCATAAAGGGTTCTTCTAGTTTTAAGACATCTAGATACATTCCTTTGATTTCATCTATAACGGTTCTTTCTTCTCTTGTAAAAATGCCGTCTGCACGCCCTTCCACTACCAATGTAAATGCAATTCCATCTCGTTCCATTGGTATCTCTTGGGCTAAGGCAACTTCGGCTTTGTAATCCCCACCCATGCTATTCTGAATCTTACGATGAATCTTACTTCCCTTCTGCATCGCCTCCGTATCTCGGACACCTCTGCCCCCAACATTGATATCACCACAACGAAGAATAAATTCCACTAGCGTTCGCACTGAAATTTTTACTACCCGTTTTTCCATATTGCCACCTTACTCATCTATTACTTTCAAAATCTGATTCTGCACGCAAAATTCAAGACTTAACACCTTTGGAACTGGATTTTTATCAAACTTAATGGTACATTTTCCATCTTCTACTTTTGTAATAGTTCCCATCCCATAAGTGCTATGTTTGACACGTACATTTGCTTTCATAGCAGCTTTATTCATTAAAAGTTCACCGACAAAACGAGAACACTGCAATTCCTTCTCATAGCGTTCTTTGACATAATTAATAGTTAATTCATCTTTTGCTCGCGTCATGGCGACATAGAACATACGACGTTCTTCTTCCATATCTGCCGCATTAACCGCTTTACGATGTGGTGTTATATCTTCATTTGCGTCGATAATATAGACATGTTCAAATTCAAGACCTTTACAACCATGAAATGTCATGAACGATACACTTGGATTCTGCATCTGTTCTTTCTTTCGCATCTGGTCACGTAAATTTGTCTCATAATCACGCATACATGCAAACCACGCCTCATACGTCTTAAATTCTTTTGCTCCATCCGTAAGTTCGTCTAATACTTCAAAGAATTCATCTGGTTTCACATTACGAAACTCTGCAAATTCCTTGATATAAGAATCATAGTCCATTGCTTTGCGAATGTACTGCAAACCTGCATATGGTTCCATATCTGCAAGCATTTTTAAATCATATTGTAGTTTGATAATTCGCTCTACCATATATGGTTTATCTCGGTAAAAATCCATTAACTGCGCTAAATTCACCACTGGATCCTTTAGACTTTCCCTTGAAATATATCGTTTTGGACGATTCATGATTTCTAAAAATAGACTTCTGTCCATTTTACCTTTTGCAAGTTGAATGTATGCAACCATATTTTTTGCAATCCAGTGTTCAAAGATATTAGGCATGGTATCTTTCATGCGAAATGGAATATTGTATGCCATAAATAATCCAAGCAATGCTCGTGGTTGCTTATTGGTTCGGAACAAGATGGCGATTTCATTTAAATCTACCCCTTTTTTCGAAAGTGCAAGAACTTCCTGAACAATTGCATGATTCTCTTCTTTTCCACTAGGATAAAATTTCACTTTTACATCACTTCCTGGCGCACGTACTGCCTGAATATTCTTAGGAAAACGATGACTATTATTTTCAACTACACGTAATGCCGCATCTACAATTTTCTTCTGAGAGCGATAGTTGTATTCTAATACGACTTGTTTTGTGGTTGGAAAATCTTTATCAAAGTTCAACATAATCTCTGGCTTTGCCCCACGAAAACGATATAAGCTTTGGTCATCATCCCCAACTAAAAATAAATTTTTCGCCTCGCCTGCTAATAACTTTGTAATTTCATACTGCATAATATTACTATCTTGCGCCTCATCTACCATAATATATTGATAACGCTTTTGCCACATAGCTAAAATATCTTTTCTCTGTTGGAACAATTCAAGACAGTAGATCATCATATCATCAAAATCAATTTTATTTAACTTTTGAAGCTTATTCTGATACTCCTTATAGACAGTGGTAAAGGATACTTCGGAACAGTTTAGTGAAAAATAATTTTCAATGTCAATATTACTTCCTTTAACATAGCTGATTTCACTGATTAAATTCTCAATCAGTTCCTTTTCATCTTCCACTTCGAATTCCATCTTAGATATAATCTCTTGAATTATCTGATATTTCATATCTTCTCTTAAAATATTATCTCCTCGAAAACCGTAGGCATATTTTAAGATATTGAAAAACACCGCATGAAATGTACCAAAGGTAACCCCTTGCACATCACAGAGCTTTGAAAATCTTGTCTTCATCTCCTCTGCGGCTGCTTTTGTAAATGTAATAACTAGTACGGTTCTTGGATCTACCCCATGTTGTTCAATGAGATATTTGGTTCTCTGTGTAATTACAAATGTTTTTCCAGAACCCGGTCCTGCAAGAACAAGCATCGGCCCCTTATCATGTTCAATTGCTTCCCGTTGTGCCTTACTAAACTCCATCTTAAACCCTTTCGTTGTCTTGATTTCAATCTTATTTACAAGTCCTTTCAATAAGTCTAAAAGGCACAGCGAACCAAAATATTCACTGTGCCATTTTTCTTACATCCTATTTAGAAAGTAATTGGATTGCATCTTTTACTCTCTTTATCGTTTCGTCTTTTCCTAAGATCTCCATGATCTCTGTTGCTCCACCAGGAGTAGATTGTTTACCAGAAACCGCTGTACGAAGTGGCCACATTACATAACCGTTCTTGTAACCTTTTTCTTTTACAAACTCAACTAATTTTGCATATAAAGCATCGTTTGAGTAATCATCCCAAGCTTCTAATTCTGGAAGGATTTCTTGTAATACTGCTAAAGATGTTTCTTCGTTTGTTTTCATCTTCTTATGAGTGTACATTGCTGTATCGTATTCTGGTACTGCCTCAAAGAAATCAATCAGTTCTTTTATATCTGGGAATACTTCAATTCTAGATTGTGCCATTTGTGCAATCTTCTTTAAATCGTAATCTTTTGTGATTACTTCTTTGATGTATGGTTCTGCCATTTCATAGAAAGCATCAAAATCCATTTTCTTAATGTATTCGCCGTTCATCCATTTTAATTTTACAACGTCAAATACTGCTGGAGATTTATTAATTCTATTGTAATCAAATGCTTCGATTAATTCTTGTAAAGAGAAGATTTCTTTGTCTTCAGATGGGCTCCATCCTAATAATGCAACAAAGTTTACAACTGCTTCGGATAAGAATCCTTGTGCAATTAAATCTTCGAAAGAAGCATGTCCGCTACGTTTACTTAATTTCTTATGCTCTTCGTTTGTGATAGTTGGGCAGTGAATGTAAACTGGCACTTCCCATCCAAATGCTTCGTATAAACGATTGTACTTTGGAGAAGAGGATAAGTATTCATTTCCACGTACTACGTGAGTGATTTCCATTAAATGATCATCTACAACGTTGGCAAAGTTGTATGTTGGATATCCATCGGATTTGATTAAGATCATATCATCTAATTCTTCATTATCTACTGTGATATCTCCGTAAATAACATCTTTAAATGTTGTAGTTCCTTCTGTTGGGTTATTCTGACGGATAACGTAAGGAATACCTGCTGCTAAGTTTGCTTCTACTTCTTCTTTGGATAAATGAAGACAGTGTTTGTCATACTTTGCAATTTCTTTTTCATTTTCAGCTGTTACTGTAGTTTTTAAGGATTCTAATCGTTCTTTTGTACAGAAACAATAGTAGGCTTCTCCCTTTTCTACAAGTTGTTTTGCATATTCAAGATATAAACCTTGTGCTTGTCTTTCACTTTGTACATATGGGCCAAAACCACCGTCTTTGTCTGGACCTTCGTCATGGATAAGTCCTGTTCCAGCCATTGTACGATATATAATATCAAGTGCTCCTTCTACAAAACGTTCTTGGTCTGTATCTTCAATTCTTAGAAGAAAATCGCCACCTTCATGTTTTGCAATCAAATAAGCATATAATGCTGTTCTTAAATTTCCAACGTGCATCTTACCTGTAGGGCTTGGTGCAAATCTTGTTCTTATCTTCGCCATATAATAACCTCATTTCAAAACGTATAATTTAACAATCTGCAATTTATTATATACTAAAAGAATTTTGAAATCAACCGTCGGATTTCATTGCCTCAATGGCACGAATCTTGGTAGCACGACGGGCTGGGAAATATCCTGAGACAATGCCAACTAAAAATGCAAAGACTAATGCTAGTGCCGATAACCAAATTGGAATCAAGGATAATTGTATCGTACCATCTTCACCTAAGGCAAGCCCCATAGAAGCACCAACCGTCGGTCCTCCATAGTGATTGATCACATATGAGATAAGATAACTTAAACCTATCCCAATCAGTCCTCCAATCCCTCCGATTACACCTGCTTCTAGCAAGAATAATTTCTTTATATCAGACACAACACAACCTAGTACTTTCATAACACCGATTTCCTTGGTTCTTTCATAGATAGACATAACCATTGTGTTAGCAATACTAATAGCGGATACTAGCATGGAAACGGCACCGATTCCACCTAGCACAAGTTCAATAATTTTGGCTTCATTTTGTACTTGTTCTAAATAGTTGCCCATTCCATCCGTTTGTCCTCCATAGACACGAATCTCTTCTGATACCTTATCTACATTTTCCACATTATCTACAATGACTCGAATTTCACTGTAGCGTTCGATATTTTTTAAGATGCGCTTCCTTTCTTTTCCTTTTAAATTCTTTGCTTGCTTCTCATACAACTTTTTGTAATATGTCATATCCATCATAACGCACCATTGGTATTCATACTGATTTGGGTCACTTACCACAACGTAATCTTGAATTAATTCTTTTTTAGGCTTTACATAGTTTGGTTCTGATATCGTACTTGTTCCATCTTCCATTTCCGTACTTGTTGGAACTTCTTCGTAATAACTCATTTCATCTAAGGTAAAAAATAATCTTTCCTTGCTCAGATCTAATTCCGTGGTTACTTCTTTCCCTGTAGAAGGCTTGTAACGATAAGAAATGGCATCTTGCCCAATAATCACACACCCTGTACCTTCTGTAAAATCATACTCTCCCGAGACGGGTGTTGGTGGATCTAATGCTGGTAACACGGAAAAATCCATTACGATAACAGAAACATTAGCCTCCCAACCATTTCCCGAAATCGTTGCACTCGTATTAAACAGTGGTGTCACATTTCTAACATGCTCCATCTGTTTTAAAACCTCTACAAAATCGTCATTCATCAGATTTTCTTGATTTTTTTCCTCGTAGTCTCCATCTTCATTTTCCACATAACTACTTTGATAAATGCTTAGCGTATTAAGACTTCCATATTCCATCATCGTTTTCTCGTAGCAGTAATTCAAACCAATTCCAAGCGAAACCATAACCACAATAGAAATTGTCCCTATCACAACTCCAACTACTGTTAAAGCTGTTCTTGCTTTCCGCCTTCGCAGATTCCGAAAGCCCATTTTTAATAAATCAGATATCCTCATAGATTTTGATTCCCTTTTTTATTTTTTTCTTTCCTAATGTTATGCCAATTACTACTCCAAGTCCCACTACTACTAAGGTTGTTGCACCAATCGCTACTGGTTTTACTAGAATAAATTCTGATATCAATTGCATCATTTAACTTTATCCTCCTAATCTAACTCTTTTTCTTCTTCCTTCATTTTCTTCTTAATATGTAATTTAATTACTACTTTTCTAGTAATCACAATACTAAGTACAAATAGTACAATTTCCAAAAATAGAAATGCTGGTAGCGGAATCATTGGCTTTGTTTCTTCTTCCACTTCTGGCTCAACAATTTCAAATTCCTCTCCTGGTTCATCCATCATAATTGGCATAATATCACCAGAAAATTCTTCTTCGATAGTTCCTACCGTTCCATTGCTATCTTCATAGGTAATAGTAAGCAAACCATTTCCTGTTCCATCGGCCATTGGTGTAATTTCTATCTCATGATTATTCCCAGTTCCTGCTTCTACTGTTCCGATAAAATAGGATTCCGTAGCTGGTTGAAAATCTCCTGTTACCACCACTTCTACATTGTATAAAGGGGATTTTCCACGGTTGGTAAAATCAAAGGAAAGGCAGTTCATCTCACCACACATTAACTCTCCATATCCGCCTACTATTACATTGGTTAAGGCAGGTCTAGAATCTTCTGCCACTTGAATATTCAACACCTCACTTACTACTAATCCCGATGACAAGGTATCTTTTGGAAGTTCCATACCATCGTATTCATACTCAAATTCTACTTTTAGCGGATACACTTTTGTAATAGAATCTGCTTTTGCCTTTAATTGTATCTCTTTGTGGACCGAGCCGTTTGCTGGAATCTTGGAAATATAAAAACTATTACTTCCCTTTGCCGCTGTAAATGTTCCCGCTTCATCAGATGTAATGGTAACTTTAATATTATTTGCACTTAATGAGCCATGGGCATTCATAATATCAAGAGAAAGCGTAAACTCATCTCCCGCTCTTACCACATCATCTCCTGTATCATAATTCTGTATAATCAACTTTGGAACTCCTGCAGAATCCTCTTCTTTTGCAACTAAGTTCGTGACATATAAATGAAATGAATCTGTGTAATCTGTTCCTTTGCTATCTTTTAATACCGCACTTAGTTCAATTCCATTGGATCCACTTTCGATTTGTTCCGACACTAAAAATTTCATGGTAACTTTCTTTTTCCCACCAACTTTTAAAGACTTAATATAGGCACTCGCATCTTTATCAATTGGTGTAAATGTCGCATTGGTTAAGTTCGTTGGTGTAATGATAATGCCTTCTGCTGCCTTTGTTCCTACATTTGTCACATAATAAGAAAGTGATACGATACCGCCTGCTTCTGGCTTAGAAGGTGTTTGCTTTACATTTGAGATTCTTAATTTCGGTGCATAAGTCGTCTCGTCCGTTTTCTTCTCTGCTCCTTCTACTTGTATGTAAATACTATCTGTCAAAGTAATAAATTCTGTGGACTTTTCTGTCTCCTTGTAGGAAACAGTAATACTAATTTTCTTTGCACCAGTAACACAATTATCCGCAGGTGTAATTGGTAGTGTAATTGACTTTTCAGAAGCTACTGCAAGTGTTGCTATCGTACTAGTCGAATTCTTATTGACAGGAAGAATTCCTTCATCTCCAAATCCATCATAAGAAATCGTAATATCGTATGCTTTACCATTTCCATTATTACAAAGATTATAAGCTATATCTGCCGTTTCGCCAATTTTTAACTTTTCACCATCATACTCACATGTAATATCCGAAAGTGATAAACTTGCCTTTCCTACAACCTCCGCTTCCTCTGTCTGAAAACTTACTGGTAACATGTCCATTAAACTATAAGTTGCCAAATCACTATCCGAATACCCTGCTAAAAATGAAATCGGAAGATGATATGTTTTATCCTCTGTTCCCTTTTTTGCTGTTAGTGTAAATTTCAAAAAGTAATTCCCCACTCCAAGTGATTTTGTTGCCTCCTGTTTTCCCTCATAATAAATCGCAGGAGTCCCCTTTACCGTAAATGGTGTCTCTTTCACATCTATCATAATTTTTCTTACTGACATGGTATAATTAGCTGTAAGTGGTAAAGAAACTTCAAATGTCTCCCCCTTTTTTAATGTAATATCTGGCATTTCTCCATTTACATAAACATACCAATTGTTTGAAGATGTTACATCTCCGTCCTCATACGCATAGCAAACATACGCTTCATCACTCCATATACTTGTCAAACACAATGTTAGTACAACTAACAAACTACAAATTCGTGCCTTTATTTTCATTGCTCCACTCCCTCATCTTTATTTTGTCTTTGTTGTTCCATCATTTCTATATTTTGAATATTCCCGTCTAAAATGTGTATTACTTTGTCTGCATAATCTGCTAACCGCCTATCATGGGTAACCATAACAATCGTTTGCTGATTCTCTTTTGCCATTTTTTTAATAATATCCATGACCTCTAAGGTTGTCTTAGTATCAAGATTTCCTGTAGGCTCATCAGCAAATACAATCTCTGGCTTGGTAACAAATGCTCTTGCAATTCCTACTCTCTGCTGCTGTCCCCCACTCATTTCCTTCGGTTTATGCTTCAATCGTTTCTCTAATCCTACCTTCGTCAACATATCCTTTGCAATCCTTGTACGACGTTCTGGTTTCATCCTTCGAAATACAAGGGGCAATTCTACATTTTCCAATGCTGTCATAGAATTAATTAGATTGTACGATTGAAATACAAATCCTAAGTAACGTTGTCTGAACTTCGCCAAGCCATTTTCACTCATTTTATGTACGTTTTTTCCCTTTATAATGATTTGTCCTGAAGTCAACTTCTCAATTCCTGCCATTAGATTTAACAGCGTTGATTTTCCAGAACCTGATGTTCCAAGTAGGCAACAAAATTCGCCTTTGTAGACATCAAAGCTCACATCATTTACTGCACATATTTTTTCATTTCCCATATAGTAAATCTTTTTCACATGTTTTAATTCAATTACTTTCTCTTTCCTTTCCTCCACCATTTCACCTCACATCCTATCACCTTACGTACTATTTAATAATACCTAATATGTCCTTTTATTACCACACCTTTCTTATTACATTTTTCTTAAGAATACAACTTCACTCCTTGTGATGCTGACCTTAAAACGATGACCTTAACTAAAAACAGATACATACACAAGGCACAGCAAACAAAAGCATTCGCTGTGCCTTTATAAAAAACTTCATTTAATATACCGATACTATCTAAATATCCCAAACTAATAATTCTGTTTTTCTTTTTTCAACTTTCTCTTTGCTAAGACATATCCAAAAACTAATCCCATACATAAGACTCCAAAAGATACTCCACCAACTACAACTGGACTACCAAGTAAAGGTTCTTTCACCACTTGAGCTTCGGTCTCTGAAAAACTTCCCATTTCTTCTGGTAATGATTCTCCTGTAACTTCTGCAGATGCCAGTACAGTTACATTTTCTATATTTGCATTCATCGTTATTTCCTCCTACTACCCTTAATAATCTCTCGGAATCTCTAAGCCAATAAATTCAAGGCTTTACGATTCCTTTTC